>NZ_DASVQG010000001.1:0-3701 GCF_036389215.1 Jatrophihabitans sp.
CCACGTCGATGTGCACGGCTATCGTCCAGCTGCCGATCCGCCACTGCGCCAGGGCGCTGTCCCCGCAGGCGCCGGGTTGCCAGGTCACCTCGGGCCCGAGCCAGCTGCTCGGCACCGCGAAGGCATCCAGTGCGACCCGGCCGGCGGCACTGCGATCGATGTCAGGACCGGTGGCGTGGAGCAGGGGCAGCACCGCGAACACCCGCCACCGCATCCGGCCGGTGCCGTCGGCATAACAGTCATAACCCCGGATGCTGACCGGGCCGAAGCCGGCCTTGGCCACCCACAGGTACCCGCGCGGCGGGGCGTGCAGCTGGACGGCCTGGAATGGCAGCCATCGCCCGATCCGGATGTGGCCGTGCATCCGCAGGGCCACGGCGCGGTACAGCGGAATGCCCGGCGACAGGGCATGCTCCAGCCATCGTCGAGCGGGTTCTGGTAGCGGCCGAAGCTGCGCCGGGTCCCACGGTGTGTTGTCCCCGACCGGCGGCATCACCCGCTGCCACAAGGCATGCACCTCGGCGGCCGATCGCCGGCCGGCCAGCCGGACCGCCAGGTCCTCAGACGCGGACGCCACGGCGATTCTCCCGTCCGGCAATCGTGCGCCGGTGTAGCTCTGCCCGCAGGTCCGGGTCGGAGAACACCAGGTACACCGCACCGCAGTCCTGTGGCCCGGTCGCGCCCGGCAGGCAGGGCGTGCATGCCTGGCCTGGCCTGAGCGGGCACTGGGGAACCGCTGCGTTGCTGCTCATCGGTGTTCTTCTTCCGTTCGTGATGGCGAAGGGCGCCCTGTCGGTGACAGGGCGCCCTCCTGGTGACGTTGTGTACTCAGCTGTTGGCCGGCTCAGCTGTTGGCGAGTGCGCGATCCGCCGTGGCACCGCGCTGGCGATTGGCCAGGACCTCCTCGGTCGCCGGCACCCGGCGGCTGTGGCGCAGCCCGAGCAGGCCCAGCACGAACATGACGGCCGCGGCGAGGAAGGCAGCGATCGCGGCGATTCCGGCGATCATCCCCATGGTGCCGAAGGCGTAGGCGTTCAGGAGCAGGCCGCGCAGCGTCTCGCCACGGAACATCGTCTGCACGGTGCCGGCCAGCTTGGTGTCGGTGGGGTTGGCCTGGGCCTGGGAGCTCAGCTGGGAGTAGGTCTTGCCGCCGCCGATCTCCTTGAGATGGTTGGCGATGAAGTGGTCGGCGTACGCCTTGGCCTGCGCCCCGGTGGTCAACTGCTGGCCGGCGTACTTGCGAATCGGGGCGTATTCGGCGCCGGCGATGGCCGGGCTGCCCTTGGCCGGGAAGTAGATCTGCTGGGCGGCGAGCTGGCTGTGCACCTCGTGATCGACGAAGTTGTGCGCCCACACCAGCAGCGATCCGGCCACCACCAGGACGGCCGCGAGGAAGAGGCCGGCCGCGCTGGCCAGCTGGTCGAACGTCCTGCGCTTCATGAGTTCTCCCTTGGGTGAGTTGATGGATTAACTATCTCGGTCCGGGCTGGCCGGCACTGCTGAAGAAAGACCCGGGTTGCCGGGACCAAGGTCCTCAACTCCCAAGCGGGGCCGGTTGACGAAGGGCAGCTTCGCCCAGATCCTGCCGAGGCCCCAGGCCGAGCATGAACAGCAGTTCGCCCAGGTGTCGCCGGCCCGAGTCCCTCACCCGCTTGGCAGTTTTCACCCGGAGCAGATCCGGAGAGGAGGCCAAGGGCCTGGCGGATCAGGCGCCCAGCCGGCAGAGCGACGTTGGCGGGTTCAGTCAGCAGTCGCGGTGTTGTCGATCAGAACATCCTGCAGCCGGCGGCGCATCGAGGACGAGGTTATCGGCGCTTTGCCAATCCGCATCAGGATGTGCGGACGCGTGGTGAGTCCCAGCTCAGTCCTCAACCGCTCCCGGAAGTAGGGGAGTTCGATGACCTGAGTGAACAAGCTGATGGCGTAACCATTCCTGGCGGCCTCCAACCACAATCGCTCGAGGGCCTCACCGGCCCGCAACCAGGACAGCGGATCATCATTGCTGGTTCCCAGGATGAACAGCGACTGGTTCACGCTGGAGCGCGTCTCAGGCGGCAGCCCACCCGTGCCCCGGGTGTCGTAATCGCGGATCGGTATGTCGTCCTGAGCATTGCCGGTGACACGGGGCACCGCCACGGCAGGAACGCCGTCGTGGCGCTTGGAGTCGTCGCTGGTCCATGCTCGAAGTTCGGCGCGATACGCCGGATCGGCGTTCTCCACCGCGTCAGCCTCGTGGCTCAACCTCGCTACGGCAAGACGATGGTTCATGGCCCGCACGTGAAAGAGCATCGTCTCCTCGTCCACGGCACACTCCATCAGCTGCGAGATGACCTCTGGGCGTACCGTCTCATCGGTGAAACGGCGCCGGTTGGTCTGTCTACTGATGATGTAGCGGTCCAGCGTTCCGATCACAAGCTCGGCAGCCGGCTCGGATGCGAGCGAGACCCGCGCGAGGAGGTCTCGGCGATTCGGGTCCGGGAACCGCTCCACGACCGGATGGTATCCGCGTGCTGCCAGCGTCACCCGAACATTGAACAGGGCACATCCGCAGCTGATGATCAGTTGCCGTCCGCTGGGGTCGAGAACGCGCAGTTGCCGGCGTGGGTCCGAGTGGATCTCCAAGGCGTCAGACGTCAGGACGAAGCGCCAGGGCTGGGTGTTGTGAACCGACGGGGCCAGCAATGCCTGTTCAGCTGCCCTGCGAAGCAGTTCAGCGCGGGTTGCCAATGAGTTGATCATGACGATGTCCTCACTCATCTCTCCAAGTCCCATGCCTATCAAGATCTACCGGCACGCCAGCCTCGCAGAAGGGCCGAAGGTCACGGCCGTGCCGCTCAGCCGGATAGCGGCGGTGGCATCCGCCACTCAGCTCGTCAGGACGACGAGAACGTCCGCGACGGGGCGGCGGGGAGTCCGAGTTGGCGCCGGGCCTCCGGGTACCGGGTAGCCGATTCGAAGCATCATCTGGGGAAGCCCCTGCCAGCCCATCAATGTCCGTATCCGGCTGCGGAACGCGATCAGGTCTACGGCCTGGCTCAATGGGCAGGTACCCAGTCCGAGCAATTCAGCTTCCAACATCAACCGCATCATTGCCTCACCGGCCCGCAACTGCTCGAGCCCGGTATCGGACTCGGTCAGCAGGACTGCGATCAGCGGGTGCTCGTCCACATCGCGTTCGATGAGTAGGCGACCCGATACACCTATCTCGAAGTCACGCAAGGGCACATCGGTATGACGCGCCTGCCCTGGCGGAACATGAGGTATCGCACCCGTCGGGACGCCGTCGGTATGTACGTCAGACTCGCGCAGCCAACGGTTCATCTCGGCGATGTATTCCGGGTCCTTCTTCTCCGTCCGGTCGGCCCAGCTCACCGCCACCGCGAAGTTGACGCGTTGTTCGGCACGTACCGGAAAGTCGGCGTGGACACCCGGGGCCGCCGCCGCTGCGCGAAGCGCTCCGATTGCATCCGGTGCGACGTCCTGGGACCGAAACGGCCTGCGGTCACTCTGCCGCCGCTGCGCTGCTGCGAACATCTCCACTTCATGAGGGTCCGCCGGTCTGCGCTGAATAACCCGGAACTCGGCCAGCAGGTCAGGATCGGCCGGATTGGGCAGCCGCTGGGTCTGGGTCTCCCAACCCAGTGCGCTGAGCCCCAACTCCGTCAGTGCCAGTGCCGCTCCGCAGCTGACCAGCAGGGAA
>NZ_DASVQG010000002.1:0-1588 GCF_036389215.1 Jatrophihabitans sp.
GGTGAACGGCGCACGACAGGATGAACGCATCAGAGTGGTCTCGGCATCAATCAATGGCATGCGGCGGAATGTCCTCCGGGTTGAGCTTAGTACTCCAGCCGTAGATCGCTTGATCTTGCTTGGGCTGTGAGGGGCGGCCACCGCGTGACCATCGTCGGGTGTGTGGACTGCGACAGAGCCCGCGGTGACCGCGGGTGTCAGGGTAGGACCTGCCGCCTGGCAGGCCGGGATCGATGAGCTGCTGGATCGGATAGCCGGCCGATTCGGCCGGGTGGAAGTGCGGCGTCGGGTGCGCGCCTTCGTACTCGGGCTGCTCGCGGATCTGCCGCGGAAGAACTGCTGGACGCTCGCCGAGCACGCCGGCGATGCCACGCCGGATGGCATGCAGCATCTGCTGGCTCGCGCCGGCTGGGACACCGACGGGGTCCGCGAGGACCTGTGCGACTACATCGTCGAGCATCTCGCCGATCCCGGTGCGGTCCTGGTGATCGATGAGACCGGGGATGTGAAGAAGGGCAGCCGCACCGTCGGAGTGCAGCGTCAGTACACCGGCACCGCCGGACGGATCGAGAACTCGCAGGTCGCGGTCTATCTGACCTACTCCGCCGAGCGCGGACATGCGCTGATTGACCGAGAGCTCTACCTTCCCAAGTCCTGGACCGACGACCCGGTCCGCTGCGCCAACGCCGGCGTGCCGGCCGAGGTGAAGTTTGCGACCAAGCCGGCGCTGGCGACCGCGATGCTGGACCGCGCGCTGGACGCCGAGGTGCCCGCGCGCTGGGTGGCCGGCGATGAGGTCTACGGCGCCGATCCAGACCTGCGCGCCGCGCTCGAGGCGCGGCCGATCGGCTATGTGCTGGCCATCGCCGGCAACCGACGGCTGCCCACGGCGGCCGGACCGATCCGCGCGGACGTCCTGGCCGCCGCCCTGCCTGCCCGCGCCTGGCAGCGGCTCTCGGCCGGGCCCGGTGTGAAGGGACAGCGGTACTACGACTGGGCCTGCATCGACCTCCCCCCTTCCGACCGCGCTACCCGTCCCGGCTGCTGGTGGTTGCTGATCCGCCGCTCGCGGCGCACCGGCGAGCTGGCCTTCTACCACTGCTACGCACCCACCCCGGTGCCGCTGACCCAGTTGGTCGCCGTCGCCGGGCGTCGTTGGACGATCGAGGAAAGCTTCCAGGGCGGCAAGGGCCTGGCCGGCCTCGATGAGCACCAGGTGCGCCGCTGGCTGCCGTGGCGGCGCTGGACGCTGCTGGCGATGCTCGCCTACGCCCTGCTCGTCGTCCTCGCCGCCGGCGAACACGCCGCCGGCTCGCCACCGAGCGGGCTGATCCCGCTGACCTGCAACGAGCTGCAGCGCCTAATGCTCCGGCTGGTCATCGAACCGAGCCGCCGGTCCGCCGATCCGCAGGCCTGGTCCTGCTGGCGGCGACGACATCAACACCGCGCCCGCGTCAGTCACTACCACCGCCAAGCGGCAGGACCTTCATGATCAAAGGATCTACGGCTGGAGTACTAGCTGGGTTGAGCGGGGTGTCTGCCGGGCAGCCGGTCGGCGAGGCGCAGATGAAGGCGCTGTTCGGGCAGG
>NZ_DASVQG010000003.1:0-23941 GCF_036389215.1 Jatrophihabitans sp.
GTCAGCTCAAACATGAGTTCCGGTCGAAGGGCCGGGACTTCGCTCGTCAGATCGCTGAGTACACGAATACCCAGCAACGAGGTGTTGCCACGGTGTTCCTGTACGAAGAGCAGTTCGGTATCCAGGACCGGCTCCACTGGCTGATCCACCTGAACAGCCTGGCAGACTACCTGGCCCTGATCGAGCTGGGCGCCACCGATGACGCGTTCCGTGACGATTCGTTCTCCACGATGTTCGTCGACGGAACGTTCCACGACGAGGTGCTCATCCCGCACGCGGCGGGCATGCTCGGTCAGATGAGGTCTGAATCGGCCTGATCAGCCCAGGACGGCCGGCGCGGGGCTTGCTGTGGAACTCGGCTCCGCACCGGCCGTTCAGGCTGCCGACCGACCGGCATCGCCGCTCATGGCACGATCCGCGCTGCTGACCGACCGGGCTGCGCCGTTCTCTTCAGGACATCGCCATGAACGCCTCGAGGCGTTGCTCGTGAACGGCCAGCACCCCGTCCTGGCTGCGCAACACCATGCCCGAATCAATGAAATGCTTGAGGAAAAGGCCTACTCGCGACCTGGTCGTGCCTACCATTCCGGAGAGCTCCTCCTGGGTGATCCGCGCATCCAGGATCAACAGCGGGCCACTGCGGCGGCCCATCTTGCGGGTGACATGCAGCAGGACCGCGGCGAGCCGGTACTCGCTGTCCGCGGTGACGAAGTGAGTGATCATCTGCTGCTGCTCGACCAGCCGGTGAACCAGGTAGCGAACGAATTCCTCCCGCACGCTGGCGTCGTCCAGCGCGGACATCAACCGCGCCCGTGAGAAGCGCCTGAGCACCGCCTTCGTCATGGTGGTCACCGTCTCGCCACGAGTTTCGCCGTTCAGGCACAGCTCGCCGACCAGGTCCCCGGTGCTGTAGATACCCAGCAGGCACTCCCTGCCTTCGCGTGATGGCGCGACGACCTTCACATGCCCCCGTTCCACCAGGTAAACGCCGGAGGCGCGGTCGAGGCAGCCGTACACGATCTGCTTGCGATCCAGGGTTACCACGGTGGAGCCGGGGATATCGCTCATCAGTCGCAGCAGGTTTCCCGATGCTGCGGCGGGCTCGATGAGCGACGTCACGGCCAACAGCCCGGCATGGCGGTATCGGTGCCGTACTGTGCCAGGACGGCAAGGCGAGATAACAACATAGTGGCTCCTCGGGTGGCACAGCTACGAACACAACTAGACCAGCGGAAGTACGTTGTCGGCCGGGCGACGACTACGGAACGATGAATGTTTTGTGTCAAGTTCTACTGTGGGACGGGTCGTACTTACAGATTCCGTACATGGCAGCCAGGTGCCGTGGCAGCTGACTGCCAGCAGGCGATCGCGGGCAGGTCGCTAGGTCGTCATGGGCCGGTGACCGATCGTGCAGCGAACCCTCTCCGTCAGCGCGATCGTCCCGTCGCAGCGGCGCCACCGTTGCAGCTCATCGGCCGCGCTCGCCACCGCACGCGGCCGGTCAGCCTCGGCGATGCGTTCCCAGACAGCCCGCTGGCCGTGCGACAAGGACCAGGCGTACCACTGGGCCACGCCGTTGAACTCCAGGGCCAACTCGATCGTGACGGTGCGTATCCTGCCGAACCCGGCGGTGCTGAGCAGGCCTTCCACCCCTGCATCGGAGTCGAACGGGCTCGGAAGCTGCGCGCCGTCGGCCCGGCCCGGTGGCAGGTAGGGCGCCAGCGCCGCGGACAGCCACCCACCGCGGTGGGCGGCGAACGTCGTGACGCCCAGCCGGCCACCCGGTGCGAGCAACCGGCGCCAGGCGCGCAACGCCGGCACCGGGGCGGGTAGGAAGAACAGCACGAACGACGCCGTCGCAAGGTCGAGGCACGCCTCGGGAAGGGTTGGCGTGGCCGCGTCCATCACCTGCAGCTCTATCGGCGCGCTGCCTGCCTGGCCATTGCGTGGATCGCGGCGTGCGTGCTCGATCATCTTCTGCGACAGGTCGATTCCCTGAACCCGGCCGCCTGCGCCGAGCGCGGCGGCCAGTTCGAACATCACCGCGCCCCGGCCACAGCCGATGTCGATCGCGCGTTCGCCGGGCATCGGTTCCAGCAGCCGCACCAGTTCCCGCGCCATCGGGGAGAACCATGCGACCGACAGCTGGTCATACTCCGCTGCTACCCGATCGAAGACCGCCGCCACCGAGGCACGACGCGCAGCCGGCGAGCGCGGACGAGCCTCGAGTGCCGGATCGCCCTGCACCACGAAGTCTCCCTAGATCGAAGTCTCTCAGGTCAACCGATCGTGCTGCGGATCTCCGTCGGGTCCAGCTCGACGATGACCCTGGTCCGAGGAACCGCGGCACGGTAGTTGCGCCCCAGGTAGCGCTGCGACAGCCGGTCCAGCGCAAGGCTTGCCCCTTCGGTCGTGGCCGAGGCCAGCTCCGCCTCGACGTGCACGACTCGATGCATGTCCTTCGGATCGATGAACAGCAGCGAGGCGCCGCCCTGGGACAGCAGCTGATCCAGCCAGCGGGCACCACGCCAGCCGTTGAGCCAGAAGCGCTCAGCGCGGTACTCGTACCACACCGGAGTCAGCTTCACCGCCCCCGACTGCCGCCGGGTCCCCACGATGGCAGGCATTACCTCGGCCAGGAACGCTTCGGTTGCGGGGTCTACCCGAATCGCGGAATCAGCGACCACTAGGCCCACCAGTCGCGCACGCCGCCCTCGTCGCAACCGAACTGGCGCCAGATCATGCCGTCGCGGATGACGTAACTGCCGACCGCGACGATCTCTTCACCCTTCACCCGCAGTGTCGTCCGGGTCATGATCATGTCGTCGCAGTGCGCGTACTCCTCGATACCGACGAACTCCATGTCGAGGCCCTCGTACTGGTTGAGCAGGTCCCGGGCGCCTTCGCGGCCGTATACCGGGCCCTGGAAGCGCAGGGACACGATCTCAGGATGGAAGGTTTCCAGCAGTGCGTCGAAGTCCTGACGCATCAAGCAGTCGATCTGCTTGGCGAACACGGGGTGTAGCTGCGGCGCTGCCTGAGTCTCGGTCACGGTAGTCCTCTCGCTGATCAGGTGGTTCACTGCTCGCAACCACACTCTTGGCCTCGCGGGTCACGGTGGTCTGCTCACTTTGGAGCAGCGCCGCTCATGCGTGGCACGAACGCTCAGTACGGGTACCGATCCGCATCGAGGACGTCAAGAGAAACCGGGGAGAACTCGTGTCCCACACCGCTACCAGCGCCCTGACCGTGTCCGACTGGGAGGAGGCGCCGGTCGACACCCTCGACAGCGGCACCTCGCTGACCCGCGCCACGTCCCGCTCGGAATTCAGCGGTCAGTGGCAGGGAACCGGGCTGGCCTGCTGGGTGCTGGTGTATACCGCGGACGGTGCCGCCCGGTTCGTCGGGACGCAGACCTTCAGCGGCACCCTGGACGGCAGGACCGGTACTTTCGTGCTGGCACTGCAGGGAACCTTCGAGGAGAGCACCGCCAAGGTCAGCTGGAGCGTGCTACCGGGAACCGGCACCGGCGACCTGGCCGGGCTGACCGGCAGCGGAGGCTACGAGTCGGTTTCTGACGCGCCGAGTGCCAGTGCCACCCTCGCCTACGACGGGGTCTGAGGCAGCCCGGCGGTGCCGCGGGGCGGCAGCACCGTCAGCCTGTCAGCATCGCCTGCAGCTTCGTCACGGTGTTCCAGTTCCGCGCCGTCGCCTTGACCTTCAGCTTGCGCTCGACGAAGGCGGGCACCGGCGGAGCTTCGAGGATGCCGTTCGGGCACCACTGGTAGATCACCCGTCCCCTGCGCACGATGCGCTCAGGGTCCAGCGCAACCGGGTCGTGTTCGGCCAGCAGCGCGGGGTCCGGCTCGGCGTCCAGGAAGATCACCATCATCTTCGAACCATCATCGGCCAGCTCAGCCAGCGGGTTCACCGCCAGCGCGTCACGCAGCTCGCTGCCGGTGCGTACCAGGCACGACACGTTCAGTCCGAACCGGTCCTTGATGAGCTTCTCCAGCCGGATCTCCAACTTTTCCGGCGTGGTCCGCGCTGCGTCCAGGACCACGTTTCCGCTCTGCAGCAAGGTACGAACGTCGGTGAAACCCTCGGCAGTCAGCGCTTCCCGCAGTTGCGCCATCGGGAGCTTGGCCTTGCCGCCCACATTGATTCCGCGCAACAGCGCAACGTATTCGGTCATGGCTGCCATGGTACGAAACCGGCCGCGGTGAGGCGCTCAATACTGCACAGCGCCGTCGCGGTGAACTCCGCGATGCTGTGGTCGATCCCCCACCGTGCCACGACGCCACGGGCCCGATTCGAGAGGAGCCCTGATGGCGCTACCTGAGGCCTGCCTGGTGCTGCGGGAAGCCGAGGCCGACGAACTCATCATCACTGCCGACTTCGCTGCCACCGGCCGCACGGCAGCCACATTCCACGACCTGACCGCGATGGTGCAGGTCGATCAGAACATCTGGGAGATCGCTCCGGTTCGCTACGGCGACGAAGCCGGCATGACCGGCGCCGACCAGGTGGCCAGGTGGGCCGCTGACATCCGGGCGAGCGGCCGTCGGGTTAGTTCCGTCGTCGGATTCTGCGGCGGCAGCGTCTACGCCGCCGAGTTGGCTGCCGTCATCACTGGCTGGCAGCAGGCGCCGAACCTGATACTGCTGGATCCGGGCATTCCGGTCCCCTCCATGCTCAACGATCACATCGCCGGCTGGACCAGGCGGCTCGAGCCCCAGATGACCGAGCTCGAACGGGCTGAGGTGGCCGAGGTTCTCGGCCGGGACCGGGAGGGGTCGGCGCCGCTGGCCCTTGCGGCCGAGCTCGGAGAGCTGTTCCGACAGCGACTGTGCCCGGCACTTCGCGCGGGCGGTAACAGCGACGCCGCCGCGCAGCGCTTCGCCGACCTGGTGAACGGGTACCTGCACTGGCTCGCCGGTGCGATGTCGCTGGATCCCCGGCAGCACTGGCGCAGCGCACCCACCGCCAATTCCAACTCGCCGGGCTTCGGCCTCTTCCTGGCGCCACCGGAGCAGTGGGCCGATCTGGTCGGGCCGATCACCTGGTTCGACGTCCCCCACTTCGAGTTGATGCGCACCCCGGAAGTCGCCTGGTTCGTCGAGAAGCACCTCAGCGGGGTCAGCGCATCTGCCTGATCACTGTCAGGTCGCACCTATCGAAAGGATCGTGCATGAGCGTGCTCGAGGCCGTGAAGGCCATCCTGATCGACGACGTCTTCGTAGAGATACCGGCCGAGGAGATTCAGCCGCAGGACGGCCTGCGTGACGTTCTGGGCCTGGACTCTGTCGGCTTCGTCGAGCTGAGAGTGCAGTGCGAGGCCAGGTTCGGCATCGAGATCTCCGAGGCGGACTTCGCTCCGGAGAACTTCGGCACGGTGGGCCAGGTAGCCGACCTGGTGGAGCGGCTGATCACGACCAGGCTTTCCGCGGCCACGCCGGCCTGAACGAGATGGTCGTGCCCGCGGCGTCGGACAGCGAGGTCTGCGTCAGCGCAATGGCCTGGGCGACCCCGCTCGGCAACGGTCTCGACGGCACCTGGCAGCAGCTGCTGGCCGGAAGGACCGGACTGCGCGATCATCGAGGGGAGTTCGAGCTTCGCAACCACGCCGCCGGCTGCCTTCCGGGCGCTGACCTGAGCCGGCCGGTGGCCAGCAGGCAGCACGAGCTCGCGGTCGACCTGCTGTGCCGCGCCTGCCTGGCCGGTAATCTCAGCATCGATGACGGTCGCGTTCGTGTCGTGCTCGGTACCAGCTACGGATCGAATCTGGACGAGCCCGCGGTCTCCCTCGCCGAGTGGGCGGTGCGCGCCGCGGCGGCGGCCGGCGTGGCACATCCTCCGGTGAGCCTCAGCACCGCCTGTTCGGCCGGCTCCGACGCGATTCTGGTCGGTGCCGAACTGGTGCGCAGCGACCCGGCGACGATCTGCGTCGCGGGCGGTGTCGACGTCGTGAGCAGCGCCAAGCGGCTCGGGCACTCCGCACTCGGCACCCTGAGCCCGACCGAGCTGCGCGCCTTCGACGTCGGCCACGACGGCATGCTCCCCGGCGAGGGCGGAGCGCTGCTGGTGCTGGAGTCTGCTGGCTCGCTGCGAGCCCGAGGCGGGCAGGCGCTGGCCGTACTGTGCGGCGGTGGCGCCGCCAACGACGCGTTCACCCTGACGGCACCTGAGAAATCCGGTCACAGCGTCGTGCTCGCCGTCAGCCGTGCGCTGCGGGCAGCTGCCCTCGACGCCGGTGACATCGACCTTCTCAGCGCCCACGGCACCGGGACCGTGCTCAATGATGACGTCGAGTGCCGGAGCCTGAACACCCTGTTTCCCGAGCATGGTCCGCTGCTCTTCGCGACCAAGGGCGCCCTGGGCCACAGCCTCGGCGCAGCCGGAGCGATCGAAGCGGTCTGCACCATCCTCGCACTGCGAACCGGCCAGATACCTCCGGTGGCCGGCCTGCGCCATCCGTTGCCAGCCCTGACCTTGCCGGTCGCGCTGACGGGCGCCCGTCACACCAGCGGTGTCGGCGGTGTCGGGGCCAGTGTGACCATCGGCTTCGGCGGCTTCAACACCTGCCTGATCTTCGCCGTGCGGGATGACCATGTCGCTGCCTGAGCCGGCTGGGCACACCAAGGGCACCGCGGCGCAGTCGCGGGTGACAGAGCTCACCGTGCAACGGCCCGCGGTAGCCGGCCACCTGCACGACAGGCCGTCGATGTTCGCCGACCCGGTCGGCTGGCTGGTCGCTGAGGTGGTGCAGGCCCAGCTGGCCACCGTCCGGGCGGCCGATCCCGAACATACCGGCCTGGTGGTGGTGAGCGAGATCGCGACCGCGGAGACCATGGGCCGGCTCGCGGTGACCGCTCGCGCCGGCCGCGTTTCGCCGATCCGCTTCGCCGGTGCCAACCCCGGGGTGGTGGCCGGGCTGGCCTGCATACGTTCCGGGTTGCGGGGACCGGCCCTGCTGCTGACGATGGCGCCGGCGGCCGGCCTGCCGGTTGCGGCCATGATGGCGCGTGCGTGGCTTCGCGACGGTGCCGCGACCGGGGTGCTGGTGGTGGAGCACGAGCTGTCCGCCGATGCCCATCGGCTGCGCTGCGTCCTTCATTCGGAGCAGGCCGCGTGAGCGCCGTGCTCCCTCCGACGGCGGAAGCCCCGCAACTGGAGTCGGTGCTCTCGCTGCTGGATCGCTGCGATGACGCCACCGGACTGCCCGCGTCCCAGCTCATCGAGCTGGACGAGGCGATCTCGGCGATGCGCTCGCTGGGCCTGCGCACCGGCTCTGCCGTCGTCCTGGCGGTCAGCAGCAGCCGCAACCTGCTCAGCCTGCACTTTGCCGCGCTGCTCTGCGGGCTGACGCCGCTTGCCGTTCCAGCGGTGTCCCGCTCGGGCCGGCTGTACGACATCGCCCAGGCGACCGGGGCCGCCCTGCTGATCGCCGCGCGCCCGCCCACCGGCCAACTCGGCGGGACCGACGCCGGCCCGGTCGGCCCGTACCGGGCGGTCCGGCTCGGGGCCGGCCGGTGCTATCCGCCGGGCTCGGTGTTGATGCCCACCTCAGGCACGTCGGGACTGGCCAGCGCGTGTGTCCAGCACTGGGGTTCGCTGCTGCGCAATGCCAGCCGGCACGCCGGCGCGGTGGGGCTGCACGCGCGGGACACGATGCTGGTCAGCCTGCCGCTCTTCTACTCCTTCGCCCTCGTCGCGCAGGCCTACGCGGCGCTGGCCACCGGCGCCCGACTCGTCATCGTCGGGCCACCCTTCATCGCGCCCTCCTACCTGTCCGCTGTCACCACCCACGCGGTCACCTCGTGTTCCGTGACGCCTACCGCCGCCCGGATGCTGCTGGCCCACGGCCGGGCGCTGGGGGCAACGGCTCGCATGATCACCGTCGGCGGCGACCAGCTTCCACCCGAGCAGGTGCGTGCGCTGCTCGCCCTGAACCCCGGCCGCGAGCTGTACCTGACCTATGGGCTGACCGAGGCAGGACCACGGGTGGCCACCCTGGCCGCGCACGCCGAACCCGGTTGCCGGCTCGACTCGGTCGGAACGGCGCTGCCGGATACCTCCGTCCGCCTCAGCGATGTCCGATCGGACGGGACCGGCGAACTCATGGTCGAGTCCGACACCATCGCCACCGACAAGATCGGCGGCTCAGCCCGGCGCAGCGTGGTGGCGCCCGGGGTGCTCGCAACCGGTGACCGGTTTCGCATGGACGACAGCGGCTACCTGCGCTTCCTCGGACGGCTGAGCGACTTCGTGGTGATCCGTGGCGAGAAGGTGAGCCTCAGCGCGATCCGGGCGGTAGTGCAGCAGGTGCCCGGCGTGGTCGGCTCCAGCACCTCGGTCCTGCTGGTCGACGGTGACCACCAGTTCGACCTGACGGTGCGCGCCAACCAGGACTGCACTCGGGTCGAGCGTGAGGTCCGTGCCGCACTGGCCGCACAGTGCCTGCTCGCCGAGCGGCCGCGCAGCATCACCGTTCTACCGCACGCGACCGACGGCGAATTCCGCAAGTGAGGCGGGCGGATCAGCCGGGCAGCAACCGGCGCAGATCGGCCCGCAGCGCCGAGAGCACGTCCGGGCGGCCACCCCTGAGGTAGAAGTGGCTGCCGCTGAACACCCGGACGCTGAACTCTCCCGAGGTCTCCTCCTCCCAGCCCATCAGCTCGATCCGGTTGACCTCCGGGTCGTCCGCGCCGGTGTAGGCGATGATCGGGCAGCTCAGAGCGGGGCCAGGTTGCGGGTGGTAGTTCTCGCTGATCTCGAAGTCGGCCCGGAGGGTCGGCAGCAGGGCGGCCAGCAACTCCGACGAGCCGAGGATCTCCGGTGGCATCCCCCCGAGCTTCGTCACGGCGGCGAGAAAGTCCGCGTCGGCAAGGCCGCTGAATCGCCGGCGGGTGCTGTCGATCCAGGGACCGCGCCGTCCCGACACCACCAGCGCCAGCGGTGGCAGTGCGCGCGCGGTCAACCGGCGGGCGGCCTCATAGGCCAGCAAGGTGCCCAGGCTGTGTCCGAACAGCGCGAACGGCCGGTCGATCCGCTCGACGAGCGCCTCGCACAGCGGCTCGAGGAATTGCTCGAGCCTGCTGAACGCAGGCTCCCGGCTACGCGACTCCCGCCCGGGCAACACCACCGGGCACACCTCGAAAGCCGGGGCCAGAGCCCGGCGCCAGGGCCAGTAGGTCGCTCCGCCGCCGCCGGCGTGGGCGAAGCAGAACACCTGCAACTCGCAGGAAGTCCTGGCTCGGCTTCCGCTGAACCAGGACGGCGCGGCGCTCACCTGATACCCGGCGCCATCCATTCCGGTCGCTGCCGTCGCTGCGGTTCTGCCGTTGCGGGTCATGCCGCATCCGTGAAGACCACGCTGGAGTTGAAGCCGCCGAAACCGAATCCGTTGGACACGGCGACTCGCAGCCGAGCCGGCACGGCGCTGCTACCGGTGAGCCGGCAGCGGCTGGCCAGCGGTTCCTCCAGGTTGCGGTTGGGATGCACGAAGCCCTCGCGCAGCTGCACCACGGTGGCCACGGCCTCGACAAGGCCGGCCGCACTCAGACAGTGCCCCGTCAGCCCTTTCGTGGAGTTCAGCCAGGGACGGCCGTCGGCGCCGAACACCTCGTCCAGCGCGGCAAGTTCGACCACGTCGCCCAGCACGGACGCCGTTGCGTGCGCGTTGACGTAATCGACCTGCCCCGGCCGGAGCCGGGCGCGTGCCAACGCTCGTCGCATCACTGACACCTCCCCCGCAACCGTGGGGTCAGCCAGGCTGTTGCCGTCCAGGCCGATCGCCGAGCCGGCTATCCGGGCCAGCGCCTCCACACCGCGCCGCGCCGCCGATGCCGCTGATTCGAGCACCAGGCACGCAGCACCGGCGCCTGGCACGAAGCCCTCGCGCTTGACGTCGAACGGCCGGCACCGGCGCAGCGGGTCAGACCGCGACACGGCACCGGCCATCACACCGAGGTTGTAGAACGCCTGCCGCTCCGCCGCCGACAGGTCCGACATCGCCCCGATCACGAGGCAGGCATCGGCCGCGTCAGCAGCGATCATCCGGCAGGCATGGACGATCGCCACGTTGCCGCTGGCCGACGCACCGCCCACGGTGCAGCCCTCGCCCCGGACGCCGAGCACCTCGCTCACGGTTGCGACGTGGTCGGTGTCCATGAACTGCAGGGCGTATCGAGGTGACAGGTGCACGGGGCTGCGGGCATGGCGCTCGGCGGCGATCGCCGCCGAGCTGCCGTTCAGGTTGTGCCCGGCGACGATGACCGCCACCCGCTCGGGATCGACGGGATGCACAGCCAACCGCGCCTGCGCCCACGCCTGCATCGCGACGACAACAGACATCTGAACCCCGACCGGTGCCCGGCCAGCCGCACGCCTGGCAATCTCCGGCACGGCAGGGTGGAGTGCTGACGACGAGGCGGACTCGGTCAGTCGCCGAGCGAAATTCCACTCGGGCAGATCCGCCGCCAACCAGGGCCGCATCGGATCGGACACCATGTCAGGCCGGGAGTTGATCCCGCAGTTACCGGCACGCAGCGCAGTGGCGAACTCGACGAGATCCGCGGCGATCGAACACACGACGCCGGTTCCGGTGACAACCACCACCGTCATGCATGCCGGCGCAACAGCGTGGCCAGCGCGCCGATGTTCCGGACGCCGCGGAAATCCGAGGCGGCCACGCTGACTCCGAGGTCTTCCATCGTCATCGCCACCACGTCGACGCGATCGACACTGTTGCAGCCGAGTTCCTGCAGCGACCGATCCTCGGTCACCAGCGCGGGATCGAGATCGGGAAAGATGTCGAGCACGCTGCGGCGAATGGCTGCCATCACTGCGTCCTCCATGGTCGAACCCCTTCTGCTGTCACGTTCTGATGATGGCGCGGAACGCCCGTGCTGCCCCGCTCACGGAGAGCCGAGTGGCCCGTGCCATTCGTAGGCACGGTGATAGTCCTTGGTGCGGGTGTGCACGAGCAGCGAGCGATCGGCATCGAGGTACTCCGACCAACGGCCGAGTTCGACCTCCGCGTGCTGCCTGGGCACCAGTGCCTTCAACGAGTGCGGGAGCAGGTCGAGGTACTGCGCGAAGTCGAGCTCACGGCGGCTGGCAAGCTGATCTCCGATGCCCATGGACCTGACCGCCGCGACCGACCGCGAGTCGATGATGCCGCTGAAGAACTCCGACGAGCAGCCCGACCCGTAGGAGAAGAGCCCGATCCGCTGCGAAGCGCTCCCGTCGAGATCGGCGGAGTTCTCCAGCACGCTTGCCAGCGCCAGGTAGAGCGAACCGGAACACAGGTTGCCGGTCAGAGCGGGGTAGACCAGCGAGGGCGCCACCCGGCGGGCGAAGTCGGACTCGACCTGCGGTGCGGATAATCCGAAGGGGCGCAGCAGCATCCGGTGGGCCGCCCGCACCAGCCCGCCGAATGGCGTGTGCAGCGCGAGATGCTGGAAACTGGAAAGGATGTCAGCATTGTCGACGCGGTCCTGGTAGTCGGCGAAACTGCCGGCCAGGCAATCCAGGTAGGCGAACAGCGACCGGTCACCGTCGGCGATGTCGAACTCCGGCGTCGGACGGGCGGAATCCAGTACATCGTAGCTGTAACAGCCGTACGCGCCGCCGTCCAGAGCCAGCACGGTGGGCTCGTCACCGATCAGCAAGGCCGATGCACCGTGCCCGGTGGCGCTCTCGGCATAACCGGCCCGCTCGTCCACCAGAGCCACGTCGGTGGCGATGACCAATGCCTTCGCGCCGGGTGTCGCGGACTGGGCCAGGAAGCCGGCCGCC
The DNA here is from genome assembly GCF_036389215.1 of Jatrophihabitans sp. GTDB lineage: Bacteria > Actinomycetota > Actinomycetes > Mycobacteriales > Jatrophihabitantaceae > Jatrophihabitans_A. Next base: position 11,803 of record NZ_DASVQG010000003.1, read on the forward strand.
AGTTGCAGCGCGCAGGTAGCTCCGTAGCATGCCTGCTTCACCTCCAGCAACCGGCAGTTGCGGCTCAGTCCCAGGTACTCGTGCACGTAGGACGCCACCGACTTGCTCAGGTCCAGTCCCGATTCGGTCGAGGTGATCAGCACTTCGACAGCGCCCCGGGCCTGCTCGTCGAGGCGGTCCAGTAGCGGGCGCGCGGCGTTGACCGCGTTGGTCACCGGATCCTCGAACGGCAGCCCGACCGAGCGCTGCGACATGGCGATGTTGGGGATGCGGTCCTGGTCGAGTCCGCGGCCGGCGAACATGGCCGGTACCGAGATGCAGGCGAGTCCGGCGTAGACGTTGAGCGCTTCTATCCCGTACGGCATCGGTCAGTTCCTCTCTGAGGCGAGCAACACCGTGACCAGGTGATCGAGGTCGCGCAGGTCGTTGAAGTCCGACAGCGGCCGGTCGATGCGGAGCTGATCCAGCAGCGTCATCACGATCTCGACCCGGTCCACCGAGTCTGCCCCCAGCTCCCTGGGGTGCTTGTCGCCCCGGATCTGCTCCCTCGGAACTGCGGGCAGGATCGAGCCGACCACCTGCCACACGGTGGCCTCGACCGCGGCCCGAGCCGGCGCGGTCACCGTGCCGGCTCCGGCGTCAGGCCACCAGGAACCGGCTCGGCCAGTTCCACTGTGCACACCGCCAGCACCCGATCCGCGGCGGCGTCACGCAGCACCACGTCGACCGTGCTCCGGTCGGTACGTCCGGGAACCGGCCACCGCTGGGCATCGATGTCTATCTCGCAGCCCGCATCGGTGTTTCCCAGGTAGCACAGTCGATGGTCGAGGACCACCCTGTTGCCGAACTCCGAGTCCGGCCGGCCCTCACGGCGGTACAGCCTCAGCAACGCCTGATCGATCATCGAGAAGTAGGAGGCGAAGTAGAGCAGCCCCACGCCGTTGAGGTCCCGGGACGGATCCACCCGGTAGCGCAGGCTGATTCGGGCACCAGCCGAGCTGCCGGTCAGGTTCCGGTCGTGAAAGCTCAACCGCGCTCGGGCCAGCTGGCACGCCAGGCGGGGTGACACCGACTCCGGTGCCCCGGTCAGCCCAGTGGCTCCGAAGCCCACCGGTGAGCACCGCTGGAGGCCGACGTTGGATGACCTGTGGCGCCTGCTCACCCACCGGTTGTAGTTCTCCACCAGCAGGGCTCCGGCCACCGGCCGGACGAAGTCCTCGTCGTCGAGGCCGGCGGCGTCCGGCCCGGCAGCCGACAGCCCGAGCCGGTGCACCGTCAGCACGGATTCCGCACCGGCGGCGAATACCCTGGTGTCGACGTGCAACTGGTCACCGAAGGTGGGCGTCAACGGGTGGAAGTCACCGTCTCCCCGCATCCGGAAGTAACAGAAGGACAGGTAGGTCGGCTGGCCGGCGGGATCGGCGGCGCGCAGCACGTCCACCTGGCACGCTTGCGCGACTGCCTGCCAGGTCCAGTCGCCGAGCCGGCCGGCGAACAGGGCGCTGGTGCCACACATGCCGGGCCACACCGTCTCGATCCGGCTGTAGGTACGCCCGGTCGCCGAGCGGGCATCCCGGGTCGTGGTCATCGGTTACTCACCGACCCCTGCGGCTCGTGCTCCCGCAGGAACGGCAGCAGCAGTTGATGCACCTGGTCGGGATGGGTGAGGCAGGGAAAGTGGCCTGCGCCCGGAATCTCGGCGTGGCGAGCGTCCGGGATCGCGCCGAAGAGCAGGTGAGCCGTCTTGGGCGAGATGACGGTGTCGCAACCACCGTGCACGATCAGCGTCGGAACCCCGATCTCCGGCAGCCGTTGCAGAAGCGTCGGTTCGTCGGCGAAGACGTCGAGATAGCTCAGCCCGATCTGCGGATCCATGCTCTCGCACCGCAGCAGCAATGGTTCCAGCGTGCCGCGGTCTACCGCCGCGCCGTCCGGGTGCGCCATCACCCGGTCGAAGTCCTCGGCGGCGACGACCGAAAGCCGGTTGAGCTCGCCGCGGCGGTTGCCGGCCTTGTAGGAGCTGCCGACCAGCACCAGCGAGGCACAGCGGTTGCGATGCTGCACCGCGAAGGTCTGGGCCACCAGGCCGCCGAACGAGGACCCGAGGACCTGCACCGGCTCGGTCACACCGAGCGCGTCGAGCACCTCGGCCGCCAGCGCCGCCAGGCCGGTCAGCGTCAGGTCGCGCTTGTACCGGGTGGCTCCGACGCCAGGGTGGTGGATGCTGATGAGCTGGTACCGCTCGGCCAGCGCCGGGAACTGCCGGACGAAGACCCCCGCACCGATGTTGAACGGATGCATGAGCAGCACCGGCCGACCCTGCCCAGCGGTGAAGACCTCCACCGGGGAGTCAGCCACCGTCAGCACCGTTCGGCGTACCTCGACATCACTGGTGGCGAGCACCGCAGCGTTGTCGTTGTCAGGACGGTAACGCTCCCGCATGGCGGCGCTGATGTCGTCAGGAAGATCCGCGGCCGGATGGTAGCGAGCAGTCACCGGTCCTGATCGATGCTCGCCAAGAACCTCGACCAGATCAGGGATCGGCAGGCCACGCCGCCAGGCCGACGCGATCTGGTCTCCCACCCGGCCGGCGTCCTGCACCGTCATGCCGACCGGAACCGCGAGCCGGAGGTAGGCGTCGGGGTCCCGGCCCTCGGCCAGGTTGTCCAGGTGCGGCGCCCCTCGCACGCCCGCCGCCAGGAAGAGCCACGCCAGCAACGACGCAACCGGCTCAGCGGTTCCGTCCAGCGCCTCGACCCCCCCGGCGTCGAGCAGCACGCAGTGCGCGGCGGCCGGAACCACGACCGGCAGGCCGGCATCGGAAAGTCGCCGCCACAGCTCGGCAACCGCGGTCACCCGCTGCCGTACCCGGGCCTCGACCGGCCCGAGATCGGCGATGGCAACGCTGCCGAGCCGGCGGGTGTCCAACGAGGTCTCCTGCCCGCGCGCCAGCCGGTGCAGGCCCAGGTTGTCGCGCAACGCCGGAAGCCGGCTCATCAGCAGGCCGCCGCCGTCGAGCCCGAAGTCCTTCGACAGGCTCATGGTGGCGGCGGTTGCCAAGGACAGCAGCTCTGTGACGATCTCGGCCACCGGGCGGCCGCGGCCCTGCGGGTCGTGCTCGCAGATCAGCACCGCGTTCTCGACGATCCTGGTGGCGTCCAACACGACTGGCACGCCATGCCGATCAGCACTCGCGCGAACGGCCTGCAGGTTCGACAGTGAGATCGGGTACCCGCCACCGGCATTGCCACCGAGCTCGATGGCGACGAACGACGCGCCACCGTTGGTCCGGCTCAGCAACCCGGCAAGGGACCGGAGGTCGAGATCGCCCTGGAAGAGCTGCGTACCGCGTGGTCGCCGGTCGGCCTCCGTCACCGTGCGGCACGAGGTGAAGCCAGCATCTGCCAGCGATGCCAGCCAGGTGGGAAACAGCCCGTTGTGCAGCACGACACCACGGGTGCCAGGCCATGCCTTGAGCAACAGCGCCTCGGCCGCTCTGCCGGTAGGCAGGTACTCCAGGGTGTCGAACGGCAGCCAGGACGGCACCTCGGCCAGCCCGCGGAAGGCACCCTCGTCGACCAGCTGGCGCAGCCGCCGGCGCTCCTGCCTGCTGGCGGCAGTGTCGAGCTCGGCCCAGGAGTCGGTGAGCAGGTCGACCTCGACCTGGTCGCGATCCAACGCCAGCGGGTTGTAAGCACCCGTGCGCAGGACCGCTTCGCGGTCGCTGCCGGTCGGCGGTGCCGGGCTCACCGGCTCCGGCTGGCCGGTATCCGCCAGACCTGGTGCATCCGCTCGGGTATCCGGATCGGCGATCATCAGGATGATGTCGGCAAGCGCCGTACGCGGCTGATCAGCTGGCTGGCACAGGTAGAGCGGCTCGTTGACCGGCCGGAACTTGTTCTTGAACGTGAAGTTGCCCGCCCCGAAGATGCCTGCGGCGTCCAGCTCCTGAAGTCCCTGCTCGATCTCTGGAGCGGGGTTCGGCGAGCTGCACACCCGCACGCCGAAGCTGGCGCCGAAGCTGAAGAGCTCACACCCTTCATGCTGCAGGGTGTTCAGGATCGACACGATGGCGAATTCCAGGCCACCGCGCGGTGCCTCGGCCGGGTAGAACTCCAGGTCGAGCAACCAGCCCGGTTCGGAGGGAATCCTGGTGATGATGACGACGCTGGTAAGGACATCACCGGATCGGGTCAGGAACATCCGGTGCCGCTCGGCCAGTTGCCCGGCGCTCAGCTCGGCTCGCACGACCGCCACGTACGGGTTGACCATCTGCTTCTGAGCAGACCAGCGATCGATCATGCTCACGATGTCGGCATCGATGCCGGGGTCAGAACCCGGCCGGTACTCCTCGGTGCGGCATGGCCCGCTGCGTTCGAAATGGTTGAGATGGCTGCGTAAACGCTGCATCTTCGTGCCCTGAACGGTGAAACCGGCGAGGTCGGTGAGGCGTTGCACGGCACCGAAGGGAGTAGCGGTCAACCGGACGCCGCCAGCCTCGCTCACCGGTGCCATCGCCAAGAAATTCGGCCGGAGCCCATGAGCCTGCGCGTAGCTGATCCACTCACCCGCCAGCACCGGAAAGTTCTCGGCCGAACCCGCGTAACTCCACGCGAAGATGTCCGAACCGCGACGGGAGAAGTTGAAGTACGCCTCGTGGCCGGCGCCGATGAAGGCCAACGGTGCGATGTCGCGGCCGGCAAGGCCACCCTCTTTCGCCCATCGAGCGTCGATCGCCTGCAGCTGGCCCGCTGCCACGTCACCGGCCCTGATCGACCGCTTGCGCACCACCCGGACACCGTGCGGTGCACCAGCCGCCCGGGCGGGGGGCGAGGCGGCCGGCCGGTCCGGCTGCGAATCGAGGCAACGGCGGACGACCTCAGCGCCAAGCCGATTCTCGAGTTCGGCGTAGAGCGCCTCGATGGTGGGATGCTCGAACAGCAGTGCTTTCGGCAATGTTCCGCAGCGGCGTTCCAGGCTGCTGATCACCCGGAGCATGTCGAAGGATGTCAGGCCGCCCTCGGCGAAGGTAGTCGACCGGTCCAAGGGTCGGCCCAGCTCGCGCTCGAACAGGTCGACGAGAGTGCTCATGGCGTCACTGCCGGCCGGCGGCTGGCCCAGCTCGGCGGGAGCCGGTTCGGCCGGAGCCGATTCGGCCGCAGCCGGTTCTGCCGGAGCCGATTCGGCCGCAGCCAGTTCGGCCGCAGCCAGTTCTACCGGAGCCGGCGGTGTGGACTCCGCTCTCAGCACCCAGGCGACCAGCCCGGCGACGGTGTCGAAGTCGTACAGGTCGGTGCCTCGTAGCTCCACATCGAACGCGCGATTGACCCGGCGGGCGAGTTCCATCCGATAGATGCTGTCCAGGCCCAACTCGCTCAGCAGCGATTCGGGGCCGAAGTCCGGCTCCGTCGCGTCGAGGTCGAGCACCTCGATCACCATGCGCAGCACCGCATCGGTGACGCTCGTCAGCGTCCGGCTCGCCGCTGGCTGTGCTGCCGGGACCTGAACCGGCGCGTCCGATCGCAGATCGTGCTGCGGCCTGGGCATCCCATCGGGCCGAACTCCCGACCCCGCGGCAGCCAGCGGCGGCTGGTCGGCGCCCATGCCCACCGGTACCAACTGCAGCTTGGCCCGCGCAGGCCGGCTCGGGCGCCCGGCACTCGGCGCGGACGGCGCCGAGGTCATCGGCGCGGGTTCGCGGTTGTCGAACCAGTGTGACCGGCACCGGAAGGGCCGCGGCGGCAGCGCAACCCGCTGGGGAACCCCGCTGGACCAGGCGGCCGCCCAGTCGACATCAGCGCCACCCAACCACTCGGACAGCAGCGTCCACTCGACGGGTGCGCCGGCAGGACGTCGTGTCTGGGCATCGATGTTCTCCTTGGTGTACAGCCCGGAAGCGGCATGGCCACGACTGGCCGCTCGCAGTGCCGCGAGTGCCTCGGCCCGGCTGTCGACCAGGGCCGCCAGGCGATGTGCTCGCGGAGCACGGCCCACCTGCAGGGTGTAGGCCAGGCCGGCCAGGTCGCAGTCGCGCTCTCGTTCCAGGTGCTCGGCCAGCGCGCCGGCCCACTGCCGCAGCAGCTGCGGATCATCGTGCGACAGCACGAGCAGCGCCGGCCTGCCACCCGGGTGATCGGTCTCCCGCAACGTCGTGCCGGGTGCGGATTCCAGCACCAGATGGCCGTTGGTGCCGCCGAAGCCGAACGAGCTCACTCCACAGACCCGGATGCCAGCGGGACCGTCCTGCCAGGGATGGCCCGCATCGGCAAGGGTGAAGGGGGTACCCGCGATGCGCACCATCGGATTGACGGGTTGGGAGTTCAACGTGGCGGGCAGGTAGCCGTGGCGCAGTGCCAACAGCATCTTCAGAACCCCGGCAATGCCGGACGCCGCCTCCAGATGGCCGACGTTGGACTTCACGGTGCCCAGGCTGATCTGGCCGTTCGGAAGCTCGACACCGCGCTCGGCGGCCAGTTCGGCGAAGGCCATCCGCAGGCCTTCGAACTCCACCGGGTCGCCGAGCTTGGTGCCGGTGCCATGCGCTTCGATAGCCGACACGGCTCGCGGATCGACACCAGCTCTGCGGTAGGCCGCTAGCAGCACGTCCGCCTGAGACCGCGGGCTCGGTGAGGTGAGCGACGCGGTGCGCCCGCCGTGACCGACCGAGCTGGCCCGGACGATCGCATAGATGTGATCCGACTCCTCGCGAGCCGCCGACAGCGACTTGAGCACGATCGCGCCGGCACCCTCGCCCCGGACGTAACCGTCCGCAGCGGCGGAGAACGAGCGACACGCCGCGGTGGAACTCAACATGCCGGACTGCTCGAAGGCATCGAAGAGGCCCGGGCTCAGCAGGGCGTTGACGCCGCCGACCACCGCGACGCGGCACTCGCCGGAGCGAATGGCCTGGACCGCGCGGTGGATCGCTACCAGCGAGCTCGAACAGGCGGTGTCCACGGCTTCGCTCGGGCCGCGCAGGTCGAGCAGGTGCGAGATCCGGTTGGCCAGTATCGAATGGGCGATCCCGCTCGCGGTGTGCGCTGCCACCGGCACCTCGGCCGCGCGCAGCAGGTCAGCGTAATCGGTCGTGGATACACCGACGAACAGCCCGGTATCGGTGCCGGCAAGCTCGTCCGGACGGTGCCCGCTGTCCTCGATCGCGTGCCAGACGGCCTGCAGGAACAACCGTTGCTGGGGGTCCATCAGGGCAGCCTCGGCAGCCGAGATCCTGAAATGGCCGGCGTCGAAGGCGCCGACGTTCTCGAGGAACCCCCCGCGGATCGACCGGGTGCCGGGGGCGGCGTGCAGCTCCAGCCGGTCGGCGGGCGCCGTGCCGATGAGGTCGTCACCGGCAACCAGGTGCCGCCAGAACTCCCCGGCGTCGGCTGAACCCGGCAGGGTCGCAGCCAGGCCGACCACGGCGATCAGCTCGCCACCCGCTGGGTCGAGTGCGGCTGCATCCCGATCTGGGAACTGGGCGGACTCAACCGGCTCGACCGGGTCCGGATCGGCCGGCTCGGCCGGCTGGGCTGCACGGGCCGGCGGCTGGATCGCCTCGATCAGGTCGGGAGCGGCCGGCTGGACCGGGTCGGCCGCGCGGCGCATCGGCCGGGTCGCCTCGACGGACTCGACCCGCGCGACAGCGCCTGCCCAATGCCGCAGGAGGTAGTCGGCGAACTGGTCGAGGGTGGCGCATTCGAAGAGAACGGTCGGCAGCAGGTCGAGGCCGTAGGTCTCGTTGACCTCGTTGATCAGCTCCGTCAGGGTGATCGAGTCGAACCCGGTGTCGAGCAGGTCGTCGGTCAGCGAGACCTCGACCGGATCAACCATCAGGAACGCCGCCGCGAATGCCTGCAGGCGTTGCCGGAGCACTGCAGCCGTCAGGTCGGCGACCGCGCCGCCGGCAGCCGGGCCGCCTGGAACGACTGGCACCGCTGCCGGCTGCCCGCCAGGCCGGTGGATCGGCTGCCAGGCTGCGAGCACCGGGTGCGGCCCGCAGATCGCCCGATCGAAGACGGCCAGCGCGGCTTCGGTCGGCAGTGGAGCCATTCCGACGGACCAGGCCAGCCGCCGGCGGGTGGCCTCATCCATCCGCATTCCACCGTCGTGCCATAGCGGCCATTCGAGTGCGGTGCTGCGGCCATGTCGCAGGCCTGCCCGTCGCAGCGCCTCTCGCCGCAGGATGAAGCCGGCTACGAACGCCCCGGCTGCGGCATAGTCGGACTGGCCGATGTTCCCGGTTTCGGCCACCACGGAGGAGAACACGGTGAAGAAGTCCAACGCCATCCCGGCAGTTGCCTCGTCGAGTGCCAGCACACCGATGACCTTGGGTGCCAGCACGGCGTTCATCTGAGCAGCCGTCTTTCGCACGGCTCGCCCGTCGGCGATGATCCCGGCTGCGTGCACCAGGCCGGTCAGGTCACCGCAGCCGCGGATCAGGTTGCGAACCTGGTCGGGATCGGTGACATCGGTCCGCTCGAAGCGAACCGCTGCCCCGGTGGCCCGCATGGCGGCCATCCGGCCGAGCGCTGCCTCGTCCGGCAGGCTGCGTCCGGCGAGCACGATGACCGGCCGCTCCGCGGTGGCGACGAGATGCTCTGCTACCAGCAGGCCTACCGCACCGGCGCCGCCGGTTATCAGGACGCTCGCCCCCGCCGGTAGCCGGTAGGCATCGCAAGCGTCCAGTTCGGCGGGGATCATCTTCTTGACCAGGCGTTCGGATCCGACGCGCAGAACCTCGGCAGTGTTCGGGGCCGCCGCCCGCAACTCCGCCAGGATCGCCGCGGCGGCAGCTGCCGGATCGAGGCTGTCGAGCCCGACGCTGGCCGCCGACAGGGCGCTGTGCTCCTGGCACAGGCTGCGCAGCGCGCCGGCCACGGCGGCGTGCTGTGGCTCGGCAAGCCCGGAGTCGGCCGGGTAGCCGTACAGAACCCGCAGCGGCGTATCAGGGTTGCGACGGAGCAGGGCCGTCGTTACCTGGATGCACCGGTGCAAGCCGTGCTCGAACTCGTCCAGCACCGTGGATGCGGTGAGTTCCGGGCCCCGTGCGCCGATGACGATCACGGCATCCGGCTCGCCACCCCGGGCGGCCAGTCGCCCCACCAGGTCCTCGCACGCCTCGCCGCCGGCGTCCGCCGGTGACTCGGCGACAACGGCGATCTGGTGCTGACGGGCCACCTCGCGAAGCTCCGCATCGAGCGGGCCGGTGCCGAGGAGCAGCAGTAGCCGCGGTGGCTCACCGCCAGGCACGATCGCTTCGGGCTGCCAGCCGGGTGCTTCCAGCTGAAGATCCGCCAGCTGAAGATCCCCCGGCTGAAGGCCGGCCGGCTGCTCAACCGGCGCGACGGCCCGCGCGGCGGCCCGCTCGGCGGCCGGGCCGGGCCGGGCGGGGCCGGGTACTTCCAGCCAGTGCCGGCTTCGCTGGAAGGGATAGGTCGGAAACGGCGCCCGAGCGGGCATCGGGCCAGGCCGCAGGGCCGCCCAGTCGACCCGCGCTCCGGTCACCCAGGCCTGCGCCGGGTCGGTGCCCATCGATGCGGGTGGGCCATCGCCGTACCGGGTGCCGGCGGCAACCTGCTCGGCGTGGCCGGCGAACACGCCCACCGCATCGCGGCGCTCGGCGTACGCTCGCAGCCGCTCACCCAGTTCCGCGACCGAGCGGCAGCGCACGGCGAGGCGGTGGGCCAGGAACCGCCTTCCGATCTGGCTGGCGGAACAGAGTTCGGCCAGGGTGTCCGGCGTCCGATCGGTGAACGCCGCGACCGAAGCGGCGTAGTCGCGCAGCTGATCGGCGGTTCGCGCCGAGAGCAGGAAGACCTCTCCGTCGGAGGAGGTCGGCACCGGCGCGGACCGGGTCGGCGGCGCCTCCTCCAGGATCAGATGCACATTGGCGCCACCGGCTCCGAACGAGCTGACACCGGCCCGGCGCGGGGTGCCGGCCATGGCCGGCCACGGCATGACCTGCCGAGGCAGCTCCAGGTGGCCCTCGGCCAGTCCGATCCTGGGGTTGACCGTGCTCAGCTGCCCGCACGGTGCGATCTCTCGGTACCGCAACTGCAACAGCGCTCTGGTCAGGCCCGCGATTCCGGCGGCGCCTTCGAGGTGTCCGAGGTTGGCCTTGGCCGAGCCCACCGCACACCGCGCGTCTGGACCGAGGGCGGCCTGCAGCGCGCGCAACTCGATCGGATCACCCAGCTGGGTGCCGGTGCCGTGCGCCTCGACGTAGCCGATCGAGGCTGGGTCGATGCCCGAGCGGCGCAACGCGGCTCGGATCAGCTCGGCCTGTGCGTTCGGGTTGGGCACCGTGTAGCCGCCGGTCTTGCCGCCGGCGTTCATCGACCCGCCCCGGATCACTCCCCAGATCCGGTCGCCGTCGGCGAGCGCGGCGGCCAGCGGCTTGAGCAGGACGGCGCCGACACCTTCACCTGGTACGAACCCGTCCGCGGCGGCGTCAAAGCTCTTGCAGCGGCCGTCGGCGGCCAGCATGTTCAACGACGTAAGGGCCGCCATGTGCGACGGGTGCAGGATGACGTTGACACCGCCGGCCACCGCCATGGTGCAGTCGCCGCGGCGGATGCTCTCACAGGCCAGGTGCACGGCGAGCAGCGAGGACGAGCACGCCGAATCCACCGCGAAACTGGGGCCTTGCAGGTCCAGGGCGTAGGAAACCCGGTTGGCGATCGACCAGTATGCCGAGGTCGCACCCGAGAGCTGGCCGTCCGCCCAACCGGTGGCAGCCAGCTGGCCGTACGAGCCGTACATGGTGCCGACGAACACGCCGGTGTCCACCACCCGGGTGGTCTCGCCGAGGTAGCCGGCCTCTTCCAGGACGTTCCACGCGACTTCCAGGAACAGCCGCTCCTGGGGATCGATGTCGGCGGCCTCGCGTGCGAGGATGCCGAAGAACGCCGGGTCGAACTGGTCGACGCCGTCGATGAATCCTCCCCAGCGCCCAGCCTGGGAGTTTCCTTCCGGCGCCACGTGATCACGCCAGTTCCATCGTTGCGGCGGCACCTCGGTGACACCGCTGGCACCCGAGCGCAGCAACTTCCACAACGAGTCGATGTCGGGTGCGCCGGGGTAGCGTCCGCTCAGCCCGACGACGGCCACCGCATCCTCGGCGATCTCCCCGATACCTGCCGACCGGGTCGCCGACGCCTCGACCAGCACGCCGCTGCCTTCCACCCGAGCCGGGCTGACTGCCGGCTCGGTCACGGTGAGCAATCCGGGCAGCCGGGTGCTGTCGAGCAGATGAGAGGCGAGTGCCGTGATGGTCAGTTGCTCGAAGAGCAACGTCGACGGCAGCGGACCGAGGTCCTGCTCGAACCTGGCCAGGATGTTCAGGCTTACCAGTGAATCGACCCCGAAGTTCTCGAAGGTCACATCGTCGTCGAGCTGTTCCGCCTCGAACCGCAGCACCTCGGCGAACACCTCGCGAACGTAGTCGCGAGCGCCCGTTTCGATCGCCACGGCTCTCCCGATCACCGGTTCAGGCTGTGAGGGCAGCGTGCTTGCCGCCTCCTCGATGCTCCGGCCGGCCGGCCGATCGCGAGGGATGCCCGGCAGCGACAGGCAGGCGGCGGCGGTGAACACGCACTGCGTCCACTCCGCCTCGGGCACGGCGTCATAGCCCAGCGCGCGAACCTGATCGAAGCCGGCTTCGCTCAGCACCGCTCGCCAGCTGGCCGGGCTCAGCAACGGCGCGAGCGGTTCCCGCAGCTCGGCGTCGCGATAGCGCCACCATCCCGGGGTGAGCCCGAAGGTGATGGTGGTGAAGGCGTCTGCCCGGGTCACCTCGTTGATCAGCACCAGGCCGCCGGGGCGCAGCAGCTGCCTGACGTGGCTCAGTGTGGTACGGATATCAGCCGTCGCGTGCAGGACATTGGTCGCCAGGACGACGTCGTAGGAGTGCGCCGAGAGGCCCTGCTCGACCGGGTCCACCTCGATGTCGAGCATCGTGAAGGTGAGCCACGGGCGTCCCTCGGCGAAGGTGTCGCGACCCTGGCGCAGAAAGGCAGCAGAGACGTCGGTGTAGGTGTATTCCACCGGTAGCGGGCTGTCACCGCACGACTGGAGCGCGAACGCGGTCCCGGCGCCGGTGCCGGCGCCGATCTCGAGCACTCGCAGCGTCGCGGCGCCG
>NZ_DASVQG010000004.1:0-2497 GCF_036389215.1 Jatrophihabitans sp.
GCCGAGTCCACCAGCTGCCCGGTGGGCATCACCGATCCCTCGCTCATCGCGTTGCGCAGCCGCAGCTCGATCGGTGACAGCCCGCAGGCCTCGGCCAGCTTGTCCATCTGGGATTCGTAGCCGAAGCAAGCCTGAACGGCGCCGAAGCCGCGCATCGCCCCGCACGGCGGGTTGTTGGTGTAGGTGACCAGGCAGTCCATGCTGACGTTGGGAATGTCGTACGGGCCGAAGCCCAGGGTCGCCGCGTTGCCGGCCACCGCGGTCGAGGACGAGGCGTACGCGCCGCCGTCCAGCACGATCGAGGCCCGCGCGTACACCAGCCGTCCGGAGGAGTCGGCGCCGTGCTCGTAGCGCATCAGCGCCGGGTGCCGGTGCACGTGGCCGTAGAAGGATTCCTCCCGGCTGTAGACCATCTTGATCGGCCGGCCGGTGCGCAGGGCCAGCAGGCAGGCATGGATCTGCATCGAGACGTCCTCGCGGCCACCGAAGGCCCCGCCGACACCGGCGAGGGTGAACCGCACCTTGCTGGCCGGCAACCCGAGCGCGGCAGCAACCTGGCTCTGGTCCGCGTGCAACCACTGGGTGGCGATGTAGAGGTCGATCCCGCCGTCCTCGGCCGGCACCGCGAGCCCGGATTCCGGCCCGAGGAAGGCCTGGTCCTGCATGCCGACCTCGTACTCGCCGGTGACCACCACGTCAGCTGTGACCGAAGCCGAGCCGCGTTCCAGGTGCACCGACCGCAGCACGTTGCCCTCGATGCCATGCCCGGGAACGGGATTCTCGTGCACCGGCGGGGAACCCGGCGTGCTGGCCGCGACCGCATCGACGATCGGCTCCAGCACCTCGTAGTGCACCACGATCTTCTTGCACGCCTGCCGCGCGATCTCCGGATGATCGGCGGCCACGATGGCCACCGGCTCGCCCTGGTAACGCACCTCCCGCTCGGCCAGCACCGGCTGGTCGGCGATCTCCAGGCCGTACCGGTTCCGCCCCGGGACGTCCTCGGCGGTCAGCACCGCGTACACCCCGACGGTCTTCAGCGCGTCGGTGATGTCGATCGAGGAGATCACGGCACGGGGATGCGGGCTGCGCAGGGTGGCGCCCCAGAGCATGTCGTCCAGCCACATGTCCGAGGAGTAGGCGAACTCACCCCGCACCTTGAGGTTCGCGTCCGGTCGAACCGGGCTGGTCCCGATACCACCGGCAACGACGGTGCCGGTGCTGGGCTGGGTGCTCACCGGGGTGCTCACCGGCGTGCTTACCGGCGTGCTCATCGGCTCACCAACCGAGCGCTGGCGGCAGCCGCGTCCCGGGCCAGCCGACCGCTGTCGGCGGTCAGCAGGGTCGCGTCGGCGACCACCCCGCGGCCGTTGACCAGCAGCAGCTCCAGTGGTGCGGAGGAGGAGAACGCCCAGCAGAACACGGGATCCGCTCCGCCGGCCTGGCCCAGGCCGTCCAGCCGCCAGACCGCCACATCGGCGAGCTTGCCCGGTTCCAGCGATCCGAGCTCGGACTCCCGGCCCAGGCACTGGGCACCGCCGATGGTGGCCAGCCGCAGGGTCTCGCGGGCGGTCAGCGACTGCGGCCCGCCGCGCAACCGGGCCACCACCATCGCCGAACGCAGCTCGTCCACCAGCCGGCCGGCCTCGTTGGACGCCGACCCGTCCACCCCGAGGCCGACCGGGACGCCGGCGTCGATCAGCTCCCGCACCCGGGCGCTGCCGGCACCGAGCCGGCCGTTGGACGTGGGGCAGTGCGCCACCGCGGTGCCGGTGGCCGCGAAGCTCTTGATGGCCGAGTCGGACAGGTGCACGCAATGCGCCAGCCAGACGTCCGGGCCCAGCCAGCCCAGCTCTGCCAGGTACTCGGCCGGGGATTGCCCATAGGTACGCAGGCAGAACTCGTCCTCATCGGCCGTCTCGGCGAGGTGGGTGTGCAGCCGGACGCCCTTGTCGCGGGCCAGTTCGGCGGCCTCGCGCATCAGCTCGGCAGTGACCGAGAACGGCGAGCAGGGCGCCACCGCGATCCGGGTCATCGCCGCGGGCGACGGGTCGTGCCACCGGTCGATCGCGGCCTCGGTGGCGATCAGGATCGACTCCCGGTCCTCGACGACCGAGTCCGGCGGCAACCCGCCGGCGGACTCGCCGAGGTCCATCGAGCCCCGGCACGGCTGGAACCGCACGCCGATCTCCAGCGCGGCGCTGATGGTGGCCTCCAGCAGGTCGCCCCCGGCGTTGGAGGGATCGGCCTTGGGAAAGACGTAATGGTGGTCGGTGCTGGTGCTGCAGCCCGACAGCGCCAGCCAGCCGAGGTTGGCCGACGCGGCCGCGTGCACGGCGTCGGCGTCGATCCGGGCCCAGATCGGGTACAGCTCGGTGAGCCACTGGAACAGGGTGCTGTCCGCGCCGAAACCGCGGGTCAGCCACTGGTACAGGTGGTGATGGGTGTTCACCAGCCCGGGGGTCACCAGGCAGCCGGTGGTGTCGAGCAGTTGGGC
>NZ_DASVQG010000005.1:0-24475 GCF_036389215.1 Jatrophihabitans sp.
ACTCATCTATCAATCAACCTTAGCCAACGGAGCTTGGTGCATATGCAAATCGAAAATCAAGCCTCTTTCGAGGTTGCGCTTCGAAATGGTATCCACCTGATGCTTGGGTCTGGATTCAGCGTATTAGCCAAGGATAAGGAAGGGAAGCTTCTCCCAGTAGGGGCTTTGCTTGCAAAGGAGCTGCGAGCGGAGTTCGGAGTTGATGCTGAGGCGGGATTGGCGTTGCCCCAGCTTTACACAATTCTGTCCGCTCGTGATCGCGAAGCGGCTGACGCTTTTTTGCGTCGGAGATTTACTATTGGCAGTTTTGACAAACGCTACACTGCAATCTCTCGATTAAATATCCCGATGATCTTCACTACAAACATCGATGACCTAGTATGGAAGATTTATGAGCATAGTCGGACTCATTATTTGAATGATATCGTCACTCGAGGACCGCAGTTTCGAGATCGTGCTTCGGTGGACTTCGCTCCACTACATGGATCGGTCTTAGATGACACTCGCCCGTTCCGCTTCACAAGTATTGAAGTGGCGAGCAGTTTCAGCGCTGACCCGACATTGTGGCAAACTTTCAGACGACGTTTAGGTGCTGGTCCGACGCTTTTTTGGGGCTACTCACTCCAAGACGCGGCAGCATTAGAATCCTTGCAGCCCTCAGTCGCAGGGGCAGGCGCTCCCAGCAATTGGATAACATTCCGACCCAAGCATCGTAATGACCCCTTAGTTGATTATTTCCGAGCGCTTCGATTCCAGATCATATTTGCCGAAACTGCTGATCTTCTCGAATACTTTGACGCCTTCGTTCCGAGCGTTAATTCAGCTGGCACTGATGCCGTCGCCGACTCTCTCAGCCAGTATCTGCCGCCCAGTCCCGCTAAGGTACCTCAACGCCCAATAGTCGAATTCTATGCCGGAGCCGCGCCAGCGTGGAGCGACATCTTCCGTACCGATGTCCCAAGACTTGAGCAGTTCCGTCTAGCGCAGAATGCTTTGGACAGCGGTACCAATGTAATCGTCACTGGAATTCCAGCGAGTGGAAAGACTACGTTGCTTATGCAACTTGCCTCCGCTAATGCGGGACCAGGGATTACGTTTATGCCCAGTGCCCTTACGAAAGAAGCTGCGGAACGGCTAGTGCGTGCGCTCGCCGGTATCGAGGCTACTGTGGTACTTGATCGATTTTGCGATGATGTCGACGCATGGAATCTACTACATTCTGCACCTAATCTTACGCTTGTGGCGGCGGATCGAGATTACAACATAGCAACCGTGACCCATCGGCTCGACAAAGTCCGAACTCAATTTATCTCTATGTCTGAAATAAGTGAGCTCGATCAGGGAGCCATTCGTGCTGCTATCCCTGCCGGCATACGCACTCCGAAGATGGTTCATCCGCAGATGACTGCAGGCGAGGTTAGCTTGTTGGATTTTAACCTTGCAAATACTACTTCTCGGAGTCTCCAGGTACGGCTGCGCGATGCAATTTCTGACTTTCAGCGAGATGAGCCCGAGGCTGCAGAAATGCTCATCCTAGTTGCGTATGTGCATTCATGCGGAACTGTCCTATCGATGGACATGGCGTTGGGATACTGGCGAGACAGGTATCGGGATTATAATGAAATACTCGATCTAATCGGTCGAGTAGGGAAACTGTTGAGTGAATACGAGGGCGACCTTCAGGACCGGGACGGACAGGATTACTTCGCCGCTCGGTCGGTAGTTGTGGCAGAGGCGGCACTCGATGCAGCACAAAATTCGATGCTACGGGATGTGCTTACTACCTTTCACTCTAACCTAGCGACGACCCGAATTTGCCGGTTCGATATTTTTCGGAGGCGTGGGTACAGCTACCGTATCATTGGAAGGGCATTTCGTAAGACAGATGATGCTGTTGACTTTTACGACTTTTTGTTAGATAAAGATACTAATCCGTACCTGTTGCAGCAAAAGGCTCTCTTACTTAGTGACCGCCGCATGTATCAAGCGTCATTCGTGGCGATCGATCAAGCTCTCGCTATGTCTCGGAAGAAGAACTGGCGCATTGAGGCGACCCATGCTGAGCTGTTATTCGACGCAAATATCTTCCTAGCTGCGGAAAACCCAGACGCGCGTAAGCAGGTCCATCGGGCGATGGCGTTACTTCATGAATGCTATTTGTCGGATAGGCGACGCTCGCTACATGCTTTCAGCTATAGTCGCCGAGCTCTTGAGTACCATAACCAATTCGGCGATAGCCAAGCTCGGGCATACTTGGAGCAGGCGAAAGAGTGGTTGGACCTAGTCCGTACAACGGAGCCATATATGACAGCAACAAAATGGCTGCTGCGAGACGTCAATAAGAGCTTGACCTAACGATCATAGCTGATGAGGAATAGCTTATATAAATCTAACGGCGTGCCGTCGGAACCAAACTGGCTACCACACGCTTGGTACGTAGAGCCAGCAAACGTAGAGCCAGTAGTAATCCTGTGCTCTGACTGAGGCGAACCAGCTTGGCCGACCGGGTCTTGACTAGAGGATAGCTCTGGCTTAGCAGGGCGCTTCTGCGTGCAGTTGACCGGGTGGATTCGAGCCGCCTCACCCGTGCTCGGATGCACTGTGGCCGTGACGCGGCAGAACCTATAGGCACTGATGTGAATCTACGACGGTCAACACAGTCGCGCCGTTCCGGGGCGGATGCGGACTACGCCGAACCCGGAGGTCTGCGGAGATTCTGTTCGTGCCGCTGGGAGCTTCTGTCGGCCGTTACGAACCCAGGTTGCCCGACGAACCGCCGGCCACGACGTAGGACCACAGCTCGCTGCTGACGCCGACCGGCTTCTTCGGCTGCTCGCCCTCGGCGGCTCCCGAGGCGTGCGGGCCCTCCGAGCGGTGGCCCTGGCCGAAGGCGGGGGAACTGGCCCAGGCGTTGAACGCCTCCTCGTCGCGCCAGCGGGTGACGACCAGCCAGGTGGTCCGGCCGTCGGTCGGCTGCAGCAACTCGAAACCCTCGAAGCCGTCCCGATCATCGACCGCGCCGGCCCGGGCGGCGAATCGCTTGGCGAGCTCGTCACCGCTGTCGGCGGCCACGGTGATGGCGTTGATCTTGATGATGGACATGGCCTCATGCTGTCACAGCCGCCCGACACGACTCACTGGCCCGATGCCCTGGGTCCACCGGTGCGAACCGCGACCCCGTTCGGCGCGGCCGGCGTGCTGAGTAGTGACTCTCAAGCTCAGGTAGAGAGACTCGCGGAACACCGCTCATGGAGGCTGTCGGACCAGAGGTGCAGAATCGGAACCCGCTGGCCAGCCCGATCGATGGGGCGCCACCCGAACCGAAGGACGTGGGCATCGCTGTGACCGCCACCAGAGAGTCCGACTCCTTCGTCCACCTCCACGTCCACACCGAGTACTCGATGCTCGACGGCGCCGCCCGGCTCGACGACCTGTTCGCCGAGACCCACCGGATGGGCATGCCGGCGGTGGCCATGACCGACCACGGCAACGTCTTCGGCGCCTACGACTTCTACAAGAAGGCCAAGCTGAACGGCGTCAAGCCGATCATCGGCATGGAGGCCTACCTCACCCCCGACACCCACCGCCGCGAGCGGACCCGGGTCCGGTGGAACGTCGGCGGCGAGGACGACGTCTCCGGCGCCGGCGCCTTCACCCACATGACCCTGCTGGCCGAGAGCACCGCCGGCATGCACAACCTGTTCCGGCTCTCCAGCCGGTCCAGCCTCGAAGGCTTCTTCTACAAGCCCCGGGCCGACCGGGAGCTGCTCAACGACTACGCCCAGGGGCTGATCGCGACCACCGGCTGTCCCTCCGGTGAGATCCAGACCTGGCTGCGGATCGGCAACTACGACAACGCGCGGCGCAGTGCCGCGGAGTTCCAGGACATCTTCGGCAAGGGCAACTTCTTCCTGGAACTGATGGACCACGGCCTCAGCATCGAGACCCGGGTCCGGGACGGCCTGCTCAGGCTGGGCAAGGACCTGGACCTGCCGATGGTGGCGACCAACGACCTGCACTACACCCGCGCCGAGGACGCCGACGCCCACGCGGTGCTGCTGTGCGTCCAGTCCGGCAAGACCATGCAGGACCAGAACCGGTTCAAGTTCGACGCCAAGGACTTCTACCTCAAGTCGCCGGCCGAGATGCGCTCGCTGTGGGCCGACAAGTACGAGCTGCGCGAGGCCTGCGACAACACCCTGCTGATCGCCGAGCGGTGCGAGATCAGCTTCGACGAGTCCAAGAGCTACATGCCCCGGTTCCCGGTGCCCGAGGGTGAGGACGAGACGTCCTGGTTCGTCAAGGAGACCGAGCGCGGGCTGCACGCCCGCTACCCGAACGGCATCCCGGCCGAGGTCCGCCAGCGGGCCGACTTCGAGGTGGCGGTGATCACCCAGATGGGCTTTCCCGGCTACTTCCTGGTGGTCGCCGACTTCATCAACTGGGCCAAGGAGAACGGCATCCGGGTCGGCCCGGGCCGCGGTTCGGGGGCCGGCAGCATGGTCGCCTACGCCATGCGGATCACCGACCTGGACCCGCTGCGGCACGGCCTGATCTTCGAGCGGTTCCTCAACCCGGACCGGGTCTCGATGCCCGACTTCGACGTGGACTTCGACGAGCGCCGGCGCGGCGAGGTGATCCGGTACGTCACCGACAAGTACGGCGACGAGCGGGTCGCCCAGATCGTCACCTACGGCACCATCAAGGCCAAGCAGGCGGTCAAGGACGCCGCCCGGGTGCTCGGTTACCCGTTCGCGATGGGCGACCGGATCACCAAGGTGATGCCACCGCCGGTGATGGGCAAGGACGTCCCGCTCTCCAAGATCTTCGATCCCAGCCACAACCGCTACGGCGAGGGCGGGGAATTCAGGTCGCTGTACGAGGCCGATTCCGAGGTCAAGAAGGTGGTCGACACCGCCAAGGGCCTGGAGGGACTCAAGCGGCAGTGGGGCGTGCACGCCGCGGGTGTGATCATGTCCAGCGACCCGCTGATCGATGTCATCCCGATCATGCGCCGGGAGGCCGACGGCGCCATCATCACCCAGTTCGACTACCCGTCCTGCGAGAGCCTCGGGCTCATCAAGATGGACTTCCTCGGGCTGCGAAACCTCACCATCCTCGACGACGCGGTCGACAACATCCGGGCGAACCGCGAGATCGACCTGGTGCTGGAGGAGCTGTCGCTGGAGGACAAGCTGACTTACGAGCTGCTGACCCGCGGCGACACGCTCGGGGTGTTCCAGCTCGACGGCGGCCCACTGCGGGCACTGCTGCGCTCCATGCGCCCGGACAACTTCGAGGACATCTCGGCGGTCATCGCGCTGTACCGGCCGGGGCCCATGGGCGCGGACTCGCACAACAAGTACGCCAACCGCAAGAACGGCCGGGAGCCGGTGGTGGCGATCCACCCCGAGCTGGAAACCGCGCTGGCCGAGATCCTCAGCGACACCTACGGCCTGATCATCTACCAGGAGCAGGTGATCGCGATCGCTCAGCACCTGGCCGGCTACACCCTGGGCGGCGCCGACCTGCTGCGCCGGGCGATGGGCAAGAAGAAGAAGTCCGAGCTGGACGCCCAGTACGAGAAGTTCTCGGCAGGGATGGCGACCAACGGCTATTCGGCCGCCGCGATCAAGACGCTGTGGGACATCCTGGTGCCGTTCTCCGACTACGCGTTCAACAAGGCGCACTCGGCCGCGTACGGCATGCTGTCCTACTGGACCGCCTACCTGAAGGCGCACTACCCGGCCGAGTACATGGCGGCGCTGCTCACCTCGGTCAAGGACGACAAGGACAAGATGGCCGTCTACCTGGCCGAGTGCCGGCGGATGGGCATCAAGGTGCTGCCGCCGTGCGTGAACTCCTCCGACGCCAACTTCACCCCGGTCGGCAATGACATCCGGTTCGGGCTGTCGGCGGTGCGCAACGTCGGCGGCAACGTGGTGGCCTCCGTCACCGCCTGCCGCAAGGCGAACACCGCGTTCACCGACTTCGCCGACTACCTGCGCAAGGTCGACGCGGTGGCCTGCAACAAGCGCACCGTCGAGGCGCTGATCAAGGCCGGCGCGTTCGACTCGCTGGGCCACCACCGCAGGGGCCTGATCCAGGTCTACGAATCGGCCATCGACGCGGTGCTCAGTACCAAGCGCGCCGAGGCGGTCGGCCAGTTCGACCTGTTCGGCTTCGACGACGACGCCGAATCCGGCCTGGGTGACATGTTCGCGGTCCGGGTGCCCGAGGGTGAGTGGGACAAGTCGGTGCTGCTGAACTTCGAGCGCGAGATGCTCGGCCTCTACGTCAGTGACCATCCGCTGCTGGGGGTCGAGCACATCCTGCGCTCCGAGGCCGAGGTGAGCATCGCCGACCTGCAGACCGAGGCCGTCAAGGACGGCGAGAAGGTGACGGTGGCGGGCATCCTGTCCGGCGTCACCCGGCGGGTGACCAAGGACGGCAAGCCCTGGGCACAGGTGGTCCTGGAGGATCTCGAGGGCTCGGTCGAGGTGCTGTTCTTCCCGGCGTCCTACGCCCAGGTCGGGCTGCAGATCGCCGAGGACGCGATCGTGGTGATCAACGGCCGGGTCGACGCCCGCGAGGACACCATCCGGATCATCGGCTCGGACCTGATGCTGCCCGACCTCACCAAGGGGATGGACGGCCCGCTCCGGCTGGTGATGAACCAGCAGCAGTGCCGGCAGGCGATCGTGGAGAACCTCAAGGAGATCCTGCGCGCCCACCCGGGAATGACCCCGGTGGAGATCCAGCTGACGTTCGGCCAGCACCTGCGCACCACGCTGCCGGACTACCGGGTGACGCCGTCCCAGGGCCTGATGGGCGACATCAAGGCGCTGCTCGGGCCCAACGCGATCGGTGACCAGCCGGTCGGCAGTTCGCCGGGGCGCTGACCGGTTCGTCGCTGAGCGGTTCGTCGCTGAGGGGATCGTCGGGAAACTTGCCGGGGACTGTGAACGTTGACCGGGTATGAACGAGCAGATCTGGCCCCGGCGGTCGTCACGGGCCGGCCACAACCCCCAGCGGTCCTTCTTCGAGGAGGTGCCGGCGTCGGGCGAGCATCCGGTCATCGAGGTGGGCAACATCGGCCCGGGTTCGGCGGCCAGCCAGGCGGTGTTGCGCCGCTATCTGCTGACCCGGGCGCTGGGCAGCTCGATCATCAACGCCGTCCAGTGGACCGGTGTGGTTCTGCTGCTGCTGGCGGCGCTGAGCTGGCTCGGCGACCTGAAGCTGCTGGCCGTGCTGCTCGGATTGGTGGCCGTGCTGGTCCTGGCGGTCCGCGGGGTGCTCAGCGCTATCGCCCGCCCGCTGTCCGGTGCCAGCCGGCTGGGGGCGCTGGAGCCCCGGGTCGCCGCCCTGGTCACCCGGACCAGGCGGGAGTTGCGGCGCGAGCTGCGCCGGGTCGGGCTGCCGGGCGTGCCGTGGGCGCCGCTGCTGATCGCCTGGCGGCTGGTGCGCCCGCTGCGGCGAGCGCACACGGTGCAGGCGCTGAGCCGGATCGACCTGACCAAGGTGGTGCCGCCCAGCCAGGTGGACGAGCTGCAGATCCTGCTGCGCCAGGCGCCGCCCGGCCGGTTCTGAGCCTCGCTGGATTGATCCGGTGTCCGTACCCGCCAGCAGCCGCGTCCCTGACCTCTCAGGACAGAACCACTAGGTTGTGGGATGTGAAGCTGCGTGAGGATGAGGTGCGCGTTCCGGCACCGGATTGCGAGATCCGCGCGCTGGTGATCAGTCCGGTAGGCGATGGCGTATGGCCGGGCGTGCTGCTCTACACCGACATCTTCCAGTTGACCGAGTCGACCCTGCGGACGGCGCGGCGGCTGGCCTCGCACGGGTTCGTGGTCTGTGTGCCGGAGATCTACCCGCGCGGCAGCCTCGCCGGCGTGGCGCTCGAGTTCGACGATGCCGGCAAGAAGGCGGCATCCGCGGGTGCCGCGGGTACGACCACGGCGCAGTTCGATTCCGACCGGCAGGCGGTGCTGGACTACCTGCAGCAGCGACCCGGGGTCGACCAGCTGCACGCCGTGGGGTTCTGTATCGGCGGGCACCTGGCGTTCCGGGCGGCGTTCGATCCGCGGGTCACCGCGACCGTGTGTTTCTATCCGACCGGGCTGCACAACGGTGCACTGGGAGCTGATGCGGACGCCGGATCGCTGGCAGCCGCCGCAAGCATCCAGGGCCGGTTGATGATCGTGTTCGGTTCGCAGGACCCGCACGTGCCGGCTGACGCACGGTTGCGGATCCTGTCCGAGCTGTACTCGGCCGGACTGGACGACGTGGAGCTGCACGTGTACGCCGGCGGCGAGCACGCGTTCATGCGCGACGTCGGCGCTCGGCACGATCCGGTGCTCACCGACCTCGCGTTGCTCGAAGGCGTATCGTTCCTCATCCGGCGCTGACGGTCACGACGCCCGATCCGTTCCCGGGTGGGCACCACGTCCGCTCGCCGGCGTCGGCGAGATGGCTGCCGGGGTCACCTACTGCGTTGTATGCCTGCGCTTGTACTCATCATGTGCCAAGCCCGGTCCGGCGGCCGGTCAGGCGGTGCCGCGCCGGTACCTGCTGGCCGTGCGCTGGGGGAGATCGATCGTCGACGCCGTCCAGTAGATCGCGGCGCTGGCCATCCGAACCGGCGGGAGTTGCGCCTGGAGTTGCGCCGGTCGAATTGCCGGGCGGGCCGTGGGGTGCCGCCGCTAATCGCCTGGCGGCTGGTGCGCCCCGTTGCCCCGATCATCATTCGACCGGGACCTCATCCGCAGGCAGCAGTGGAGTCCGTCCGGTAGTACCCCTTTGCGTGGCCGGGTCTTCGGTATGCTCCGGCCATGGCGAGCAGGCGTGACCGACTGATGCCACTGGGCGCCGCGCTTACCAGTCTCGGCGGATCATTGACCGTCGCGTATCTGATCTACAGCCTTCAGGATTCGTCTCGATCCTTCTGGCGCTGGCCCGGAATCCTGGGTGTGCTGATCGTCTCCGCCGGCGTCCTAACGCTGTTGGCCGGCTTCCTGATCACTGCCGAAGCTGAGGTACCTGGGCGACAAGCACGGATTCGGCAGAAGCAGCGCGGTGGCCGACGATCTACCAACTATCAGGCCGGTGGGGACATCACCGTCGGGCAGTACAGCCGGGACAAGAAGAACAAGAAGAAATAGCGTCATGGGTCAGCATCAGGAGCAGCGCGGCGAGGAGGGTTCAACCAACTTCCAAGCCCTTGGAGACCTCTATGTAGGCATGGACCCTCAGGAAGTCCGTCGACTTGTGCAGGAACTTGTTGACGACCGCCTTTCGCGGACATCGGGCCCGCCGACGCCGCTGCCTGGGTGGGTGCGGATCACGCGGGAGTACCTGGCTGCACGTAAGCCGCGTGCCGACCTCGAGGACTACTTCGACGGTGCGGCCCCCGATTGGCAGGACACCTGCCACCCGTTGCTACTTCCTCGACCGGCGGTGACGAAGGCGATCGAGGCGTTCCGCGCTGACATCCTTGAAGACCGCAGCCTTTTGCTGCGCATAGGCGGAGCGAGCGGCGACGGCAAGTCGACGGCCCTGATGCAGGCCACTCAGGCTCTTGCCCATGAGGGCCACTTCGACGCGATCTACTGGCGAAGATCGGCGCAGGCCCGGTTTACACCCGACGTCGTGGCCACTATGTGCGGGCAGCGACAGAAGATCCTCATCGCATCAGATAATGCCGAGCAACTTCTAGAGGATATTGATGTATTCGCTGGGATGAAGCTCCAGGAGGAAGACTTCTTCTTTCACTTCCTGTTGGCTAGCCGTGACGTTGATTGGAACGCCGAGCGTGATCGGCTGCGCTGGAAGCTCAGTCCGGCGGGTAGATGGGCAGCGTCCTTTCGCGTTCTCCCACCTCTGGCGTTGGGCCGGGTGGAGCGTCCTGACGCCCAAGTGATTGCGCAGAACTGGCTTAATTGCTCCTCGAGCCGGCCGGGACTCGTCGTCAGCGGAAACGTCCAGCAGGTCTCGCAGGCCATGCTCGATGCCAGCCGCAGCTCCGAAGGGCGGCAAGCGTTCATGGGCGGTGTGCTTTCCATGCGCTTCGCTCCGGAACGCCTTCGGCTGCGTTTGACATCGCTGTTGTCGACGGTCGAATCGATGCATCCGGGCGATCCGGATACCTCCCTCGCAGATTTTCTGGCCGTGCTCGCTGCCGTTGATGTCGGTGGCGGGGATGGCGTGCCGCGTGACATTGCTGCTCGATTTCTTATGATCCCGGAATCAGAGTTGCGGCCGTCAGTCGAGGTCCCGCTCAAGCGGGAATTCTTCCTGGCTAGCTCATCGCAAGCTTTCTTCGCCCGGCATCCGAACATTTCTAGAGCACTGCTGGAGTTGGTGCTGGATGACGAGTCGAGTCTGCAGGTTGAGTCCAGCCTTGAGAAGTTCCTCCGAGATGTTCATTACGTCGGCAAACAAGCCGGCTTCCGACCAGGTTTTGGCAAGTTGATTGACCTGGGACGACGGTTGATCAACAGCGACTTCCCGCGCAACCTAGTGGGGCCGTTAGCGCTCCACCTCTGTCGGACCGCCTGTACCGTGGCCTCAGGGGAGCTGAGCACCCATATCGCACTGTCACAAGCGCTTCGTGAGCTGGGGCGGCCTCAATCGGCCCTGGGAGAGGTATGGGAGATCCAGGCGGCTCGGCTAGATGATCCTGCTCTATGGGGTGACTACGACGATCACGTGCGCGGTGCCTGGTCTGAGATGTCTGTCGCACTTGGAACCTCGGGAAATCGGCGCTCGGCTTACTGGGCAGCCCAAGTTTCCATATCAGACCGAATGTCCACGGGATTAGCACCCACGCAGGTCTTGCTTGCATTGAATCAGCTGGCTCTCGGCGCGAAGGTGATCTGCGAAAGTGGTGGGGATCGAGCTGAGTTCCGCAACCTGCTCACTGAAGTGCAGGCGTTGACCAGCATGGCCAAATCGCCATTCTATGATAACAAGCAATACCCCACCCGGTACCTTCAACAGCTTGAGATCGCGCCGCGCCAGTTCAGCGGTGCCGACGAATTGATCGCGGTCATTCGCCGCGCTGCGGACGCCCTGAGCGCTTCTGCTCACCCCCTTCTATCCTGGTGTGACCGCCTCGCCGACCCACATGATTACTCTTTTACAACGCTGAGATCTCTGTTGGTCCAAGGCGTTCGTTGACGCCTACGGCGCAGCGACAGGCAGGCTGCAATCCCATCGATAAGTTACGGCGGGCGTAGGGCGGTTGCTGGCGGCATGGCCGGATCCGACACCCGTGCAGGCCGCCCACGAGCCGGGCGCGCGGCGCCGGCAGCTGGTCGAGGCGGGTGTCGGCGGACGGGGAGTGCGCATTTCGCCGACCAGCGGCTTACCGTAGTCCCCGACACGCCCACACCGGGCCGTCCGGCCGCCCGCGCCACCAGCGGACGACCAGCCGCAACCGTTCCGCCGCCGGCCGGCGCGGGAACGCCGCCGATCAGGGGAGCCGATGACCGACGCCGTCACCGACACCGGCTGGACCGCGCCGTCCGTGCAGCCCACCCAGTCGGGCCGGTCCTGGCGGCCGCTGGCGTGGCTGGTGGCCGCGCAGTTGCTGGCCGGCGTGCTGGCGGGGCTGGTCTGGCGGATGACGGCACCATCCACGGTCTCCTACCTGCTGTCCGGCGGTACCGGCAAGCCGGCCTTCGTAATACCTCAGGAAGGCGAGTCCCAGATCGCCGGCGACGGCCGGTTCGTGCTGCTGTCGGTGCTGCTGGGCATGGTGTTCGGGCTGGCCGCCTGGCGGCTGCGCAGGCTGCGCGGCCCGATCGTCCTCGGCGCGCTGGCCGTAGCCGGGCTGCTCAGCTCAGTGCTGGCCCGCGCCGTCGGCGAGCTGCTGTCCACCGGCAGCGCCGACCGCCAGCTCAATGCCGCGTTCACGCCGCAGCTGAGCCTGCATGCCCTTCCGGCGCTGGCCGTCCAGGCATTCTTCGGGGTGCTGGTCTATACGGCACGGGCCGGGTTGAGCGCCGATCCGGATCTCGCCGACACCTGAGCGGGCGCTGAGCCTGAGCTGGCGCTGAGCCTCATCGGACGCCTGAGCCTCATCGGACGCCTGAGTCGGACGCCCGAGCCTCATCGGACGCCTGGGTCGGACGCTGTGCCTCAGCTGGCACCCGGGCGCCGGAAGGTCGACGCGGTGATCGGCACCGCCCGCAGCTGGCGCATCAACTCGGTCTCGCGGCGCAGCACCGCCCGGCCGGCCCGCAGCCGGGTGGCGGTGTCGGCGACCCCGAGCAGCGACTGCCGGTCCGCCACCGGCAGCGAGGGCAGCTTGGCCACCAGGTAGGACAGCGCCCGGGGATCGGTCCCGGGATCGGAATCCTCGGCCAGCACGCCGAGGTCGGCATTGAGCTCGGCCAGCGTGCGCACGTGCGCCTCCAGCGCGCGCCGGACCGACCCGGCCAGCCCGGGACGCAGCTCGCCGTCGGGCTCGGCCAGCCGGCGGACGGTGCCCACCAGGTAGGGTTTGGACCCCGTGTCCAGGGACTCGACGAGGAACCGGCACTCACCCACCGCGGCCAGGTCGCAGCGGCCGTCGGTATGGGGCAGCACGTCGGTCACCCGGGCCGAGGTGCCGACGTCGTGGACGTCGCCCAGCTCACCGACCTCCCAGCCCTGGCGCAGCGCCACCACCCCGAACTCCGGGGCGCCCGGGCCTTCGGCGCTGAGCAGGTCGGCCACCAGCTGCCGGTAGCGGGGCTCGAAGACGTGCAGCGACAGCCGCATGCCCGGCACCAGCACCGTTCCCAGCGGGAACAGTGGCAGCACCTCGGCCTTGCCGGACGTCGGGTGAGGCACGACCTCACGGTACGGCGGTTCCGGTCGCCCTGCCCGTCGATTGCGCGCACCGGTCCCAGCCCCGCACTCCGGCGGCCCCGCAGTCCAACGGCATCGAGGCGCTCAGCGGCTAACTAGACTGGTCGCGTGCTTCGCCGAGTCGACCTGTCCACCATCGCCGCCAACCCCGGCCACCTCCGCCGGATGTTGCCACGGGCCACGGCGGACGTCAGCTCGGCGCTGGAGGTGGTCGGCCCGCTGGTCCGGGCGGTCCGCGAGCGCGGTTATGCCGGCGCCCGGGCGGCCACCGCCCGCTTCGACGGCGTGGACGTGCCCGACCCCCGGGTACCTGCCGAGGCGCTGGCCGGTGCGCTGACCGAGCTCGACGAGAACGTCCGGGCAGCCCTGGAGGAATCCATCCGGCGGGTCCGGATCGTGCACGCCGAGCAGCGCCGCCCGGTCACCGAGGTCCAGGTCGCGCCCGGTGCGACGGTGACCGAGAAGTGGATCCCGGTCGACCGGGTCGGTCTCTACGTCCCCGGCGGCATCGCGGTCTACCCGTCCTCGGTGGTGATGAACGTGGTCCCGGCGCAGGTGGCCGGCGTGCCGTCGCTGGTGGTCTGCTCGCCGCCGCAGCGGGCGTTCGGCGGGCTGCCGCACCCGACGATCCTGGCCGCCTGCGCCCTGCTCGGGGTCGAGGAGGTCTACGCCGTCGGCGGCGCCCAGTCGATCGCGCTGCTGGCCTACGGCGACCCCGAACTCGGCATCGACCCGGTGGACCTGGTGACCGGGCCCGGCAACATCTACGTGGCGGCGGCCAAGCGGCTGCTGCGCGGGGTGGTCGGCATCGACGCCGAGGCCGGCCCCACCGAGATCGCGATCCTGGCCGACCGGCACGCCGACCCCGTCCACGTGGCCGCCGACCTGATCAGCCAGGCCGAGCACGGCCCGACCTCGGCCTCGGTGCTGGTCACCGACTCCGCCGAGCTCGCTGACGCCGTCGAGGCCGAGGTGGCCCGGCAGGTGGCGCTGACCCGGCATGTCGAGCGGGTGCGCACGGCGCTGTCCGGGCCGCAGTCGGCGATCGTGCTGGTGGCAGATCTGGAGCAGGGGCTGGAGGTGGTCAACGCCTACGCCGCCGAGCACCTGGAGGTGATCACCGCCGAGCCGCGCAAGTGGGCCGAGCGGGTCCGCCATGCCGGCTGCGTCTTCGTCGGCGCCCACTCGCCGGTGTCGCTGGGGGACTACTGCGCCGGCTCGAACCACGTGCTGCCCACCGGGTGCACCGCCCGGCACGCCTCCGGGCTCAGCGTGCAGTCCTTCCTGCGGGGCGTCCACCTGGTGGAGTACAGCCGCGACGCCCTGCTGGAGGTGGCACCGCACGTCCTGGCGCTCGCCGAGGCCGAGGACCTGCCGGCACACGGCGCGGCGGTCAGCGTCCGGATGCCGGAATGACCGGCCCCGTGGCCACCGCCTGGCAGTTGCCGCTGCGCCCGGAGCTGCACGGCCAGGTTCCCTACGGCGCTCCGCAGCTGGACGTGCCGGTGCGCCTGAACACCAACGAGAACCCCTACCCACCCTCGGCCAAGGTCGTCGCCGACATCACGGCCGCGGTCAGCGCCGCCGCGGCCGGGCTGAACCGGTACCCGGACCGCGACTGCATGGAGCTGCGCACCGCACTGGCCGGCTACCTCGACGGCGAGGCAGGGGCGCGGCTGGGCCCGGGCCGGCTCTGGCCGGCCAACGGCTCGAACGAGGTCATGCAGCAGCTGTTGCAGGCCTTCGGCGGCCCCGGCCGGACCGCGCTGTCGTTCGCCCCGACGTACTCGATGTATCCGGAGTACGCCCGCAACACCCACACCGAGTGGGTGACCGGCCGGCGCGCCGCCGACTTCGGCCTGGACCTCGACGAGGCGACCGGCCTGATCAGCCGGCTGCAGCCGTCGGTGGTGCTGCTGACCTCGCCGAACAACCCGACCGGAACCGCGCTGCCGCAGTCGCAGCTGCGGGCCGTCCTCGACGTCGCCCCCGGCGTGGTCATCGTGGACGAGGCCTACGCCGAGTTCCGGCGGGCCGGCGTGCCGAGCGCGGTGACCCTGCTCGCCGACTACCCGCAGCTGATCGTCACCCGGACGATGAGCAAGGCCTTCGCCCTCGCCGGTGGCCGGCTCGGCTACCTCGCCGCCTCGGCCGAGGTGGTGGACGCCGTCCGGATCGTCCGGCTGCCCTATCACCTGTCCGCGGTGAGCCAGGCGACCGCGCTCGCGGCGCTCGCCAACAGCGCCGAACTGCTGGCCACGGTGCAGGCACTGCGGACCGAGCGGGACGCCACCGTCAGCTGGCTGCGCGGGCAGGGACTGCGCGCCGCGGACTCCGATGCCAACTTCGTGCTGTTCGGCACCTTCGCCGATGGGCACGCGGTGTGGCAGGGTCTGCTCGACCGGGGGGTGCTGATCCGCGAGACCGGTCCGGACGGCTGGCTGCGGGTCTCGATCGGGACCGCCGAGGACATGCGGGCCTTCAGGGGCGCCTTGTCAGAGGTGGCCGCACTAGCTGAGCGGGCCGGATCGAGCTTGACCGGATTGAGGAAAGAGGAGCGCGGATGAGCCGCACCGGACGCATCGAGCGCAGCACCGCCGAGACCAAGGTGCTGGTCGAGATCGACCTCGACGGCACCGGCAGCGCCGACATCAACACCGGGGTCGGGTTCTTCGACCACATGCTGGGCTCGTTCGCCAAGCACGGCCTGTTCGACCTCACCGCGCACGTCGAGGGCGACCTGCACATCGACGCCCACCACAGCGTCGAGGACGCCGCCATCGCGCTCGGCCAGGCCTTCGCCGAGGCGGCCGGCGACAAGGCCGGCACCCGGCGGTTCGGCGACGCGGTGATCCCGATGGACGAGGTGCTGGTGTCGGCCGCCGTGGACCTGTCCGGCCGGCCCTACCTGGTGCACAACGAGCCCGACGGCGCACCGGCCTACCTGCTCGGTCGCGACACCGCCTACGCCACCACGCTCACCCGGCACGTGTTCGAGTCCTTCACCTACCACGCGCGGGTGGCGCTGCACGTGACGGTGCACGCCGGCCGGGACTGGCACCACATCACCGAGGCGCAGTACAAGGCGGTGGCCCGGGCGCTGCGGGAGGCCGTCGAGTTGGACCCGCGGCAGCAGGGCGTCCCCTCGACCAAGGGCGTGCTCTAGTTGGCGCGGCCGGCAGCAGCTGAGCGATCGCGCGGTCGCAGCGTGAGCGTCGAAGAGGGAGCATTGACAGATGAGCAGGGTGACCGTGCTCGACTACGGCTCGGGCAACATCCGCTCGGCGGTCCGGGCGCTGGAACGCCTCGGCGCCGACGTCGAGTTGAGCGCCGATCCGGACGAGGCGATCGGGGCCGACGGCCTGGTGGTGCCCGGTGTCGGGGCGTTCGCCGCCTGCATGGCGGGCCTGCGCGAGGTTCAGGCGGAGCGCATCCTGACCGAGCGGATCCAGGCCGGGCGCCCGGTGCTCGGCATCTGCGTGGGCATGCAGGTGCTGTTCTCCGCCGGCATCGAGCACGGCGTCGAGACACCGGGGCTGGACCTGCTGCCGGGCCGGGTGGAGCAGCTCAACGCCCCGGTGATCCCGCACATGGGCTGGAACACGGTGCGCCCGCCGGCCGGGTCGGTGCTCTTCGACGGCGTCGGGGAGGACACCCGGTTCTACTTCGTGCACTCCTACGCGGTGCACCCCGGTGCCGGGCAGGGCCGCTATGCCGCCACCCTTGCCGAGCACGGTGAGGACTTCGTCGCCGCGGTGGAGGCCGGGCCGTTGTCGGCGACCCAGTTCCACCCGGAGAAGTCCGGTGACGCCGGGGCGCAGCTGCTGGCCAACTGGCTGGGAAGCCTGTGACGGCGGGCGCGCGCCGTGCCGGCAGCCGAGCCCCTCATGAGCACGCGGTCATGAGCACACGGTCATGAGCACGCGGTCATGAGCAAGGAACGAGCCCAACGCCGCGCCGAACGCCACGCACTGACCGCCCAGCGGCTGGAGCTGCACCGGCAACGGCAGGCCGCCGAGGCCGTCCGCCGGAACCGCCGGGCTCGCTGGCGGAACCTGTTCGGGCGGCGTCCGGGCAACCCGTCGCCGACCGGCCGGCTGAGCATCCGCCGCAAGGAACGGCGTGCCGTGATTGCCTCGGCGCTGCTGGTCGTGGTGGTGCTGACTTACCTGATGACCCGTTCGATCGGCATGGTGATCGGCGTGCTGCTGGTGGCGGCGATCGCGGTTCCGGCACTGGCCGTGGCCTTCGGAGATCGGAGCAAGGGATGAACGGTGCTACCCCGCTGGTGCTGCTGCCGGCCGTCGATGTCGCCGGCGGCGTCGCCGTCCGGCTGGTGCAGGGCGAGGCCGGCACCGAGACCGGCTACGGCAGCCCGCTGGAGGCGGCGCTGGCCTGGCAGCAGGGCGGCGCGGAGTGGGTGCACCTGGTCGATCTGGACGCGGCGTTCGGGCGGGGCAGCAACCGCGAA
The DNA here is from genome assembly GCF_036389215.1 of Jatrophihabitans sp. Classification (GTDB taxonomy): domain Bacteria; phylum Actinomycetota; class Actinomycetes; order Mycobacteriales; family Jatrophihabitantaceae; genus Jatrophihabitans_A. Next base: position 17,327 of record NZ_DASVQG010000005.1, read on the forward strand.
CTGTTGGCCGAGGTGACCGGGCAGCTGGACATCGCGGTGGAGCTGTCCGGCGGGATCCGCGACGACGAGTCGCTGGCGGCGGCGCTGGCCACCGGCTGCGCCAGGGTCAACCTGGGCACCGCGGCCCTGGAGTCCCCGGACTGGGTGCGCTCGGCGATCGCCCGCTACGGCGACCGGATCGCCGTCGGCCTCGATGTCCGGGGCACCACGCTGGCAGCCCGGGGCTGGACGGCGGAGGGCGGTGACCTCTTCGAGACGATCGCCCGCCTCGATGCCGACGGCTGCGCCCGGTACGTGGTCACCGACGTGCACCGCGACGGCACCCTGACCGGGCCGAACCTGGACCTGCTGCGCTCGGTGTGCGCGGTCACCGACCGGCCGGTGGTGGCCTCGGGCGGGGTGTCCTGCCTGGAGGACCTGCGCCGGCTGGCGGGACTGCGCGGGGTCGGCGTCGAGGGCGCCATCATCGGCAAGGCGCTCTACACCGGCGCCTTCACCCTGGGCGAGGCGCTGGCGGCGGTGGCTGAGGCCTGAGCAGCCGGGACCGGCCGAGGCCGGCCGAGGCCTGAGCGGGACCGGCCGGGGCCTGAGCGGGACCGGCCGGGGCCTGAGCGGGACCGGCCGGGGCCTGAGCGGCCCGAGCGGCTGGGTCGACGGCGAGGCCTACGCCAGAGCGGCCCGAGCGGCGGGTCGACGGCGAGGCCTACGCCGGAGCGGCCCGAGCGGTCCGGGCCGACCGCGGCGGTCCGGCAGAATGGGAGCGTGGCCGTTGCGGTGCGTGTGATCCCCTGCCTCGACGTCGCGGGCGGCCGGGTCGTCAAGGGCGTCAATTTCACCGGCCTGCGCGACGCCGGGGATCCGGTGGAGCTGGCCCGCCGCTACGACGCCGAGGGCGCCGACGAGCTGACGTTCCTCGACATCACGGCATCCTCGGGCGGCCGGCAGACCACCCTGGAGGTGGTGTCGCGGACCGCCGAGCAGGTGTTCATCCCGCTCACCGTGGGTGGCGGGGTCCGCTCGGTGGCTGACGTCGACGCGCTGCTGCGCGCCGGGGCCGACAAGGTGGGGGTGAACACCGCCGCGATCGCCCGTCCGCAGCTGCTCTGCGAGATCGCCGACCGGTTCGGCCGGCAGGTGCTGGTGCTGTCGGTGGATGCCCGCCGGGTGCCGCCCGGTGCGGCGGCGACCGAGTCCGGCTTCGAGGTGACCACCCACGGCGGCCGGCGCGGCACCGGCCTGGACGCGCTGCGGTGGGCGGCCCGGGCTGCCGAGCTGGGAGCGGGTGAGATCCTGCTCAACTCGATGGACGCCGACGGCACCCGGGACGGCTTCGACCTGGAGCTGATCGCCGCCGTCCGGGCAGTGGTGTCGGTGCCGGTGATCGCCAGCGGCGGCGCCGGCGCGGCGCGGCACTTCCCGCCGGCGGTGGCGGCCGGTGCGGACGCGGTGCTGGCGGCCAGCGTGTTCCACTACCAGCAGGTCAGCATCGGCGAGGTCAAGCAGGATCTGGCCGCCGCCGGGGTGCCGATCCGGCTGGCCCCGGTTCGGCCCGGCGGTCCGGCGGCGGCCTGAGCGCTCGCCCAGCAGCCGGCGCGGAGAGCCCCGCGATCGTTGGCCGCGGTGCAGAGGCTGGATCGGCGCGTCGCCCTGCTCGGCGGCCAACGATCCGGCTGGCCGCGTCCTGCTCGGCGGCCAACGATCCAGCGGGCAGGTGCAGTGCGTGGATCGGCGTGTCGGCCTGCTCGGCGGCCAACGATCCGGCTGGCCGCGTCCTGCTCGGCGGCCAACGATCCAGCGGGCAGGTAGCGTGAATTCACTGCCCGCGTCATCGGGCGCCGCCGGCCAGCACCGCCCAGCGGCCTTCAGCCGGGAACCTGCCGTGAAACCCACTCCTCGCCTCGCACTCGCGGCGCTGCTGGTGCCGCTGATCCTGGCGCTGTCGGCCTGCGACCCTTCGTTGCCGCGGCCGAGGAGCACCGGTTCGGCGTCGGGCGAGGCCGGCGACTTCCAGCCGAACGCGGGTGTTCCGGTGGTCAACGACGGAAACACCCGCTTCGACCAGGAGGTCAAGAACGCCATCGCCGACGTCCAGGCCTTCTGGCGCACCAACTACCCGCGGGTGTCCGGCGGCAAGCCCTACCCCGAGCTGCGCGGCGGGATCTACTCCGTGGACGGCTCCAAGATCCCTCGGTCGCTCGCCCGCAGCAACGCCTGCCTGCGCCAGGATCCGACGGGTGCGCAGAACAACGCCTTCTACTGCACCGCCGACGACTCGGTGGTCTATGACCGCAATCCCGACCACCTGGTCGCCCAGTTGGGGGAGAAGTACGGCAGCTTCATCATCACCGCGGTGATCGCCCACGAATGGGGCCACGCCATCCAGCAGCGGCTGGGCATCTTCGATTCCGGGTCCGGCGCCTCGCAAGCCGGCCCGGCCACCATCCTCACCGAGACCCAGGCCGACTGCGCGTCCGGCGCGTTCATCAGCACCGCGCAGAACGGCCAGACGGCGCACGTGTCGGTCACCCAGCAGGAGCTGGAGAGGACGCTGCTTGGCTACCTGCAGGTCCGCGACCCGCCGCCGGTGAGCGTGGAGCAGATCTCGCACGGCAACGGCTTCGACCGGCTGTCGGCGATGGCCGACGGCATCGCCAACGGTGTCTCGTTCTGCTTCGGCCAGGAGTTCCAGCGGCGGGAGTTCACCGAGCGCCCGTTCACCTCCGACATCGACTACCTGCAGCGCGGCAACCTGCCCTACGCCCAGATCATCGACCCGACGCCGGACTCCCCGGACCAGTCGAGCCTGCAGGACGTGCTGAACAGCTTCTGGACCGACGCCGCGGCCTCGGTGGACAAGTCCTGGAACGACGTGCGGGTCCAGCAGACCAGCGAACCTAACTGCCCGGACGTCCGGACCAGCGAGTTCGACTACTGCCCGTCGGGCAACTTCGTCTACTTCAGTGACGAGTTCGCCAGGCAGGCCTACAACAGCCTGCCGGACAAGCGGCTGGACAAGTCCACGGGCAGGGTGACGCTGACCGACAACGCGCCCGCGGACTACTCCCTGGGGACGCTGTTCGTCTACGGCTGGAGCATGGCGGTGCGCTCGCAGCTCTTCCGCGCGCCGGTCGAGGGTAAGGACGCCCTGCTGGACGCCAGCTGCTACAGCGGCGCGTTCACCGCCGCGATCAACACCGGCCAGTCGCAGGGGTTCCGGCTCTCACCGCCGGACATGGACGAGGCCACCTCGGCGGTGATCAAGCTGGTGCCCGCGCCGGAGGCCTACGGCGCGCAGGAGACCACGGCACTGCAGCGCATCCAGCGCTTCACCCAGGGCTATTTCGGCGGGTTGGCCGCCTGCTGAGGTTCGCTCCGGAGCCCCCGCGCGGCACCCCGGGTTGACCACTGGAGTCCTGGACCTGCCCTCACCCGCCCTGGTCTCGGGCGGTGAGGACACCGCAGTCGCGGCGCGCCGCAGTTGCACCGCGCCCGAGTTGGCTCCACGCTAGGTTCCGCACCGGCCGGGACCGGCCGATCCGATGCGGGAAGTGAGCGAGTGAGCAGGCGATGACCGAGCCCGACCCGACCCGCACGCCGCCGACCGTCATCGGCGCGGTGGCCGCCGGCACGGTGGTGGTGCCGTTCCTGATCGTGTACTCGTTCCTGTTCATCGTCCGCGGGGCCTTCGTCGAGGTGGACCAGCCCGACATCACCAGCAGCCGCTCCGGTGAGCTGGTTGCCGGTCTGGTGGCGCTCTGTTTCCTGATCTTCGTGCTCTGGGGGATGGGCCGGCTGCTCAACGGCTGGGACCGCTGGGTGTTCTGCGCCGGCCAGCTGATCACCTTCGCCGCCGCGCTGGACCTGCTGCTGGACGACTCCTCCGGCGAGCCGCAGGTGCCGGCCGTCGTGCTGGGCGCGTCGCTGCTGGCGATCGTGCTCGCCTGCCTGCCGCCGTCCTGGCAGTGGGTGCAGACCGATGGCGGGCAGCGGATGCCTGCCCCGGCCGGTGCCGAAGCGGGCGGTATCGAGTCCGCCCCAGCATTCGGGGGTCCGGCATTCGGTGGCCCGGCGGCCGGCGGGCCGGCAGACCCGCGCTCCGCGGACGGGCCGGGGTAGCGCACAGCCTGCTCACAGTGAATGCTAAGGACGTGCCTACCCGGACGCGGGATCCTGAGCCAATGTCCAGTTCTGTTTTCACAGCCGCCCAATCCGCAGCCCAGTCCGCTCAGCGCGCCAAGCGCCGGGTGCTGGTAGTCGATGACGAAGACAACGTGGTGCACCTGGTCGCCTCTGCGCTGCGCTTCGACGGCTACGAGGTGGTGACGGCCGACAACGGCCACTCGGCGCTGGCCGCGGTCGCCCAGCATGACCCGGACCTGGTGGTGCTGGACGTGATGATGCCCGGGCTGGACGGGCACGCCGTGCTGCAGCACCTGCGGTCGGCGGGCTCGGTGGTGCCGGTGATCTTCCTGACCGCTCGGGACGCCGCCAACGACCGGGTGGCCGGGCTGCGCTCGGGCGCCGATGACTACGTGGTCAAGCCGTTCAGCGTCGAGGAGCTGCTGGCCCGGGTGAACGCCGTGCTGCGCCGTACCCAGGCTGACCAGGAGCGCGACGGGGTGCTCAGGGTTGCCGACCTCGAGCTCGACGAGAACAGCCATGAGGTGACCCGGGCCGGTGAAGAGGTGCACCTGACCGCCACCGAGTTCGAGCTGCTGCGCTACCTGATGCGCAACGAGCGGGTGGTGCTGTCCAAGGCCCAGATCCTGGACCGGGTCTGGAAGTACGACTTCCAGGGGCAGTCCAACATCGTCGAGCTCTACATCGGCTACCTGCGCAAGAAGATCGACCACGTCGAGCCCAAGCTGATCCACACCGTCCGGGGCGCCGGCTATGTGGTCAAGGCGCCGCGAGGGTGACACTCGGCAACGTCGGGCAGCCCAGCCGCCCGACGGGGTGGGCTGAGCCGGCCGGCCCGGCCGCTTCGGCCGGCTCTGCGGGCCAGGCTGGTCCTGTGGGCCAGGCTGGTCCTGTGGGCCAGGCTGGTCCTCCCAGCCAGGCTGGTCCTCCCGGCCAGGCTGGTCCTCCCGGCCACGCTGGCTTCGCCGGTCCCGCCGGTTTCGCACCGGCCGGCACGCCCGCACCGGGCCCGCCGCCCCCCGGCCAGCCTCACCGCTCGCGCTGGCTGCCGCGGACCCTCAGCGCCCGGCTGGTGACCGGTGTGGTCTCGCTGCTGCTGGTGGTCGTCACGATCACCAGTGCCACCACCTACTTCCTGCTCCGCCCGTTCCTGCTCCAGCGCCTGGACCAGCAGGTCAACAGCGTGGCCACCGGCAACGCCACCAACATCCGGGGCTGCGTCTTGTCCCGCATCTTGTCCCCGGGCAACGTCTGCTTGGTCGGAGGGCCCAGCAGCGGACAGGCCGCTCAGCTGGCCACCACCCAGCGGGAGTGGATCACCGGCTTCGACTCGGACGGCAACGCCGTCATCAATGTCAGCAGCGCCAGCAGCGCCGGGCTGTCCTTGCTGGACCTGTCCGATCACCAGCGCGACGAGATCCTGGCCGATCCCGGCAAGGTGCGCACCATCGCCACCACCGATGACGTGCGGCTGCGGATCACCGCCCGGCAGTTCCAGGTCCCGCGCGACACGATCACCGTGGTGACCGGGCTGTCCATGGAGGAGGTCGACCACACCCTGCAGCGGCTGCTGGTGCTGGAGCTGGCGGTCGGAGCCGGCGCGGTGCTGCTGGCCGCGGGCCTGACCAGCTGGGGTGTCCGGGTCGGGCTGCGTCCGCTCACCCGGGTGACCGCGACGGCGCAGGAGGTCACCGCGGAACTCTCGCCGGACGGCTCGGGCCTGGACCGCCGGGTGCCCGACGCCGACCCCGGCACCGAGGTCGGCCAGGTGGCCGCGTCGGTGAACACGCTGCTGCAGGCGGTCCAGACCGAGTTCGCGGCCCGGGTGCGCAGCGAGGAGCGGATGCGGCAGTTCCTGGCCGACGCCTCGCACGAGCTGCGTACCCCGCTGACCTCGATCCGCGGCTATGCCGAGCTGTCCCGGCTGCAGGGCCACGCCACCGACCCCGCGGATGACTCGATGCGCCGGATCGAGGTCGAGGGCACCCGGATGTCGCGGCTGGTCGAGGACCTGTTGGTGCTGGCGCGCGGCGACCAGGCGACGGCGACCCGGCGGGAGCCGGTGGAGGTCGACATGCTGCTGGCCGAGGCCGCCCATGCGGTCTCCTCGGCCTATCCGGACCGACCGCTGAGCATCGTCGCCTCCGGCGGCACCGTGGTGATCGGGGACCGCGACCAGCTGCTGCGGGTGCTGATCAACCTGGCCACCAACGCCGCCGTCCACACCCCGGCCGGCCCGATCCGGCTGGAGGCGATCCCAGGCCACACGCCGGCCGGCGAGGCGGTGGCACTGCGGGTGATCGACACCGGGCCCGGACTGCCTCCGGCGGAGGCGGCGCACGTCTTCGAGCGGTTCTGGCGAGCCGACAAGGCACGCAGCCGGGCCAAGGGCGGCAGCGGCCTCGGAATGGCGATCGTGGCCCAGATCGTGGAGTCCCACGGCGGCCACGTGCAGTTCGACTCCTCGGTCGAGCACGGCACCATCGTCACGGTCACCCTGCCGTTGCACCCGCCGTTGCAGTCAACGTCCCTCGGCTGATCGTTGGCGCTGGCGGGCCGACCTCGCCGCAGGCCGGCTGATCGTTGGCCGCGGGGCAGGGCGACCCGCCGAGCGGGACGCCGCACCCGGGCCAACGATCCGGGCGTTCGGCGACGTGAGGGACGGGACCGACGGCGACCCAACACGCGTGAACAGCGGGTGAGCACTGATGGCGATGCCCGTGCCCCGTGCCTCGCTGGCGCAGGAGACACGGCAGAATTGCAGGATGCCCGCACCACCTGCCTCCGGTCTGGACCCACGGATCGCAGACCAGCTCAAGCGTGACGCCGCCGGCCTGGTCGCCGCGGTCGTCCAGCAGCACGACACCGGCGAAGTCCTGATGGTGGGCTGGATGGACGACGAGGCGCTGCACCGGACCCTCACCAGCGGCCGCTCCACCTTCTGGAGCCGGTCCCGTCAGGAGTACTGGGTGAAGGGCGACACCTCAGGGCACCGCCAGTGGGTCAAGG
>NZ_DASVQG010000006.1:0-15285 GCF_036389215.1 Jatrophihabitans sp.
CTAGTGCCTAGTGCCTAGAGGAAGAGCGTGTTGGGCTCGAGGCCGCAGAGCACCCGTCCATAGGTCTCGGCGTTGGTGTTGGGGTGCATGACCCCGTGCAGGTTGATCGTCTGGACGTCGCGTTCGATCCGCTGCATCGGCACGTGGGAGTACACCGAGGAGCCGCCGCTGGCGGTGTTGAGGATGTCCACGGCCTCCTTGGCCCGCTCGCAGACCACGGCCGCGTCCATGCGCGCCGCGGTCCGGTCCTCCAGGGTCCAGGGCTCGCCACTGATGGCCTTGGACTGCAGGCGGTCGGCCGCGCGGTGCAGGTGCCACTCGGCCTCGTCGATCTTCACGCGGGCCTCGGCCACCTGGAGGTGGGTCAGCGGCGCGTCGATCTGGCGCTCGTAGTTCGTGTAGGTGATCTGCCGGCTCGGCAGCCGCTCCATGAAGCTCTCCCACGCGGCACGGGCCATGCCCAGCGCCGGCGCGGCGGCCGCCGCGACCGCGAACTGCAGGAACGGGACCTTCCACGCGTCGGAGGCGGCGTTCTCCTTCGAGGCGTGCTGGCCGAACATCAGGACCGGCAGCATCGGCAGGACCCGCGCCGCGGGGACGAACAGGTCCTGGGCGATGGTCGTCACGCTGCCGGTGGCGCGCAGGCCGACGGTGTGCCAGTCATCGATGACCGTCAGGTCCGACATCGGAACGACGGCCAGACCCGGGACCAGGTTGCCCTCGCCGTCGTCGATCATGATCGAGTGGGTGTCCCAATCGGCCTGCTGGGCCGCGGTGTTGAAGTGCCACCGGCCGTTCAGGATGTAGCCGCCCTCGGTGGGAACGGCGACGCCGTTCGGACCGACGGAGCCGCAGAACCGCACGTCCGGGTCGGCGAAGATCTCGTCCTGCGCCTCGTCCGGCAGCAGCCCGGCCAGCCAGGCACCGATCGTCATCGTGCTGACGCTCCACCCGACGGAGCCGTCCCCACGGCCGAGCTCGGCGATCACGTCGACCACGGTGCGCACGTCCGGCACACTGCCGCCGTAGCGGGTGGGAACCCTCATCTTCAGCAGGCCGGCCTCCTGCATGGCGGCGATGACCTCGTCATGCAGGACCCGGTTCTGCTCCTGCCAGTCGGCGTGCTTACGGATCAGCGGGATGAGGTCGGTCGCCCGTTGCACGAGATCGACCTGCGGCGGCGACTCGATGATCGTCATCTAAACTCCTGGTATTGATGGTAGGGGCAGGACGCGGCGGTCCCGGGCGAGATTCGCGCCCTGGCTCACACCCGGGTGTCGAGCGAGCACCGAATCTCCTCGGCCCGCACAACTTTCACATGGGCACGTGGGCCCGTCATCTCCGAAGATGCTCTCCCCAGAGCCGATTCCTCTCGACGCGCGCCGCGCTCTCGGGCGTCAGGATGAGCACGGTTCACCTATGGACACGGACCCGTGGCCGATAGGCATGGCACATCGTACGAGCCGTCCGGCGTATCGGCGCGCTGAACCTGCCGCTGGGTTTGTCAGACGTCGTACAGTCGCGGCGTCGTGCCGTTCTTCCTTCCCGGGCACGTACCAAAATGTTTCACGTACCGAATGTTTCTAGTAAGTCTGCGACCTATCGCGTCGGTGGGCGCTGACAGGATCGAACTGTCGACCGCTCGGGTGTAAACCGAGTGCTCTCCCGCTGAGCTAAGCGCCCCTTTGGCCCGCCGCCGACACCTCAGGCGTCCGCCACGACCCAGCGGGCCGGGCCGCCCAGCCGAGAACCAGCGACAACCGTCCACAGGGTACCGGCTCCGCCGCACAGCCTGCCGTCGTACTGTCGTGAACGTGCTTTCGACGCTGCGGCAACCGCGCTACCTGGGCCTGTTCGCCCTGGCGGTGGTGCTTGCCGCGATCTGCGGGCTGGCCGGCAGTTGGCAGGTGGCGCGGTTCCACCAGAAGCACGACACCAACCACAAACTGCGCCTGGACGATCGCGACCGGCCGGCCGACGTCGCCAGCGTGCTGGGCAGCGCCGCCACCCCGACCTCGACCGGTGGCGCGCAGAAGTTCCGCCACGTCACCGCCACCGGGACGTACCTCAGCGCCTCCGAGACGCTGCTGCGCAACCAGACCGTCGACGGCGATGTCGGCTACGTGGTGCTCACCCCGCTCAAGACGAGCACCGGCGTCCTTCTCATCGCCCGGGGCTTCGTGGCGCAGACCGGCGCGGCAGCGACCAGCCCGCCGGTACCCGCCAGCCCCACCGGAACCGTCACCGTGACCGCCCGCCTGCAGCCTGCCGACAGCAAGCCCGACCGGTTCGGCCGGCTGCCCGGCCGGCAGGTGGAAACCGTCAACATCGCCGAGCAGGCCAGCCGGATCGGAACCCCCGTGTGGAACGGCTACGCCGAGCTGTTGGCCGGCCAGCCGGGGACAGCCGGCCTCACCGCGCTGCCGGCCCCGGACCTGTCCAACCCGGCGGGCGGCGCCGACGAGCCGCAGCACGCCGCCTACGTGGTGCAGTGGTACCTGTTCGGCGTCCTGGCGCTGTGCGCGCCGTTCGTGATGGCGGCCGCCGAGCGCCGCCGCGACCAGGCCGAGGCCGGCCTGGCAGCCGAGCAGGACGGCGACCGGCCGGCCACGAGCGACCGGCCGGCCAAGAGCAGGAAGGCGTCGCTGGACGACCGGCTCGCCGGCCGCGCCTGACCCGGCACAGCACCGCACCAGAGCACGTGCGAGGGAGATCCTTCCCGCCTGCGCCTTTAAATTGGCACTTCCAACCCGCGCACCGTGGCGCCTGCGTATCAGCCGCGCCGCAAAGACCACAGAGAACACCACGAACAAGGAGTTACCCATGTCCAGTCTCGACGAGATCCTGCAGGCCAACGAGCGTTACGCCGCTGACTTCGGCGCGAACTCCGAGCTCACCCTGCCCGCGAAGCGGGGCTTCGCCATCCTGACCTGTCAGGACGCCCGGCTCATCCCGCCCAAGTTCGCGGGATTCGCCGAAGGCGAGGCGGTCGTCGTCCGCAACGCCGGCGGCCGGGCCACCGACGACGCGATCCGGTCGCTGGCCATCTCCCACAAGCTGCTGGGAACAACGGAATGGTTCGTCATCCAGCACGATGACTGTGGCATGGCCTTGGTGACGGAGGCGGAGATGCGCGACATGTTCACCAACAGCCTGGAGCCCACCGTGTTCAAGGACGGGGGCTTCCGCGAGGTCGGCATCGGTCCGGGCTCGACTGAAGCCGAGTACATCAACTGGCTCACCATCAGTGACAGCGCCCTGAGCGTGGTCAGTGACGTAACGAGAATCCGCAATCACCCGCTGGTGTCGGCAAAGATCTCGATCTACGGCTACCTCTACGACATCAGGACCGGACGGCTGAACGAGGTACCGGACGCCACTATCGCCGGCAAGGCCCGCTGACCGCCTGAGGCGCTCCCGCGTCGAGTCGCGGGAGCAGCGCTGAAACCCTGACGATCGTTGGCCGCCTGGCAGGGCCCGCGCGGCGTGCCGGCCCTGCTCCGCGGCCAACGACCGGCCGGCTCGTGCCCTCGACGAGCCCGTGAGGCGCTAGGACGAGCCGTGAGGCGCTAGGACGAGCCGTGAAGCGCTAGGACGAGCCGTGAAGCGCTAGCCGGCCACCCCGGACGTCAGCGCCGCGATCTCGTCCAGCCAGCGCTGCGGATCCCGCCCGACCCCGATCTCGTTGGCCTCGCTGAACCGGATGATGCCGTCCCGGTCGATCAGGAACGTCCCACGGTTGGAGACCCCGGAGTCGCTGTTGAACACCCCGTACGCCTGGGCGACCTCGCCGTGCGGCCAGAAGTCGGCCAGCAGCGGGTAGTTGAGCTCGTCCCGCTGGGAGAAGATCTTGTGCACGAACGACGAGTCGATGCTGAGCGTCAGCACCTGCACGGCGTCGTTGGCGAACTCCTCGATCCGGTCGCGGATCTGGCCCAGCTCACCGGTGCAGATGCTGGTGAACGCCCACGGGTAGAACACCAGCAGCACGGCCTTGGTGCCCCGGAACGACGACAGCGTCACGACCTCGTTGTTCTGGTCGCGCAGCGTGAAGTCGGGCGCCTCCACGCCGACCGGCAGGGGCGTCAAACCCGGGATCGACACCGGATCAGCCGGGAAGCTCATCGCCGCTCGCCCTTGCCCCGCTCGACGCCGGCCTTGGCCCGCCTGCTGACCAGTCGGGCACCGGTCCAGCCGGCCGACAGCGGCAGCAGGGAGGTCTGCGAGAGGCCCGCAGTCGGGGCCGCCTCGGAGATGTCGGAGGGTTCGACGTACCCGGGCCGGCCCCGCTTGGGGGTCAGCAGCCAGATCACCCCGTTGTCGGCCAGCGGGGCAATCGCGTCGACGAGGGCGTCCACCAGGTCACCATCGTCCTCCCGGAACCAGAGCAAGACGACGTCGACCACATCATCTGAGTCTTCGTCGACCATGTCCTCGTTCAGGCGGTCCTCGATCGCTTCGCGCAGAGCCTGGTCGACGTCGTCGTCATAGCCCAACTCCTGCACAACCATGCCTGGCTCGATGCCCAGCCGGTCTACCAATGCAGTCGTGTTTTCCCCGGTCCCGGGGGTGGTGCTCACTGCCAGCCTCCAGAAGTGCCTGAGCGGTGAGGCGCCTCCTCATCGCTGGTAACCGTGCCCCGGTAGATAACCACACTTCGGCAGCGACGCAACCCTCCGGGGCTACCCATCGGTAAACATCGGAGGTCACAAGTTCTCCCGTGTTGGTGGACACTGGTCAGGTGACTCGTGATCGCTACAGCATCATCACCGATGGTCTGCCCAGCCAGCTTCCCGATATCGATCCAGGCGAGACCCGCGAGTGGATCGAATCCTTCGACGCCGCTGTGGACCATGACGGCCGCCAGCGCGCCCGGTTCCTGCTCCTCCGGCTGCTCGAACGCGCCCGCGAACGCCAGGTCGGCGTCCCGGCGCTGCGCAGCACCGACTACATCACCACCATCCCACCCGAGCGCGAGCCCTGGTTTCCCGGCGATGAGCACATCGAGCGCCGGATCCGGGCCTACATCCGGTGGAATGCCGCCATCATGGTCAGCCGGGCCAACAAGCACCTGGGCGTCGGCGGCCACATCGCCACCTACGCCTCGGCAGCCTCGCTCTACGAGGTCGGTTTCAACCACTTCTTCCGGGGCAAGGACCTGGCCAGTGGCACCGGCGACCAGATCTTCTTCCAGGGCCACGCCGCGCCCGGCATCTATGCCCGCGCCTTCCTGGAGGGCCGCCTGACCGAGGAGCACCTGGACGGCTTCCGTCAGGAGAAGTCCAAGGCGCCCTACGGCCTGTCCTCCTACCCGCACCCCCGCCTGATGCCCGATTTCTGGGAGTTCCCGACCGTCTCGATGGGCCTGGGCCCGATCGGGGCGATCTATCAGGCCCGGTTCAACCGCTACCTGGCAGCCCGGAGCATCGCCGACACCGCCAACTCCCACGTCTGGGCATTCCTGGGCGACGGCGAGATGGACGAGGTCGAGTCCCTCGGTGCCATCGGGGTGGCCGCCCGCGAGGAGCTGGACAACCTCACCTTCGTGATCAACTGCAACCTGCAGCGCCTCGACGGCCCGGTGCGTGGCAACGGCAAGATCATCCAGGAGCTCGAGTCCTACTTCCGCGGCGCCGGCTGGAACGTCATCAAGGTGATCTGGGGCCGGGACTGGGACCCGCTGCTGGCCGCCGATCGCGACGGCGTGCTGGTGAACAAGATGAACACCACCCCGGACGGCCAGTTCCAGACCTACACCGTGGAGTCCGGGGCCTACATCCGGGAGAACTTCTTCGGCGGCGACCTGCGGTTGCGCAAGATGGTGGAGGACCTCTCCGACGAGCAGCTGCGGGTGCTCTCCCGCGGCGGCCACGACTACCGCAAGGTGTACGCCGCCTTCGCCTCGGCCCGCGCCCACGTCGGCCAGCCGACCGTCATCCTGGCGCACACCATCAAGGGCTGGACGCTGGAGAGCTTCGAGGGCCGCAACGCCACCCACCAGATGAAGAAGCTCAACAAGAACGACCTGAAGGCGTTCCGGGACCGGCTGCACCTGGAGATCACCGACGAGGCGCTGGAAGCCGACCTGCCGCCGTACTACCACCCCGGCGAGAAGTCCGACGAGATCCAGTACATGAAGGAGCGCCGGGAGGCCCTGGGCGGCTCGCTGCCCAAGCGGGTCAACCGGTCCAGCCCGCTGGTGCTGCCGGACTCGGCGGCCAGCGCCTACGCGGACCTGAAGAAGGGGTCGGGCAAGCAGAACATCGCCACCACCCAGGTCATGGTGCGGCTCTTCAAGGACCTGATGCGCGACAAGGAGATCGGCAAGCGGTTCGTGCCGATCATCCCGGACGAGGCCCGCACCTTCGGCCTGGACGCGATCTTCCCGACGGCCAAGATCTACTCCCCGCACGGCCAGGAGTACGACGCCGTCGACCGGGACATGCTGCTGTCCTACAAGGAGTCCACCCTCGGCCAGATCCTGCACGAGGGCATCAGCGAGGCCGGCTCCACCGCGTCGCTGATCGCGGCCGGCACCGCCTACGCCACCCACGGCCAGCCGATGATCCCGTTCTACATCTTCTACTCGATGTTCGGGTTCCAGCGGACCGGTGACCAGTTCTGGCAGTTCGCCGACCAGCTCGGCCGGGGCTTCGTCCTCGGCGCGACGGCCGGCCGGACCACCCTGGCCGGTGAGGGCCTGCAGCACGCCGACGGGCACTCGCTGCTGATCGCCTCCACCAACCCGGCCGTGGTGGCCTACGACCCCGCCTATGCCTACGAGATCGCCCACATCGTCGAGGCGGGTCTGCGCAGGATGTACGGCTCGTCACCGGAGCATCCCCACGGTGAGGACGTCTTCTACTACTTCACCATCTACAACGAGCCGATCCCGCAGCCGGCCGAGCCCGCCGGGGTGGACGTCGAGGGCATCCTGCGGGGAATCCACCAGGTGTCCGCCGCGGCCGGGGAAGCAGGCCGGCCGCGCGCCCAGGTGCTCGCTTCCGGGGTGGCGGTGCCGTGGGCGCTGCGGGCCCAGGAGCTGCTCGCCCAGGACTGGGGCGTGGACGTCGACGTCTGGTCGGTGACGTCCTGGAACGAGCTGCGACGCGACGCCCTCAGGGCCGACGAGCACAACTTCCTGCACCCGGACGCCGAGCCGCTGACCCCGTACATCAACTCCAAGCTGGCCGATACCAGCGGGCCGGTGATGGCGGTGTCGGACTACATGCGCGGCGTGCCGGACCAGATCGCCCAGTGGGTGCAGGCAGCCGGGCGTGACTGGAGTTCGCTCGGCGCGGACGGCTTCGGTTTCGCCGACACCCGTGGCGCGGCCCGCCGGTTCTTCCACATCGACGCCGAGTCGATCGTGGTGAACGTGCTGGCACAGCTGGCCAAGCGCGGCGAGGTCAAGCCCGAAGCGGCCCGCGACGCTCTGGAGAAGTACAAGATCACCGACGTCGCGGCTGCCAACGCCGGGTCCGCCGAAGGCGCCGCCTGAGCAGACCAGCTACCTCAGCCGAGGCTTGACGGTCAGATGCAGCCGGCTGCGTCTGACCACTGACCGCGACCACCGGTGCGCTCACCCGGTCGCGGGTGCTGGGTCGTCGAGGCGGGCGTGCCGGTACGGACTGATGGCCAGGCTGGCCGACACCAGAGCGAAGCCCACGGCAGCCGCGTAGAGCATCGGGCGGTAGCCCAGCGCGTCGGCCAGCACGCCGCCCAGGGGTGCTCCGATGACGATCATCGCCCGATTGACCGACCGCCTGGTGGCGTTCGAGCGCCCCTGCAGGTGGTCGGGAGTGATCGCCTGCAGGTAGCCCATCTCGTTCGAGTTGGCGGTGCCCATCGTCAGCCCGAGCAGGAACTCCCCGACGCCGAAGACGACCCAGCCGCTCCAGCCGTGCCCGGCTGCGGCTATCACCGCCCACGCCATCCCGTTGCCGGCAATGCTCGCGATGACGATGCGCCCGGCACCGAACCGCGCGCCGAGAGCCGCGGCACTCAGCGCGCCGAGCAACCCCCCGACACCCCCGGCCGCAAGCGCCAGACCTAACCCGAACGGGCTCAGGCCCATCGTCCGGAGCGCGAACAGCGGCAGCGTCGCGCTGGCGATCGCGTTGAACACGAACCAGCCATGCGTGCTCAGCACGTACGGGCCGAGCGTGGGGTGGCGGTAGACCCAGCGAAGCCCGTCGACCGCTTCACCGCGGACCCCGCGTAGCGAGAACCGCCGCGAAGGCGGCTCGGTAACCGGTACGCGCATCACTAGCAGGCCGGAGGCGAAGTAGCTGGCCGCGTCGACCAGGACTGCCCATGGCGCGCTCAGCAGCGAGATCAGTCCGCCGGCAAGCGCCGGGCCGGAGGTCTGTGCAACGGCGTCGCTCTGGTCGAGCCTGGCGTTGGCGCGGGTGAGGAGTCCCGGGGGCACGAGGCGCGGGAGGAACGACTGCGAAGCGGCGTCATTGGCCAGCGACGCCAACCCGAACACGATCATGAACGCCACCAGGACGACAAGTGACAGGTGATGGACGGTCGCCAGGGCCGGGATCGCGACGAGCAGGATGCCGCGCACGAAGTCCGTGGTCACCAATACCGGCCGGCGACGTGCCCGATCAACGAACACGCCGGCGAAAACACCGAACAGCAGGTAGGGCAACCACCGTGCCGCACTGACCAGACCCACCTCGGCTGCCCCGCCGCCCAAGGTGAGTACGACGAGCACCTGCACAGCCAGCGTCGTGACGTAGGTACCGAACGCCGAGACAGTGGCCGCGGCCCAGAATGGCCGGAAACCGGGGGAGCTGCGCAGGTCCGCGTTGTGCGCGACACCCGCCATCACGGATGTATACCACCCTCGTTCGGGGCACCGGAGCCGAGGCGGCAGGCATCCGAATGGCTCCGACGCCTAACCGGTCCGACCGCCTAACCGCCCGACCGCGGCGGCCGCACCGCTAGTAGCGGGCGCCGACCACCTGGGTGCCCAGCGGGTTCAGCTCCGCCAGGTCCTCCTCGGTCAGCTGGACGTCCAGCGCGGCCACGTTCTGCTCCAGCCACCGCACCCGCTTGGTTCCCGGGATGGGCACCACCGGCACGCCGAGCCGGTCGGACTGCGCGTGCACCCACGCCAACGCGATCTGGGCCGGGGACACCGCATGCCGCTGCGCCACCGCTCGGACCGCCGCCACGATCGCCAGGTTGGCCTGGCCGGCCTCGTCCCGGAACCGGGGGTTGAAGCGCCGGAAGTCCTTGTCGTCCAGCCGGCTCGGATCCACGGTGCCGGTCAGGAAGCCCCGGCCCAAGGGTGAATAAGGCACCAGCCCGATGCCCAGCTCCACCATGGCCGGTGTCACCGCCTCGACGTCGCGGGTCCACAGCGAGAACTCGCTCTGCACCGCCGTGATCGGGTGCACCGCATGGGCTCGGCGCAGCAACCGCTCGTCCACCTCGGAGAGCCCCAGGTAGCGCACCTTGCCCTCGGCGACCAGCTCGGCCATCGCACCCACCGTCTCCTCGATCTCGGCGGTCTCCGGCGGCCGGTGCAGGTAGTACAGGTCGATGACCTCCACCCCGAGGCGCAGCAGCGAGGACTCGCACGCCCGCTTGACGTAGCCGGCCTCGCCACGGATCACCCGGGCCTGGTCGCCGCCGGACCGGTCGATGCCGAACTTGGTGGCCAGCTGCACCTGCTCGCGCCGGCCGGCGATGGCCCGCCCGACCAGCACCTCGTTGTGCCCGGCGCCGTAGACGTCAGCTGTGTCGAGAAAGGTGACCCCCAGCTCCAGCGCGCGGCGGACGGTGGCGATCGAGGTGTCCCAGTCCGCCGCCCCGTACCACTCGCTCATGCCCATGCAACCCAAGCCCTGACGGGAGACCTCGAGGTCGCCGAGCCGGATCCGATCCATCGTGCTGTCTCCGATCTGCGCCGGTGGAATGGCGCCACGCATTACCTAATTCATCAGCCGGCGCCGGTCAAGCGGGTCAACGCCGGTCAAGCACCCGGACGGCCTTGCCCTGCGAGCGCGGGATCGACTCCGGCGCCAGCACCTCGACGCTGACCGTGACCCCGATCCGCTCCTTGATCAGGTTCCCCAGCTCGCCGGCCAAGGCACCGGTGTCGGCCTCGGGCTCGCGTGACTCGACCCGCACGCTCAGCTCGTCCAGCCGGTCGGGCCGGCTCAGCACGCACTCGAAGTGCGGGGACAGCCCCGGTACCGCCAGCAGCAACTCCTCGATCTGGGTCGGGAAGACGTTGACCCCCCGGATGATCATCATGTCGTCGGTGCGGCCGGTGATCTTCTCGATGCTGCGGAAGGCCGGGTAGGCGCTGCCCGGCAGCAACCTGGTCAGGTCCCGGGTCCGGTAGCGCACCACCGGCATCGCCTGCTTGGTGAGCGAGGTCAGCACCAGCTCACCGATCTCGCCCTCGGGCAGCACCTGACCGGTCTGCGGGTCGATCACCTCGGGGTAGAAGTGGTCCTCCCATACCTGCAGGCTGCCGGGGTGCCCCGCTGCCTCCTGGCCGATCCCCGGACCGATCACCTCGCTCAGCCCGTAGATGTCGAGCGCCGCCAGCCGGGCCCGCTGCTGCATCTCCGCCCGCATCGCCTCGGTCCACGGCTCGGCACCGAAGATGCCTGTCCGCAAGGACGATTCGGCGGGCTCGATGCCTTGGCGGGCCATCTCGTCCAGGATCGACAGGAAGTAGGACGGGGTCACCATGATGATCCGGGGCTGGAAGTCGGTGATCAGCTGGACCTGCCGCGCGGTCATGCCACCGGAGACCGGGACGACCGTGCAGCCGAGCCTCTCGGCACCGTAGTGGGCGCCCAGCCCACCGGTGAACAGGCCGTAGCCGTAGGCCACGTGCACGATGTCGCCCGGCCTGCCACCCGCGGCGTAGATCGAGCGCGCCATCACCGACGCCCAGGTCCGGAGATCCTCGGCGGTGTAGCCCACGACCGTCGGCTTGCCGGTGGTGCCCGAGGAAGCATGCACCCGCGCCACCTGCTCACGGGGCACCGCGAACATCCCGAACGGGTAGTTCTGCCGCAGTTCTTCCTTGCTGGTCAGGGGGAATCGGGCCAGGTCAGCCAGCGAGGCCAGATCGTGCGGATGCACCCCGGCCGCCTCGAACGCGGCCCGGTAGTGGCCGACGTTGTCATAGGCATGCCGCAACGACCACCTCAGCCGGTGTAGCTGCAGCTGGCGAAGCTCGTCGAGGTCGACGGCTGCCAGCTCCCCGAAGGCTTCCACGTCATCCAGCCGCGACAGCTCCATCGACCCGCCCCTCCCGCCGGCTGCGTTACCGGCGCACCCTATCCGCCAGCCGGCGATCGCGTTATCCCGCCCGGAGCGCTCCACGTGCCGGCTGCCCGATGGCGTGAGCGGCCAGCCTCGGCAACAGCTGCCCGAGCGGCCCGTCTAGCCGCACGTCGGCCAGCGGGTCGCCGCGGGTGGCGCCCTGGTTGAGGATCGCCACCGGGATGCCCCGGGCGGCCGCGCGCCGGACGAACCGGAAACCGGAGGCCACCGTCAGGGACGAGCCCAGCACCAGCAGCAGCCGGCTGGCCTCGACCAGGGCGTAGCAGGCAGCAACCCGCTCCGGCGGCACGTTCTCGCCGAAGAACACCACATCGGGCTTGAGCGGACCGGCGCCGCAGTCCAGGCAGTCCACCACCTGGAAGTCGGCGATCTCGGGCTCGGCCAGTTCGACGTCCCCGTCCGGCTTGATCGGCCCGGTGCTCAACGCCTCGCGGGCGCGCGGGTTGGCGGCCACCAGCCGCTCGTCGAGCTCGTCGCGATCGCTGATCGCCCGGCAGCACAAGCAGATCACCCGGTTCAGGCCGCCGTGCAGCTCGATCACCCCACGGGCGCCGGCAGCCTGGTGCAGCCCGTCCACGTTCTGGGTGATGATCCCGCCCAGCAGGCCGGCCCGCTGCAGCCGGGCGACCGCCTCGTGACCGCCGTTGGGCTGGGCCTGCTCGATCCGCTGCCAGCCGCGATGGCTGCGTGCCCAGTACCGCTGCCGTGCCGCCGGGCTGCCGGTGAACTCCTGGAACGTCATCGGAGTAGCGGGGTGCAGCCGTCCGGTCGGCCCGCGGTAGTCCGGGATCCCCGACTCGGTGGACAGCCCTGCCCCCGAGAGCACCAGCACACCGCCGCGGGCGACCAGGGCGGCCAGCCGCTCTGCCGGGTCTGCGGGATCGGACATCACTCTCCGACAGTACGACGCCGAAGCCGGCGCGTCGGTGTGTTCGGACCCCACCGACGGCTCGGCCTGGGTGCCTGCGCGTCACGTGAGGTTCCGTTGGAGTTTGTTATGGCTGACCGTGTCCGACGCCATGAGCGACGACGACTCCCACTAGCCGACCGGCACCCCGAAGTCCCAGACCAGCAGCTCAGCCGGCTCGACAGCCACCAGCTGCCCCTCGCCGGCACCAGCCGTCCGCAGCGCGTCGCCGGTCCGCAGCACCTCGCCGGCCCCGAGCGCGTCCCCGGACTGCTGCACATCGCCGGCTCCCAGCGTGTCGCCGGTCAGCCGCACCGAGCCGTCCACCACGAACAGGTGCACCAGCGGGGCTACCGGTAGCGCGATGGCATCGCCGGCAGCCAGCCGGGCCGCCGACAGCGTGGCCTGCCGCTGCCGGATCCGCAGCGTGCCAGGCCGATCCTGCCCCGACGCCAGTGCCACCAGCTCCCCCGGCCGGAGCCGGCTGGTGGCATCCAGGTGTTGGCAGATCGGTTCGGCGTCGACCGTGTCCGGGCTCAGCCACATCTGCACCAGGCGCACCGGCTGGTCAGCGGCCGAGCTGAATTCGGTGTGCCGGATGCCGCTGCCGGCGCTGAGGTGCTGCAACTGCCCGGCCGAGGTCACCGTGTCGACACCTGCCGAATCCCGGTGCGTGAGCGAGCCGGCGGCCACCCAGGTGAGGATCTCGACGTTGCGGTGAGCGTGCACCGGATAGCCCGGACCGGGTTGCAGGAGGTCTTCGTTGTGAGCCAGCAGCACGCCGAAATGGGTGTTGTCGGGGTCGTAGTGCGCGCCGAAGGCGAAGGAGTGCCGGGAATCCAGCCACTCGGTGCGGGTACGCGCCCGGCCGGAACCACGGCGTAGTTCGAACGTGCTCACCTCACCCACACTAGGCTCGGCGGCGTGCACGGCACCTTGACCGAGGAGACCATCAACCGGATCGAGCAGTCCTCCGGAGCGCTGGCCACCCGCAGCCTGGCCCGGATGGACGAGCAGCTCGCCTGGTTCCGCCGGCTGCCCGCCGACCAGCGGTCCTGGGTGACGCTGGTGGCCCAGGCCGGCATCGCCTCGTTCGTCGAGTGGCTCCGCTCCCCCCATCAGGTGGTGCGGCTGACCGGCGAGGTGTTCAGCATCGCGCCCCGGGAGCTGACCCGCCGGGTGTCCCTGCAGCACACCGTCGAGCTGGTGCGCCAGACCATCGCCGTGGTCGAGGAGGCCGTTCCGTCACTGGCCGGCCCTGGTGAGGAGCAGGAGGTCGCCGACGCGATGTTGCGGTTCTCCCGCGAGATCGCGTTCGCGGCGGCCCGGGCCTATGCCGGCGCGGCCGAAACCCGGGGCCGCTGGGACGCCCGGCTGGAAGCGCTGGTGATCGACGGCCTGGTCCGTGGCGTCGGGCCCAACGAAGAAGGCTCCCCGGTCAGCCAGCTGGCCGCGCTCGGCTGGCGTGCCGAGGGAGCAGTCACCACCGTGGTCGGCGGGGCGCGCAACGACCTGGACCCCACCCAGGCCCTGGATTCGGTGCACCGGACCGCGCGCCGGGCAGGCTTCGACGTGCTGGCCGGGGTGCACGGCGGCCGGCTGGTGGTGATCCTCGGAGGCATCACCGATCCGATCGAGGCCGCCAAGGCGATGCTGGAGGAATTCGACGACGCACCGGTGGTGGTGGGCGGCTCGGCCCCGCGGATCGACGGCGCCGCCGAGGTCACCGCGGCGGCCCTGAGCGGACTGCGCGCGGTGGCGGGCTGGCCGGGAGCGCCGCGTCCGATCTCTGCCGAGGATCTGCTGCCCGAGCGCACCATCGCCGGTGACCTGGGTGCCCAGCGCGAGTTGATCGAGACCGTGTACCAGCCGCTGGTCGAGGCCGGCAATGTGCTGCTGGAGACGGTGGTGAGCTACCTGGACGGCGGCCGCGCCCTGGAGACGACCGCGCGGGCACTGTTCGTGCACACCAACACGGTGCGGTACCGGTTGCGGCGCGCCGCTGAGCTGTGCGGGCACGCGCCGACCGATGCCCGGGGCGCCTTCACCATCCAGCTGGCACTGGTGCTGGGCCGGCTCAACGCCCCGGGCAGCGGGCGCCCGGCGAGCCTGGCGACGGGCCAACCAACTGGGGGATAGACTGCCGCTCCTTGGTGGAACCGCTGCATTGCAACCGCTTACATTACGGTTCTCAAGATCGGTGCTTGTAGCTAACCTCTAAAATAGCTGCTGGAACACTGTGCGCGTCGGGATCGCCATAAGGGCTGCAGACAGGGCACTGTAAGAGTGTGATCTCCGTACTCGCTCCGGGCCAGGGTGCCCAGTCCCCGGGCATGCTCGCGCCCTGGCTGGAACTGGACGGCGTGCCCGAGCAGGTCGCCGGCTTCTCCGAGCTGTCCGGCCTGGACCTCGCGAGGCTCGGGACCACCGCCGATGCCGACGAGATCAGGGATTCGGCCATCACCCAGCCGTTGATCGTCGCGATGGGCCTCATCACCGCCGGCCAACTAGGGCTCGGCCGGATGAGCGAGGACCGTCAGCGAGCCGGGACCGGAGCGATTGGCAGCCAACTGGTACTGGCCGGTCACAGCGTCGGCGAGGTCACCGCGGCCGCCGTGGCCGGCGTTCTCACCCCGGCGGACGCCATCTCGTTCGCGACTCGCCGGGGCTCGGAGATGGCCGCGGCCTGCGCGGCTACCCCCACCTCGATGGTCGCCGTTGTCGGTGGCGACCAGGACGAGGTGCTGGCCGCCGTTCTCAGTGCCGGCCTGACACCCGCCAACCGGAACGGGGCCGGTCAGATCGTGGCCGCCGGCTCGCTCGAGGCGATCGCGGCGCTCACCGAGAACCCCCCACCGGGCAGCCGGGTCCGGCCGTTGCAGGTCGCCGGGGCGTTCCACACCAGCTACATGAGCCCGGCGGAGCAGAGCCTGCGCACCGTGGCGGCCCAGCTGACGCCGGCCGATCCGACCCTGACCCTGCTGTCCAACGCCGACGGAGCCGTGGTCGGCGACGGTCCCACCGTGCTCGACCGGCTGGTCGGGCAGGTCACC
>NZ_DASVQG010000007.1:0-2711 GCF_036389215.1 Jatrophihabitans sp.
GTCGTGCTGGCCGGCGAGGTCGAGCGCAGCGTGGTGCGGACCTGGCTGATGCGCGCCACCGTGCACCTGGTGGCAGCCGAGGACGTCCGGTGGCTGGTCGCCCTGTTCGGGCCGATGATCGAACGCCGTTTCGCCAACGTGCGGTGGCGGCACTTGGGGATCGACCAGCACCTCATCGACAAGGCGATCCCACTCGCGTACCAGGTGCTGGCCGGCCGTCAGCTGACCCGCCATGAGGTCGCCGCGGAACTTGCCGATCGCGGCATTCGGCTGGCGGAGGACCCCTCGGCCGCGACCCACCTGCTGCTGGCATTGAGCTGTCGCGGCATCACCTGCCGGGCGGGCGACCGGGGTCGCGATTCGACCTTCGCCCTCCTCGAGGACTGGGTGCCGAGCGCACCGGCGCCGGCTGACCCGATGGCCGAGCTGGCGCGCCGGTACTTCCGCGCATTCGCACCGGCCACCGCCGCGGACTTCTCGACCTGGTCGGGCTTGCCGTCCGGCGCGGCGATCAGGGCGATCCGGCACGAGCTGACCGAGGTCGAGCTCGACGGCCGGCGGGGCTGGACACTCGGTGCGGTGCAGCCGGTACCTGGGGTGCGCCTGCTGCCGATGTTCGACAACTACCTGATCGGCTACCGCGACCGCACCGCGATGCTCGATCCCGCCCTGCACCCGCTGGTCTACGTCGGGGGCATCATCAAGCCGGCCGTGGTCTGTGACGGCCGGGTGATCGGTATCTGGCGACTGGACCGGTCCGAGCGGTCCGGTCGGTCAACCCGCTCGGCGACCATCCGGGTCACGCCGTTCGAGCGACTCACCCGCCGGCACCGGGACGAACTCGAACGGGAACGCGCCGACATCGAGAGATTCCTCGCTCGCGTGGTAGGCATCGCTATCGACTCCTGAAGCCGGCCCGACCGACGAGATACGGCGATGTGCCGTCGCGACGCATACTGGAAGCATTCGAGGAGGGATTCCTGAGATGTTCTGGCTGGCGAACCTGGCCTGGGTGGCGGTCGTGGGGTACCTGCTGTCCCGGTGGGCCAGGCGCGCCGACGAGGTCGAAGCGGACTCCGCCTACCTGTACGAGAACGCGCAGGGCCCCGGGTACGGCTCGAAGTTCCTGAACATCCTGCTCGGCCGCGACCGCGACTAGCCGGCGCTCGCTCCACCGGCCTATTCCACCGGCCCCTATTCCACCGCCGGGCGTAGCCAGTTGCGGGTGTCCGGCACCCGGCCGAACTGGACGTCCAGGAGGTGCTTGCGGATGGCCAGCGTCAGCCTGCCCGGCTGCCCGTCGCCCACGCTGTGGCCGTACCCCTCGCCCTTGAAGCCGATGATCGGGGTGATCACGGCGGCGGTGCCGGCCGCGAACATCTCGGTGATCGAGCCGTCGTCGCAGCCCGACCGCAGGTCCGCCAGGGCGACCTGCCGCTCGACGGGCTTGAGATCGTGCTCGTCGGCCAGTTCCAGGACGCTGTCGCGGGTCACGCCCTCGAGGATGGTGCCCAGTCCCGGTGTGACCAGCTCGCCGTCGGCGGTCACCAGGAACAGGTTCATGGTGCCCGACTCCTCCAGGTAGCGGTCGTCGTCCCCGCTGAGGTAGAGCACCTGCTCGCAGCCGTGCTCGTGGGCCTCGACCTGTGCGGCCAGGCTCGCGGCGTAGTTGCCGCCGCACTTGGCATCGCCCGTGCCACCCTTGGCCGCCCTGGAGTACTTCTCGCTGACCCAGAGTGAGACGCCGCTCAGGCCGGAGCTGAAGTAGGACCCGGCGGGTGAGGCGATCACGCCGTAACTCACCTCGAGGGCCGGCCGCACCCCGAGGAATGCCTCGGAGCCGAACATGTACGGCCGCAGGTACAGGCTGCGCTCGCCGTCGTAGGCCGGCACCCAGTCCTGATCGGCGCGCACCAGTTCGATCAGGCTCTGGATGAACAGCTCCTCCTCCAGCACCGGCAGCGCCAGCCGCCGGGCCGAATTTCCGAACCGGCGCGCGTTCAGCTCCGGCCGGAACAGCCAGATGCTGCCGTCGGCGTGCCGCATCGCCTTCATGCCCTCGAAGATCTCCTGCGCGTAGTGGAACACCGCCGCGGCGGGGTGCAGGGTGTACGGCTGGAGCGCGCGCACCTCGAGGTCGTGCCACCCGGCGTCGGCGGTCCAGGTTGCCGAGGCCATGTGGTCGGAGAAGAACCGGCCGAAGCCGGGGTCGGCCAGCATCTCCGCCCGCTCCTGCTCGGATGCGGGGTGGCTGGAGCGGGTGACTCGGAAGTGGGTCATGAGGCCTCTTTCAGGTCGATTCTGATTCGCTGAACACCGTTGCGCAATTCCGGCCCGGCACAGCCGAGCGGCGAACCCGGCCGGGTGATCGCGTCCCTCGCTATGACCACGGTATCTGCCGGCGGCAGAGGCTACGCCAGGCCGGGGTGAGCGAGCCGCCGGACCTGCCCCAGCTGCCGTCTGCCCGGAAGATGGGGCGGGCTGCCTAGAATCGGTGGTCGGAGCAGAGGGAGGAGGACGAACGTGCATTTCCGGTATCCGGTGGTAGCGGCATCGCTGCTGCTCCTCGGATGCACCGCGGAGCCGAGCACCACCATCCCCTCGCCGCCGCCGAACGCCTCCCGCCCGCCGGCGGCCACGCTCGCGCCGAAGTCGCCCAGCAAGCCCGATCCGGCGTTCATCCCGCCCGAGCTGGCCAAGTACTGCCACGC
>NZ_DASVQG010000008.1:0-7132 GCF_036389215.1 Jatrophihabitans sp.
GCCGTTGAACTCGCGGACCTCCTTGGCCGGCGAGGCCAGCGCGATCGTGCCGTCCGGGTGATAGCGCCACGGCAGGCCGCCCTCGGCGATCATGGTGCCGACCCCGGCCGGGGTGTAGAACGCCGCGATCCCGGAGCCGCCGGCCCGCAGCCGCTCGGCCAGGGTGCCCTGCGGCGTCAGCTCGACCTCCAGCTCGCCGCTGAGGTACTGCCGGGCGAACTCGCGGTTCTCCCCGACATAGGAGCCGATGGTGCGCCGGATCCGCTTCGCGCCGAGCAGGATGCCCAGGCCCGCCTCGTCCAGCCCGCAGTTGTTGGACACCGTCTCCAGCGAGCCGCTGCCGAGTTCGAGCAGCGCCTGGATGAGGACGTGCGGGATGCCGCACACGCCGAAACCGCCGACCGCCAGCGACGCTCCCTCACCGATGTCAGCCACCGCCTCGGCGGCTGTTGCCACCACTTTGTCCACGCTTGACTCTCCAGCTGGCTCGATCGGCGTCCGGCCGGACAAGTCCCGTGAGCCGGACGAGGTAGTCAGCCGAACTCTAGCCAGCCTGCCCGACCACGGCATCAGTGGCTGACGGTGGCGTGCTCAGCCTCGCCCCGGGCGGTGCCCCTGGCCGGGTCCGGATTGCGCACCAGCACCACCGAGCCGCCGACCGCCAGCGGCGCGAGCAGGGACGCGATCCAGTCCTGCGGAGCGGTCCAGGCAGCGGTCCACATCAGCCGGCCGGCCGGGCCCAGCCCCAGCTCGCCGGCCGCCTGCCGGGCGGCCTCGCCCAGCTCGGCCCGCGAGCGCCCGGCCAAGGCGGCGTCGCCCGGTCCCGCCTGGGCCCGGACGGCCGCCCAGCTGTCGGGCATCGGACGCACGGAGCTGGCGTAGTCGGCCATCCCGGGTGGCGGTGTCGAGGGCCTGGCCATGCTCAGCAGCGACACCGCGAACGCCCCGTTCAGCCGGTCGGGGGTGATCAGGGCTGAGAGCGAGTCGGCGTCGCCGAAGGCGATGGTCGCTGTCGCGGGATCGGTCACCACCTCCAGGCCGGCGTACCAGCAGCCCAGCAGGATGGGGGCTGCCAGCCAGTGCACCGGCAGCCGGACGAAGGCCCGGTCGCCGACCGCGGCGCCCAGCTCGTCCACCAGCAGGAAATGGGTCTTGGCGACCCAGTTGGCCAGCGACTTCGCCGAGAGCTCGGCGCGCTCGCCGGTGGCGTCGTCGTAGAAGGTGACCAGCGGGCCACCGGGATCGGCGGCCAGCCGGGCGGCGAACAGTTGTTCCGGCCCGGTCGGCGGCAGCGGCATCGGGGGCAACGCCATCCTGGACTCAGCTTCCGCTATGCCGTGGGCTAGTTGATGCAGCCGGCATCGGCCGCGGTGGTCACGCCCGCCGTGGAGGAGGACGCCGAGGGCCTCGGTGCCGAGGACCCGGGCTTGGCCGAGCTGCCCGCGGTGCCTGCCGGCGTGGGCTTGGGCATCAGGCTCTTCACCTGGACGCGGTTCTCGCCGAGCACCAGGCTCACCCCGCTGACCGAGGTGGTGCGCTGCATCACCGCGCCGGGCACCTGCGCCTGCAGGGCCCTGGCCGCCGCCTCCTGGCCGGGGGCGTAACGGATCGTGGTCCTGGCCACCACGTCCGACGTCGCGGGCGGGATCTCGGTCTTGAAACCGGCCGCCTGCAGCGCCTTGGCGTTGGTCGTCTCCAGCCCGTTGGCGTTGGTGTCGTTGATGACCTGGACGGTGACCTCGCTCGGCACGGCGGGCTTCGCCTTCTGCAGGGCCGACCCGGAACTTCCGATCAGCTTGTCCACGAACTCGGGCATCGCCGCCGCGTCCACCACCACGGTGTTCTGGATCTGACCGCCGATCTCCTCATCGGCAAACCCCTGGGTCGGAATGGTGGTGAAGGTGAAGCTGCCGGCCTGCAGGTTCTGCATCTGCTGCGCGAGCTTGAGCGGCTCCAGGGTTTCATCCATCTGCAGCGAGGACGACACCGCCTTGAGCAGGTTCTGCAGCTTCAGCGGGTTCAGCAGGGTGCCGGCCGAGGACATCTTGCGGAACACCGCCGACAGGAAGTACTGCTGGCGCTTGATCCGGTCGAGGTCGCCGTTGCGCAGGCCGTAGCGCTGCCGGACGAAGGCCAGCGCCTGGGTGCCCTTGATGATCTGGTGGCCGGCCTTCAGGTCGATTCCGGACTTCACCTCCTTCTGCGCGGCATTGAGGCAGACGTCGATGCCGCCGATGGCGTTGGAGATGCGGTAGAAACCGAGCAGGTCGACCTGGACGAAATGGTCGATGCTCAGCCCGGTCAGGTTCTCGATGGTCTCGACCAGCAACCGTGCGCCCGCGGCCTTGTCACCGTGCGCGGCCTGGACGCCGATCGGGTAGGCGGCGTTCAGCTTGTTCTTGCCATGGCCGGGGATGCTCACGTAGGAGTCCCGCGGGAACGAGATCGCGGTGGCCCTGCTGCCGTCGGCCGGCAGGTGCAGCAGCATCATCGTGTCGGTGTTGTAGCTGCCGCCGTCGCGGTGGGTGCCCAGCTGGGCCAACTCGGCGTCGGTGGCGGTGTCGCGGTCGTCGTTGCCGACCAGCAGCAGGGTCTGGTCCTGCCCGTCGATGCCCCCGTTGGCTGCCTTGCCCTTGGCCGAGATGGCGTCGACCCGGGTGATGGCGGCGTGGAAGTTGCGATACGTCGCCCACGCCCAGCCGCTGCCCACCAGGACCAGCAGCGAGCAGATGGTCGCGATTATCCGCAGGCCCAGCGCCGCTCCGTGCTTCAGGTCAGACCTGGGTCGGCCGCCGGCCACGCGGGTGGCCGGTGCGCGCCCGGCCGGTGGCTGGCCGGAGCCGGCCGGCCTGCCTGCGGCCGCGTCCCGGGCACGGCTGCCCTGGCGGCCGCGCGGGTCCAGTTCGGGTGGCAGCTGGGCATCGGGGTCACCGGGCCGCGCGCCGCGCTGGTCGCCCGGCTGTCCGCTGGTCCGGTTGCCCAGCTGGTCGGGGTTCTGGTCGCCCCACCCGTCGGCGTTCTGGTTGCCCCACCCGTCGGTACTCGCGGCCGGCCGCGGGCGCGAGCGCTGCCGGCCGCGACGCGGGTCGAGTTCGGGTGGCAGCTCGCCGTCGGCCGGATTCGACCCGCCGGCTGGCGGGCGGTCATCGTTGGAGGGCATCGGCGAAGTCTATCGGGGCCAACTGTGTACGACGTCAGAAGCCACGACACGCCTCACGGCCCACGGCCGCACGCCACGCACCCCCGGCGACACCCGCCGGGTGTGCAAGCATGAACCGCATGCCCGCATTCGCCCAGCGCCGGCAGTCGCGCGGTCCGGCTCTGTCCGACACCCGGTCCCCGGCTCGTCCGGACAGCCGGTGAGCGGGCCGCAGCAGAGCCGCTGGCTGGTCACCGGCGCTCGTGGCCAGCTCGGCACCGACCTGTGCCGGGTACTGGCCGCGGCCGGCGTCCAGGGCGACCAGCTGCTGGCCCTGGGATCGGACCAGCTCGACATCACCAGCTCGGCGTCGGTGCAGGCCGTCTTCAGCGACTTCGAACCGGGGCTGGTGATCAACGCCGCGGCCTACACGGCCGTCGACCAGGCCGAGACCGAGGAGGAGCGCGCCTTCGCGGTGAACGCCGGCGGGCCGGCGCTGCTGGCCGCCGCCGCGGCGCGGACCGGCGCCCGGCTGCTGCAGGTGTCCACCGACTACGTCTTCGCCGGCGACGCCGGCCAGCCTTATCCGGTGGACGCGGCACCCGATCCGCGCTCGGCGTACGGGCGCACCAAGCTGGCCGGCGAGCAGGCGGTTCGTGAGCTGGCTCCCGAGCACGCTTACGTGGTGCGCACCGCCTGGGTCTACGGCGCCACCGGGTCCAACTTCGTCAAGACGATGGCCCGGCTGGAGCAGGCCCGCGACACCATCGAGGTGGTCGATGACCAGCGCGGCTCACCGACCTGGTCGGCCGACCTGGCCCGGGGGCTGGTGGCGCTGGCCGGCAGCACGGCCCGTCCGGGCGTCTATCACTGCACCGGATCGGGTGAGACCAGCTGGTTCGGCCTGGCCCGGGCGGTCTTCGAGGAGCTCGGCGCCGACCCCGGGCGGGTGCACCCGACCACCACCGAGAAGTTCCCGCGCCCGGCGCCGCGGCCGGCGTATTCGGTGCTGTCGGACCAGGCCTGGCGCGAGGCCGGCCTGACGCCGATGCCGCACTGGCGGGCGGCGCTGCGGCGCGCGTTCGCCGAGGACCGTGCGGCCTACCTGCCGGCCGGCTGAGGCCGCCGCTACTTATGTCCCTCCGAGTCCGAAGAGCGCTACCTCCGAGTCCGAAGAGCGCTACCTCCGAGTCGGAAGAGCGCGGCTTCCGAGTCCGAAGAGCGGCTGAACTGCCGCCGTTCCGGTGCTGCGCCGGACGGCCCGGCGGGGTTACAGTCCTCGGATCTCTCAGATCGCCTTGGCATCGGCCAATAGGTAACACCGTAGGGAAACACAGTTCCGGCGGTTTCGATCGCCCTTATCCGGACATTCCGGCCTAGCGCTCTCCCGGGTCGGCCCCGAGGTGACCCAGATGTTCAGCATTCGATCAGCCAGCCAGCCCGGTACCTCCCATGGCCCGCTCACCGGCACGTCCCACCGGCCGTCGCGCCGGACCGCTGCGATCGCCACCGTTGTCGGTGGCGCGCTGGCCTGCACCGCGCTGGCAGTGGTGTCACCGGCACCGGCTGCCGCCTCCTGGCCCGGCGGCAACGTCGGGATCACCGGTCACGGCTACGGCCACGGCCGGGGGATGGGCCAGTACGGCGCCTTCGGCTACGCCACCAACTACAGCTGGACGTATACCCAGATCCTGGCCCACTACTACGGCGGCACCACCCTGGCCACCCGCAGCCTGGGCACCCTGAGCGTCGACCTGACCGCCCTCGACGGCCAGAACCAGGTGGTCGTCACCTCCGGCAGCCCGTTCACCGCCGGCGGCGTGGCCATCCCGGCCGGCAGCGCGGCGCTGCTGCGTTACGTCTCGGCAGGCTCCTACCAGCTGTTCACCAGCACCGGCTGCGGCAAGCCGTGGTCGGCGGCCAAGCCGGTCACCACCGGCGCGATCCGGTCCTCGGTGACCCCTGGCTCGCTGGCGACCATGCTCAGCATCTGCTCGGGCACCTCCACCCGCACCTACCGCGGCTCGCTGTCGCTGGTCTACGGCGGCGGCATGACCAGGGTCGTCAACCTGGTCGGCATGGAGGACTACCTGCGCGGCGTGGTCCCGCGGGAGTCACCGGCGTCCTGGGGTGACGCCAGCGGCGGCAAGGGAATGGCCGCGCTGCAGTCGCAGGCGGTCGCCGCCCGGTCCTACGCGGCGGCCCAGAACCGCTACAGCTGGGCCAAGACCTGTGACTCGCAGACCTGCCAGGTCTACGGCGGGGTCGGGTTGGACGGCGTGGTCACCGAGGACTCCCGCACCAACACCGCGGTGGCCAGCACGGCGGGCAAGGTGATCACCAATTCCTCCGGGACGATCATGTCCGCGGAATTCAGCTCCTCGACCGGTGGCTGGACCGCGGGCGGCACCTTCCCGGCGGTGCAGGACCTCGGCGACACCGCCTCGCCCAACCACAACTGGAGCACCTCGATCCCGGCCAGCACCATCTCGCAGGCATTCGGGGTCGGCACCCTGCAGTCGGTCACCACGACCGGCAACCATCTCGGTGCCGACGGCGGCCGGGTGCTCTCGGCGCAGGTCAAGGGCAGTACCCGCACGGTGACCGTCACCGGCAACGAGTTCCGCACCGCGCTGGGGCTCAAGTCGGACTGGTTCGTGGTGGCCAAGCCGCTGACCGCGCCGACCCTGTACCTGACGAACTCGCTGGCCAGCCCGACCACCGACGTCGTGAGCGGCTTCGGCATCAAGGGGGACCAGCCGTTCGCCTGTGACTTCAACGGCGACGGCTCCGACACCGTCGGGGTGTTCCGCTCGAGCACCGCGACCTTCTACTACCGCGATTCCTTCGCCGCCGGCACGCCGGTGCACCAGGTGCGACTGGGCAATCCGGGTGATCGGCCGGTGTGCGGCAACTGGGACGGCATCGGCACCGACACGATCGGGGTCTACCGGAGCTCGAACTCGACGTTCTACCTGTTCAACACCAACACCCCCACCTCGACCAGCCCGGTGACCCGCGTGGTGCTCGGCGGAACGGGTGCGCTGCCGGTGTCAGGAGACTGGAACGGCAACAAGGCCGACACGCCGGGCGTGTACGTCCCGAGTACCGCGACGTTCTACCTGGTCAACAGCCTCGCGGCGGGCGCGCCGCAACTGCGCTACACCTTCGGCGCAGCCGGCAGCGTGCCGGTCGCCGGCGACTGGGACGGCAACGGCGCCGACAGCTACGGGGTGTACCAGGGCGCGCGGTTCGCGATGGCGAACACCCTGGGTGGCCCGGTGTCGTCCTACACCCGCTTCGGCGTCGTCGGGGACCGGCCGTTCGCCGGTGACTGGAACCACGACGGCAAGGACACGGTGGGAATCGGCCGCGATTACTGAGCGGGTCGGTGCGCTCTCAGCCTGCCTGCGGTTCGAGCCTGATCTCGGTCGGGCAGCCCCGCTCGGGGAAGGTCACCACGAACCGCACGGCCGCGGCGATGTCTGCCGGCTGCAACAGCCGCTCGGGACAGGCCTGGCCTTGCGGTGATCGCAGGCCCGCGCCGGCCGCGACCAGGCCGGGCGCGATCAGGCTGACCTTGACCCCGCGGTCGCGCACGTCCAGCCAGACTGCCCCGGCGAGCCCTGCCAGCCCGTGCTTGCTCGCCACGTACGCGGCGTTGTGCTGGAACGGCTGCCGGGACGCCGCCGAGCCGAGATAGATCAGCGAGCTGGGGGACCCGGCCAGCAAGCCGGGCAGCAGCAGCCGGGTGGCCGCCGCTGCCGCGGCGAGGTTGACGTCGAAGAGCTGGTCCCAGGTGTCCGGCTCGGCCACGTCGGCGTCGGCCCAGTCGAAGAGGCCGGCGGCCCACACCACCGCACCCAGCCGGGGCCCGGCCAGCGCCTGCTCGGCCGCCGCCCGCAGCGCCGCCCGATCGCTGACGTCGACGACGGCGCTGGTGGCCCGGCCACCGGCGGCGCGGATGGAGCCGACCGCGGCGTCCAGCCGGGG
>NZ_DASVQG010000009.1:0-4592 GCF_036389215.1 Jatrophihabitans sp.
CCTGTGCCACCGCGGCGCGCTGGTCGGGGAGTAGCACAGCTGGCTACGCTACCGGCCATGCGCACCGTTGACTGGGTCGAGCGCGCCATCCGGATCATCGATCAGACCAGGCTGCCTGCCGAACTGGTGAGCATCGACATCCGCGAGGTCGATGAGCTGGTCGTCCATATCCGGTCGCTTGCGGTGCGCGGTGCGCCGGCGCTCGGCGTGGCAGGGGCGCTGGGCATGGCGCTGGCCGCCTGCCGCTCGGCCGAACGCGGGGGTGACCTGGACGCCGACCTCGCCGTGGCCGCCGAGAAGCTGGTCGGGGCCCGGCCGACCGCGGTGAACCTGTCCTGGGGAGTGGAGCAGCTTGCCTCGGCGCGCGGCGGGGGAGCCGGCGTCGAGGAACTGGTGAAGGCGGCGCTGGCGATCCGGGACGCCGACATCGAGATCAACCAGGCGCTCAGCGACCGGGGCGCGCAGCTGCTGGCCGGTGCCCGCCGGGTGCTGACGCACTGCAATGCCGGCGCGCTGGCCTGTGTCGAGTTCGGGACCGCCCTCGGCGTCATCGAGCGGCTGCACGCCGCCGCTCCGCTGGAGATGGTCTATGTCTGCGAGACCCGGCCACTGCTGCAGGGCAGCCGGCTCACCGCCTGGGAGCTGGGGCGACGCGGCATTCCGCACCGGATCATCGTCGACTCGGCGGCAGCGGGGCTGCTGCTGGGTGGTGAGGTCGAGGCGGTGGTGGTGGGAGCCGACCGGATCGCCGCCAACGGCGATGTCGCCAACAAGGTCGGCACCGTCTCGCACGCGCTGGCCGCCGGCTATGCCGGCATCCCGTTCGTGGTGGCCGCCCCGGAATCCACCATCGACTTCTCGACCGAGAGCGGCGCCGGGATCACCATCGAGCTGCGGGATGCCGAGGAGGTGCTGGCGCTGGCCGGCCACCGGGTCGCCTCACCAGGCAGTACCGGCTGGAATCCGGCCTTCGACGTCACCCCGGCGGCGCTGGTCACCGCGATCGTCACCGAGCGGCGCACCATCGACGGCCGGGCCGACGGACGTGATGCCGGCGGTGCCGGCAGCGCCGCGAACCCGGGTTGATCCGCGTGCGCTGAGCCGGCAGCGCCGCGGACACCGGGTTGATCCACACGAACCGGGCCGGCAGGGTTAGATGTGCAGGTGCCTGCCGAACGCCATCCCCTGGAGGAGCACTTCGTCACCGCGGTGACCGCGTTGCGGCGCGGTCCCAGCCGCGATCTGGACACCCCGGTCCGGCCCGGCAGCCCGCTGACGATCAGGCAGGCCGGCGAGCTGTTCCAGGCGCAGTGCCAGTCCCGCCAGGCCGACCTGGCCGCGATCTGGATGCAGACCCAGGGCCGCGGTTTCTACACCATCTCCTCATCCGGTCACGAGGGCAACGCGGCGGTCGCGGCGGCATTGCGCCCGGGCGATCCGGCGCTGCTGCACTACCGCTCGGGTGGCTTCTACTGCGCCAGGGCCCAGCAGCTGCCCGGCCACGACCCGGTCCGCGACATCCTCGGCGGCGTCGCGGCGGCCACCAGCGAACCGATCGCCGGTGGCCGGCACAAGGTGTTCGGCAATGCCGAGCTCGCCGTCATCCCGCAGACCTCGACGATCGCCTCGCACCTGCCCCGCGCGGTCGGGTTGGCCTTCGCCCTGGGCCGGGCCCGCCGGACCGGGGTGCGGACCCCGTGGGCGCCGGATTCGATCGTGGTGACCAGCTTCGGCGACGCCTCGGTGAACCACTCCACCCTGGTGGGGGCGATCAACACGGCGTCGAACACCGTCTACCAGGGCCTGCCGCTGCCACTGCTGATGGTGTGCGAGGACAACGGGCTCGGGATCAGCACCCGGACCCCGTCCGGCTGGATCACCGAGCGCTTCCTGTCCCGGCCCGGCTTGCGCTACCTCGCGGTGAACGGCTGCGACCTGGCCGATGTCTACGACGCGGCCAGCCAGGCGGTCGAGTTCGTCCGGACGGCCCGCAAGCCGGCCTTCCTGCATCTGAAGACGGTCCGGTTCCTCGGGCACGCCGGGTCGGACGCGGAGGTGGCCTACCGCACCCCGGCCGAGATCGCCGCGGACTACGCACGGGATCCGCTGCTGGTGACCGCCGGGTTGCTGGCCGACGCCGGGTTCGCCGACGGCCCCGAGCTGGCGGCGCGCTACGAGGCGATCGGCGACCAGGTTCGCGAGGTCGCGGTGCAGGTGATGGCCGAGCCGCAACTGAGCTCGGCCGTGCAGGTGATGGCGCCGCTGGCCCCGCGCAGCACTGAACAGGTGGCGGCGCAGGTGGCCGCCGTGGTGGCCGAGCCCGCCGAGGTGGACCGGGCCGCGGTGTTCGGCGGCCGGCTACCGGAGAACGAGGGGCCGCTGACCCTGGCACAGTCGATCAACCGGGCGCTGCACGACGAGCTGGCCCGCCGCCCGCAGGCCCTGGTGTTCGGCGAGGACGTCTCGGTCAAGGGCGGGGTGTACGGGTTGACCAGGGGGTTGCGCAAGAGCTTCGGCGGGGCGCGGGTGTTCGACACCATCCTGGACGAGCAGGCCATCCTCGGGGTGGGGCTGGGCGCCGCGCTGGCCGGCTTCCTGCCCATCCCGGAGATCCAGTACCTGGCCTACCTGCACAACGCCGAGGACCAGTTGCGCGGTGAGGCCGCCACCCTGCAGTTCTTCTCCCAGGGCCAGTACCGCAATCCGATGGTGGTGCGGATCGCCGGCCTGGGATACCAGAAGGGCTTCGGCGGCCACTTCCACAACGACAACTCGGTCGCGGTGCTGCGTGACATCCCGGGCCTGGTGGTGGGAGTGCCGGCACATCCGAGCGATGCGCCGGCGATGCTGCGCAGCCTGCTGGCCGCCGCCGCGGTCGACGGCACCGTGAGCGTCTTCCTGGAGCCGATCGCCCTTTACCATCAACGTGATCTGCACTCAGCCGGTGACGGCGGCTGGCTGGCCGAGTATGCCGGGCCGGGGCGCTGGGCGGCCGAGCACATCCCGATCGGACGGGCCCGGCGCTGGCTGGTCGGCGCCGGTGACGGCGGCCCGTCCCATTCGGATGCCGCGGACCTGAGCATCGTGACCTTCGGCAACGGCGTGCCGATGAGCCTGCGGGTCGCGAACACCCTTGCGCAGGAGGGGACATCGATCGCTGTGCTGGATCTGCGGTGGCTTTCTCCGTTGCCGGTCAAGGACATCCTTCGCGAGGCGGCCGGCAGCGGCCAGGTCCTGGTGGTGGACGAGACCCGCCGCTCCGGTGGGGTGTCGGAGGGTATCGTCGCCGCGCTGGTCGACGGGGGCTTCCGCGGCCCGATCCAGCGGGTCACCAGCGCCGACAGCTTCATCCCGCTGGGTGACGCGGCGCGGACCGTGCTGCTGGACGAGGCGACCATCCTGCAGGCCGCCCGGTCGCTGATCTCGGCGTCGGCGACGGAGTAGCCATGACGCATCCGTACTGGCCGCTGTGGGACCTGCGGCTGCGGGTGGGCGAGGTGGACCTGCGGCCGATGACCGAGGCCGACCTGGTGCCGCTGGCCGACCTGCTGCCCGACGACGTGGAACTGGACCCCGACGCCACCCGGTATCCCGGCCTGCCCGAGGCCACCAACCGCCGGGTGATCGGCTTCCAGCGTTACTGGAACGGCTACGGAAGCTGGCGCCCCGAACAGTGGCAGCTGGGGTTCTGCGTGCGGGCCGGCGGTGAGCTGGTCGGGGTGCAGGAGCTGGCGGCTGACGACTTCCCGCTGCTGCGCACCGTCGACAGCGCCTCGCACCTGGTGCCGGCGGTGCGCGGGCGCGGTATCGGGCGGCAGATGCGCCGGGCCATCCTGGCGCTGGCCTTCGGGCCGTTGCGGGCCCAAGCCGCGATCACCTCGGCCTGGCACGACAATTACGCCTCGCTGGCGGTGTCGCGGGCGCTGGGATACCAGCCGAACGGCGAGTCGCTGCACCGCCGCGGGGACCAGGTGGACACCCTGCAGCACCTGCGGCTGCCGCGCTCGGACTGGCTGGCCGGCGACGGGGCGGCGGGGGTGCGGATCGAGGGCATGGACGGGTGCTGGCCGTACTTCGGGATCGAGCCGCGCTGAGGTCTCTGGTGGAGGTGGCTACTCCAGGTCGGCGACCAGCACCCGGCCGGCGCGCAACGACCGGCGCTGCCGGACCTCGCTCGGCAGCCGTTCGGCCAGGCTCAGCAGGTCCTCGTCGCTGGTGACGGTGAAGCCGTGAGCGCCGAGCAGCCGGCTGATGGCCGCCGGGCTCCAGGACGAGCGGTGCGGCTCGTTGGCCAGCGGATACGGGCGCCTGGACAGGACGCTCATGGTCCGCATCACCAGCCTGCCGAGGGTGGCCGACAGCACCGGCTGCTGATAGCTCACGATCAGCCGGCTCCGCGGCGCGGAGCGGGCCCGGATGGTCTGCACGGTGGCGGTTACCTGTTCGCGGGTCAGGTAGGGCACCACGCCCTCCCAGATCCAGGTGGTCGGCGTGGCAGGGTCATGGCCCGCCGTGGCCAGCGCGGGGCCCAGCTGGTCGCGGCCGAAGACCACCGGCACCCACCGGAGGGCTCCGGCCAGCCAGGGCAACTC
>NZ_DASVQG010000010.1:0-7615 GCF_036389215.1 Jatrophihabitans sp.
CGAGCTGATCACCGACCGCCGACTGGGCGTCCGCCACCCACAGCACCCGGAATTCGCGAATTCTGAGGACAGCAGCGAAGGTTACGCGACCGCTGTCCAACCCGATCCTCACAATTCGTGGTGTCCGATGTGGCTTAATACGTTAGCCGTTCGACGGCCCACATACGCACCGTATCGGATAGTTTAGAAAGCACAATTCCGTAGGTGCGCTTCCGGGCCGAGCCGGATGCCGAACCTGGCCTGCACCCCGTCCCGGATCTCGGCATCGAGCTCCAGCAACTCCGTCGTGGTGGCACCGCCGCGGTCGGTCAGGGCAAGGGTGGGCATGGTGGACACCGAGACCGTACCTCGTCCGCGGTCCAGTCCCCAGCCCCGGAAGAAGCCGGCTTGCTGTCGCAGGCCTCCCGGCTGAACGTGTCCAAGGCGACCCGGATCCCCATTTCCATCCGCCCGGCCGGCCCACCGAGCGCGACGGCGACCGCCGGGATCAGGAAGAATCGGCGTCCGTGACCAAGCAGCCGCGGCTCGCAGCGGGCCGGGCCCGGGCTCTCGGCATGCCGACCAGGGGGACCACCAATCCGAACCGGTTGCGTCGGATGGACAACTGGATCGCCACCGAGCTCGCCGAGCCGCTGCGGCGGGCGGCGGTGCCGCTGGTGATCGATCTCGGCTACGGCCAGAGCCC
This sequence comes from Jatrophihabitans sp., assembly GCF_036389215.1. Lineage (GTDB taxonomy): Bacteria > Actinomycetota > Actinomycetes > Mycobacteriales > Jatrophihabitantaceae > Jatrophihabitans_A. Next base: position 686 of record NZ_DASVQG010000010.1, read on the forward strand.
GGTCACCGCGGTGGAGCTGCTGGGCCGGCTGCGCCGGAGCCGGCCCGACGTCGAGGTGCTCGGTCTGGAGATCGATCCGGAACGGGTGGCCGCCGCCCGGCAGGCGAGCGAGCCAGGACTGAGCTTCGAGCTGGGGGGTTTCGAGCTCGCCGGCCGGCATCCGGTCATCGTCCGGGCGGCCAACGTGCTGCGGCAGTACCCGCCCTCGGCGGTGTCCGGGGCCTGGCAGCGGATGCAACGCCAGCTGGCCCCCGGCGGCCTGATCGTCGAGGGCACCAGCGACGAGTTGGGGCGGCGGGCGAGCTGGGTGCTGCTGGACGCCGGCGGCCCGGTGAGCCTGACCTTGAGCTGCCGGCTCGAGCACCTACGGCGGCCCTCGGACGTGGCGGACCGGCTGGTCAAAGCGCTGATCCACCGCAACGTGGCCGGTGAGCCGGTTCACCGGCTGCTCCGTGCGATGGACGCGGCCTGGGACCTGCACGCCCCGCTGGCCGCGTTCGGACCCCGGCAGCGGTGGCAGGCAATGGCAGCCAGCGTGACTGCAGAATGGCCGGTGCTCAGCACGCCGGCCCGGCACCGGCTCGGCGAATTGACGCTGCGGTGGGACGCCGTGGCACCTCGTCCAGAAATCCTCTAGACGCCTTTAGACACATTGTCTATGCAGTCACTGTTAAGGAATGGTGGGATGACAGTTCCGAAGGGCGAGCGTCCGAGCGATGCGGTCTTGAGGCCCGACTTCGACGTGCTGCCCGACTTCGACGTGCTGGTGATCGGCTCCGGCTTCGGCGGCAGCGTCACCGCGCTGAGGCTCACCGAGAAGGGGTACCGGGTCGGCGTCATCGAGGCCGGCCGGCGCTTCGATAAGGACAGTCTGCCTAGGACGTCGTGGGATCTGGCCAGCTTCCTGTGGGCGCCCAGGCTCGGCCTCACCGGCATCCAGCGGATCCACCTGCTCAAGAACGTGGTGATCCTGGCCGGGGCCGGCGTCGGCGGCGGCTCGCTGAACTACGCCAATACCCTCTACGAGCCGCCCGAACCGTTCTTCCGGGACCCGCAGTGGGCGCATATCACCGACTGGCGCTCGGAGCTGGCGCCGTTCTACGCCCAGGCCAAGAAGATGCTGGGAGTAGTGACCAATCCGAGCATGACGCCCGCCGACGTGGAGATGAAGCGGCTGGCCGAGCAGTTCGGCAAGGGGGACACCTTCGGGCTGACGCCGGTCGGGGTGTTCTTCGGCCGGGATGGCCGCAAGGAGCCCGGCCAGCGGGTGCCGGATCCGTTCTTCGGAGGTGCCGGGCCGGACCGGACCGGCTGCATCGAGTGCGGGGAGTGCATGACCGGGTGCCGGCATGGCGCCAAGAACACCCTGACCACGAATTACCTGGCCCTGGCCGAGCGGGCCGGTGCCACCGTGCACCCGCTGACAGAAGTGACCGGCGTCCGGCCGATGCCGGGCGGCGGCTACCAGGTCACCGCGGTGCGCACCGGCAGCTGGCACCCGCGCCGTGACCGCCGCGTCTACATCGCGCAGCACGTGGTGTTCTCGGCCGGCGCGTACAACACCCAGAAGCTGCTGCACCAGTCGCGGTCCAGCACGCTGCCCCGGATCTCGGCCCGGCTGGGACAGCTGACCCGGACCAACTCCGAGGCCCTGCTCGGCGCCGTCACCGACGACCCGAGCGCGGACTACACCCGCGGCGTCGCCATCACCTCGTCCTGGCACCCGAACCCGGACACCCACATCGAGCCGGTCCGCTACGGCAAGGGCAGCAACGCGATGGGCCTGCTGAGCACCGCCCTCACCGACGGTGGCAGCCCCGGCCACCGGATCCGGCAATGGCTTCGGGTGGCAACCCGCAACCCCCGGGCGATCCTGCGGACCGTGATACCCAGGCACTGGTCCGAGCAGGCCATCATCCTGCTGGTGATGCAGTCGCTGGACAACTCGATCACCGTGCGGCTGCGCACTGGCTGGTTCGGCCGCGGCAGGCTCACCTCGACCCAGGGCAGCGGGGAACCGAATCCGAGCTGGATCCCGGTGGCCAACCAGGCCGCCCGCCGGCTTGCCGACAACATCGGCGGCGAGCCGGGCGGCACCTACGGTGACCTGTTCAACGTGCCGATGACCGCGCACTTCATCGGCGGTTGCCCGATCGGGGACTCGGCCGAGACCGGGGTGATCGACCCCTACCACCGGCTCTACGGCTATGACGGCCTGCATGTGGTGGACGGCTCGGCGCTGTCGGCCAACCTCGGCGTCAACCCGTCGCTGTCGATCACCGCGCTCGCCGAGCGCGCGATGGCGTTCTGGCCCAACAACGGCGAGCCCGACCAGCGGCCGGCGCTCGGCCAGCCCTACCGCCGGCTGGATCCGGTGCCGCCGCGGCACCCGGCGGTGCCCAGCTCGGCGCCCGCCGCCCTGCAGCTCGGGCCCACCCGCTCGGTGCGGTGAGTCCCAGCTCTGGTGTCATTCCCAGAGTGGCGCGATCGCCTCGGCCAGCAGGCCCGCCACGTCGCCCAGGACGTGCCGGCCACCGGAGACCACCAGCCGGCCGTCGACGAGCACCGTGTCGACGTCCGCGGCGCCGGCGACCAGCACCAGTTGCTCGGGCAGCGCGCCGGCGGTCCGGACGGTGTCCAGCCGCAGCGCCACCAGGTCCGCTCGCTGGCCGGGCGCCAGCTGGCCGGCGTCGGGCCAGCCCAGGCTGGCGTGACCGGCCCGGGTGAGCGCCTCGACCAGCGCGGCCGGGCTGAACCGACCGCGTTGCCGGCTGGCCAGCCGGGCGTCGAGCTCCAGCGCGCGAGCCTCCTCGAGCAGGTCCACGCTGGCGTTCTGGTCGCTGCCCAGGGTGATCGGCACACCCGCCGCCGCGAGCTCCGGCGCCGGCCCTATCCCGTCGGCGAGGTCCCGCTCGGTGGTCGGGCAGAAGCTGACGTTGGTCCCGCTCCGGCCGTACAGCGCGATGTCGGCGTCGGTGAGGTGGGTGGCGTGCACGGCCGTGTGCAGGGGGCCGCCGAAGCCGTGCCTGGCCAGCAGCTCGGTGGGGCTGCAGCCGTAGTACTGGCGGGTCGCCTCGTTCTCGGCCGGCTGCTCGGAGACGTGGGCGTGTAGCGGCCGGCCCGCCGAGGCCGCGACGACCCCGGCCAGCTCGGCGGCCGGCACCGCCCGGACCGAGTGGATCGCGGCGCCGATCCGGACGCCGCCGGTCTGAGCCTGCGACAGCAGGGCCACCCGTTGCTGCCAGCCGGCCGCCGAGCCGTCGTCGAAGCGGCGCTGCACGTCCTCCAGCGGCAGGTGACCGGCCGGCCCGAGCCCACCGCTGAGGTAGCAGGTGTCGAGCAGGGTGATCCGGATGCCGGCCTCGGCGGCGGCCTGCAGCAGCGCGTGGCCGAAGGCGTTCGGGTCGGGGTAGCGGCTGCCGTCGGCCTGGTTGTGCAGGTAATGGAACTCACCCACCACCGTGATGCCGGCCAGTGCCATCTCGGCGTACACCGCCCTGGCCAGCAGGTAGTACGCCTGCGGCTCCAGCCGCCGGGCCAGGGCGTACATCCGGTCCCGCCACGTCCAGAAGGTGCCGCCGTCGCCGTGGGTACGGCCCCGCAACGCCCGGTGGAAGGCGTGGCAGTGGGTGTTGGCGAACCCGGGCAGCAGCAGGCCGGGCAGCCTGACATCCTCGCCGGCCGGTGGCACGCCCGCCTCGACCCGCGCCCAGCGACCGCCTTCGGCGACCAGCCTGACCCGCTCCGCGACGCCGCCGGGCAGCCAGCCGTAGGGCGCCCAGTAACTGCTCATCCGGGACAGCCGTTCTCGGCGCGAAGCCCGGTCATCCGGTCGGTCATCCGGTCATCCGGTCATCCGGCAAGCCCGGCCACGACCGAGGTGAGCGCGCGGACACCGGCATGGCAGTCGGAGCGTTCGGCGTGCTCGGCCGGCGAGTGCGAGACACCGCTGGGATTGCGGACGAACAGCATGGCGCTGGGGATGCCGGCATTGGCCAGGATGCCGGCATCGTGCCCGGCGCCGGTGCTGAGCACCGGGGCATCGGGCAGCACGGCGCGGACCCGGTCGGCCAGCCCGGGATCGAAAGCGGTGGCCTCGGTCCAGGACTCCTGCAGCAGGCTGCCACCGGCCTCGCCGGTCAGCGCGTGCAGCTCGGCCACCACCGCCAGCACCTGCTCGGCGTCCGGGCCGCGGGCATCGAGCCAGGCGGTGACCTGCGACGGGATCGCGTTGACACCGTTGGGAAACACGGTGACCTTGCCCATGGTGGCCACCGAGTCCCGTCGCTCGGCCGCCTCCCGGGCCGCCAGGATCAGCCTGGCGTAGGCCAGCATCGGATCGCGGCGATCGGCGAGCCTGGTGGTCCCGGCGTGGTTGGCCTCTCCCGGCAGCTCGATCCGCCACCGGCCGTGTGGCCAGATCTGCGAGCCCACCGCGACCGGCCGGCCCAGCTCCACCAGGCCGCGACCCTGCTCGACATGCAGCTCCACGAAGCAGTCGATCCGGTCGAGGGCCTCCCGGTCGGCCCCCACGCTGTCCGGGTCCAACCCCGACGCCCGCATCGCCGCCGCCATGCTGGTCCCGTCGGCGTCGGACAGCGCGCGCGCCCGGTCGGCGGCCAGCGCGCCGGTGATCAGCCTCGACCCGGCGCACGCGATGCCGAACCGGGCACCCTCCTCGTCACCGAAGTTGACGATGCCGATCGGTCGGCGGGGCTGGAAGCCCTGCTGCCGCAAGTCGTCGACGGCCGCGAACGACGACACCACGCCCAGCGGGCCGTCGAAGGCGCCGCCATCGGGAACGGAGTCCAGATGGCTGCCGATCGCCAGGCCAGGCCGGCCGGACGACGGCTCGCCCCACCACGCCCACTGGTTACCGGCCCGGTCCGGCACCAGTGACAGGCCCCGGGCGGCCGCCTGGCCGGCGAACCACTCCCGCAGGTCGTGGTCGGTGCGCGTCCAGGCGAACCGCCGGTAACCACCGGTGGCCGCCGACCGGCCGACCGGGCCGAGCTCGTCCCACATCCGATCGAAGGACGGCTGGTCGGCCATCGCCGGTCAGGTCAGGTCTAGGTCAGGTCAGGTGTAGGTCGGGCTGGGTCTAGGCCAGTCCGGCGTCGGCCAGCCACTTCTGCGCGACCGTCTCGGCGTTCTGCTTCTCCAGCGACACCTGCTCGTTCAGCTTGACCAGGTCGTCGGTGGTGAGCTTGGCCGACACCGCGTCGAGGGCCGACTTCACGGTGGCCGAGGCCTTGCCGCTGTTGATCAGCGGCAGCACGTTCTGCGCGGTGTAGAGGTTCTTCGGATCCTCCAGCACGACCCAGCCGTTCTTAGCGATCAGCGGGTCGGTGGTGAAGATGTCACCGGCATCGATCTGGCCGTTCTTGAGCGCGTTCTCGGTGAGCGGGCCGCCGGCGTCCAGCTTCTTGAAGGTCTTGAACTTCACGCCGTAGGTCTTCTGCAGGCCCGGGATGCCGTCGGGGCGGGTCTGGAACTCCGGCGGTGCCCCGAGGGTCAGCTTGCTGGCGACCGCGGCCAGGTCGGCGATCGACTTCAGGTTGTACTTGGCAGCGGTTTCCTTGGTGACGACGATCGCGTCCTTGTCCTCCGCCTGGGACTGGGTGAGCACGGTCAAGGGCTGCGGGGTGGCCTTCTGAAGCGCGGCGTAGACGTCGGTCGCGCTCACCGCGGTCGCGTTCTTGTCGAAGTAGGACAGCAGCACGCCGGAGTACTCCGGGATCAGGTCGATCGAGCCGTCCTTCACCGCCGGGATGTAGGTCTCGCGACTGCCGATGTTGAGCTTGGTGCTGACCTTGACGCCCTTGGCCTTGAGGGCGCCGGCGTAGATGTTGGCCAGTACGACGTTCTCCTGGAAGTTCGCCGAGCCGACCACGATGGTGTCGGTGGGAGCGGTGGAACCGCCGCCGCCACCGCCGGCCGTTGCCTTGCCGGTCGGGTCGGAGCTGCTGCCGCAGGCGGTGACCAGCAGTAGGCCGGCGCCGACTGCGGCCGCGGTCAGGGCGCGGATCGATGTCATGTCAAGTCTCCTGTCGTTTGGAAGAGATCATAGGCAAGCCGCCCGAGCGGCTCAGGTAAGCGGGGCGGCGGCGATGACCGCCTTCTGCTCCGCGGGGTCGACGATGCGCTGTCGGGAGTAGCGGCCGGTGATACCTCGCGAGACGGTGTAACGCTGGATCAGCGCGAGCCCCATGTCGATCAGCAGGGCCAGCGCGGCGACCAGCGCCCCGCCCGAAGCCATCTGCGGATAGTCCTGCTGGGCAAGGCCGTCGATCAGGTACCGGCCCAGGCCGCCCAGCGACACGTAGGCGGTGATCGTCGCGGTGGCGATGACCTGCAGGAACGAGCTGCGGATACCGGAGAAGATCAGCGGCAGGGCATTGGGCAGTTCCACCTGCCACAGCGTCTGGCTGCCGCGCATGCCCATTCCCCGTGCGGCGTCGCGGGCCGCGGGATCCACGGCGCTCACCCCCGCATAGGTGTTGGTCAGCATGGACGGAATGGCCAATAGCACCAGGACTATCTCGCTGGGGATCAGGTACGTCGCCGCCCCTGTGCTGTGGATGTGGGGAGCGATCAGGATGACGAAGAAGGTGAGCAGGCCCACCGTGGGCAGCGCCCGGAACGAGTTCGCGATCGCCACCACCACGAAGCCGCCGCGGCCGGTGTGGCCGATCAGCAGCCCGAGCGGCAACGCGATCGCGGCGGCGATCAGCAGCGCGATGAGCGAGTACTGCAGATGTTCCTTCAAGTGGATAGGAACACCGTCGGGACCGTGCCAGTGCTCGGCGGTGGACAGCCAGGTCCAGATGTCGGAGATCATCGCGCCACCGCCCGTCGCCACGGCGTCAGCACCCGGGCCACCAGCTGGATCACGCTGTCGAAGACCAGGGCCAGCAGGACCGACAGGAT
>NZ_DASVQG010000011.1:0-1953 GCF_036389215.1 Jatrophihabitans sp.
AGCCCGCCCGGGCGGTAAGCAGATCAGCCGCGCGGCGTGCTTCGAAACGGCTGTTGCGCACGTACATGGTCTTGGCGCCGTTGACCATCACGGTGTTGCCGCCGGCCCAGACGCTGGCATCCGGATGGTTCTTCGTGTTGATGGTGTAGACCCCGCCGGGTCCCACGATGACGTGGTCGATGTCGCTGCCATGATCGCCGACCGGCACGGCGTGCAACGTCTTCCAGGCGGGGCCGAGCCGTTGGAGTTGAGCGGCGACGAGTTCTTCGCCGTCCGCGCCGATCCGCCAGGCGCGCTCCTCGGTGTGCACTCCGAGGACTCGTGCGAACAAGCTCTTCACGGGTGCCTCGCCGCGCTTGGCAAGGGCGCGATCGCGGGCTGCCGCTCCGGGCCGGGCGAGTGACAGGTCGGTCCACGGCTTCTCCGGTGGCAGCAGTGTTTCCGGGGCCACCGGCACTACCGGTGGGAGCGTTCCGGGAACGGGACGCGGCATCCGGGGCACGGCAGGGGCCATAGCCGTCTCCGGGGCCGGCTTGCCACCACCGGCCCAATACGCTGCCAATGCCGCTTGGAAGGCCTCGCCGTCGGCGCCGGCCACGACATGGTTGACGCCGCTCTTGTTGTCGCGGTACCCGAGCTCTGTGCCGTCGGCCGCCTTCACGTAGAGCCGGTCATGGCCGTATCTCACCCAGCGAGTGACGATCAGCACGTCATGCGTCATAGGGTGCTATTCGGCATGGACCGGTCCGAGATTAAGGAGCAACTCCTCCGAACGCGATGCCACAGCCGCCGGTGACGCCATCGCGGGCAGGATAGGGCCTCATGACCGGTGACCTCGGGGAACCAGCCAGCTCCGGGCACCTGGACGTGGTGTCGATCGAACGCGCACCCGGGGCCTTCCAGCAGCCGGTGGCGCCGAGCGCGATCCTCGCGATCTGCCGGCGCGCCCTCGGCGCCGGGGTGGTCGTCCGCCAGGCCGTGGAGCTCGGCATCGGCACCTACAACAGCACCTACCGGGTGGAGCTCGCCGGCGGCGACCCGGTGATCCTGCGGATCGCTCCCGAGCCTGCGCGCCTGGGACCAGCCGCCCGGCAGGCGATGCGCAACGAGTACGCGGCGCTGCCGTTCCTGGCACCGCTGGGCAGCCTGATCCCCCGCACCGTGGCCGTGGACTTCACCCACCAGCTGCTCAACCGTGACTACCTCGTCCAGACCCTGCTGCCGGGCGTGCCTGCCAGCCAGCGGCTGCCCACCTACTCCGCGGGCGCCCTGCGTCACCTGTACCGCCAACTGGGCTCGGTCACCCGGACCATCCACGGCGTCACCGGCCAGGCTTTCGGCCCCATGACCGGCCCGTACTCCACCAGTTGGTGCGCGGCGCTCGTCGCCCAGTTCGAGCAGCTGGCTGACGCCTTCACCGCAGCCGGCCTGGATGCCGGCCCGGTGCACCAGCTGATCGCCGCGTCCTGGCGCCATCGCGCGGCGCTCGAGGAGATCACCGTCCCGGCGCTGCTGCACGGTGACCTGTGGACGCTCAACCTGCTGGTCGACACCGACCCGGACCGGCCCACGATCACCGGCGTGCTGGACTGCGACGCGGCGTCCTGGGGCGACCCGGTGGCGGACTGGACGATCACCCGGGCGCTGGCCAGGCCGGGCACCGAAGTGGACGCCTTCTGGCAGAGCTATGGCAGGCCTTCGGACGACCAGGCGAGCCAGGTCCGGGCGCTGGTCTACCGGGCCCGCAACGTCCTCGGCGCCCGGCTCGACATCCACCGGCGAGGGTTGGACCTGAGCGACATCCCGCCGGTCCACTGGGATGTCAGCGACGTGCTGAGCGCGCTCGAGTAGCGGGAGCGCTCGGCCACGAGGCTGGGTGACGCCGGATCCCGGTCAGCCGAGGGTGTCAGGCCGGCGGCGGCGCAGTGCGAGCGCCAGTGCCGCCACGGCGAC
>NZ_DASVQG010000012.1:0-8276 GCF_036389215.1 Jatrophihabitans sp.
CGGTGCTGTGGGGCGCCGCCGAGCTCAGCGTCCGCGCCCAGATCGAGCACCTGCGCACCACCGGCTGATCGACCAACCGGGCGCTAGCGGGAGCGGCGGGACAGCCGCTCGATGTCCATGATCACCACGGAGCGCGGCTCGAGGCGCAGCCACCCGCGGGACGCGAAGTCGGCGAGCGCCTTGTTGACGGTCTCCCGGGACGCGCCGACCAGCTGGGCCAGCTCCTCCTGGGTGAGGTCGTGGGTCACCCGCAGCTGGCCGCCGTCCACCGAACCGAACCGCTGTGCCAGCTGCAGCAGTTGTTTGGCGACCCGGCCCGGGACGTCGACGAAGATCAGGTCGGCAAGCATGGTGTTGGTCCGGCGCAACCGGCGGGCCACCACCCGCAGCAGCTGCAGGGCGATCTGGGGTCGCTCGGTGATCCAGTCGGTCAGCGCGGCCTTGGGCAACCGGGCCACCCGGGCGTCGGTGACGACCACCGCGGTGGCGGTACGGGGACCCGGGTCGAACAGCGAGAGCTCTCCGAACTGGTCGGCGGGGCCCATCACGGCCACCAGGTTCTCGCGCCCGTCGGAGGACTTCCGGCCGAGTTTCACCTTGCCGGTGAGCACGATGTAGAGGCTGTCGCCGGCTTCGCCCTCGTTGAAGAGGGTGGTTCCACGGGGCGCGTCGAAGATCTCGAACTGGCTGCCCAGCGCCTCGACATCCGCCGGGTCGACACCCTGGAACAGTCCGGCCCTGCGGAGCACCTCGTCCACGCCAGCTCCCTCTCGTCGCTGCGCGTTCGGCACGCGCTGGTTCTTGGCCGGATTCTAGGGGGTAGCCGCGTCCGGGAGCCCGCGACCGCGCCGGATCGCCAGCTTGACGCCGGCGGTTACTGGCGCGGGCGGCTACCGGCGCCGGCGCTACTGGCGCCGGCGGCGCCGGGACAGCACTCGCAGCCGGCCCCGGAATCGCGACATGGCGCTGACCGGGCCTTCCCGGACCAGGGTGGCGAGTTCGTCCTGACTGGCGTGCTCCAGGAAGTCCTCGACCTCGCGTTCGAGCGCGACCCGGGTCAGCGGCTCTTCGATGCGCTCCATGACCAGCATGAAGATCAGCAGAAGCACCGGGAACAGCAACACCAGAAATCCGATCATCGTGTTGCCATTGTGCCCCAATAAGCTAGCTGACGTGGGAACTACAGCGGCCGTGGCCGAACGCAGCGAAACCCAGCTCGCCCTGACCAGGCGGGCCCGGCGAATCAACAAGGAGCTGGCCGAGCTCTATCCGAACGCACACTGCGAGCTCAACTTCAGCAACCCGCTGGAACTCTCGGTCGCGACCATCCTGTCGGCCCAGTGCACGGACAAGAAGGTCAACGAGGTGACGCCGGCCGTCTTTGCCAAGTATCCCGACGCCGCCTCCTACGCCAGCGCGGACCGGGAGGAGCTCGAGGAGCTGATCCACCAGACCGGCTTCTTCCGGGCCAAGACCAACACCCTGATCAAGCTCGGTCAGCAACTGCTCGAGCGCTACGACGGCCAGGTGCCGGGCAGCCTGGAGGCGCTGGTCTCGCTGCCGGGCTTCGGGCGCAAGACCGCGAACGTGGTGCTCGGCAACGCCTTCGACATCCCGGGAATCACCGTTGACACCCACTTTCTGCGGCTGTCCCAGCGCTGGCACTGGACCGCCAGCGACGATCCGGTGAAGATCGAGGCGGAGGTCGCGGCGCTGATCCCGCGCCGGGAGTGGACGATGCTCTCGCACCGGGTGATCTGGCACGGCCGCCGGATGTGCCACGCCCGCCGGCCGGCGTGCGCGGTCTGCCCGATCGCCCGGCTCTGCCCGTCCGCGGGAATCGGCGAGCAGAACCCGGTGCTGGCGGCCAAGCTGGTCAAGACCCCGTCCCAGGTGGATCCCGAGCTCACCGGGTGAGCGGGCCAGCTGAGCCCGCGGCGGGTGGCGGCCTGACCACGCCGGACTGGCTGCGCCCGATGCTGCGGACGCTCGACTCCACGCAGGTCACCGAGCTGTCCCGGTTCACCCCGCCGGTCGACGGCAGCGGCCGGCACTCGGCGGTCCTGATCCTGTTCGCCTCGCCGGGCACGGCCGCCGAGGCCGACGTGCTGCTGATCCAGCGCTCGGCCACCATGCGCAGCCACGCCGGCCAGGTGGCGTTCCCCGGCGGTGCCACCGACCCCCAGGACGCCTCGCCCGCGGCCACCGCGCTGCGGGAGGCGGCCGAGGAGGTCGGCTTGCGGCCGGAGACCGTGGACGTGCTGGCCGAGTTGCCGGCCCTGTGGTTGCCGCCGTCCGGCTTCGTGGTGACCTCGGTGATCGGCTACTGGCACAGCCCGCATCCGATCGGGGTGGTCGACGAGGCCGAGGTGGCCAGCGTGCACCGGGTACGGCTGAGCGAACTGCTGCTGCCGGCGAACCGGTTTACCGTCTGGCACCCGTCGGGCTATTCGGGGCCCGGCTTCGAGGTCGACGGCCTGTTCGTCTGGGGATTCACCGCCGGCCTGCTGGACCGGTTGCTCCGCTTCGCCGGCTGGGAACAGCCGTGGGACTCCCAGCGCGTCCGGCCGTTGCCCGACTAGCCGCGGGTCGGCAGCCCAGCCGCTGGGTGATCGGGGCCGCACAGCATCGGCGGGTACGGTCGCTGATGTGCTGACGCCCCCACCGGCCCCGCCGCACGCCCGCAGCCGCCGCGCCTCGGTGCTGGCAGTGCCACTCGTGTTGCTGCTGGCCGGCTGCCAGACCCAGTCGGCGATCAACCGGGAGCCGCACACCGGTTCGACCACCGCCTCGACGACGGCCGGCGTGCAGGAGGTGGTCATCACCACCGACCAGAGCTACCGGTTCAAGCCCTCGACCATCACCGTGCATCCGGGCAAGGTCCGCATCGTCCTCAAGCACGTCGGCACCGGCGCCCCGCACGACTGGTCGTTGCAGGACTTTCCGGCCGACTACGTGCCGCTGGTCTCGGCCGGGCAGACAAAATCGGTGGATTTCATCGCTCCTGGCCCTGGAACATATAAATTTGTCTGCACCATCCATGTCCCGCAGGGCCAGACGGGCACTCTCGTCGTACTCCCGAACTGAGTGCTACCCAACGAGGAGGTCCGCGCCGGCGGTGAATCCTGACCTGCTCGACCTGATCCTGCTGGTGGCGATCCTCTGCTATGCCGTCGGCGGCTTCCGCAACGGGGCGTTGCTGGGCGGGCTGTCCTTCACCGGGTTCTTCGGCGGCGCCGCGCTGGGCGCGCAACTGGCCAAGCCGCTGGGCCGCACCCTCGCCGACGGCGCCGCGCAGGTGCCGGTCGCGATCGTGTGCGTGCTGTTCTTCGCCATGCTCGGGCAGCTGATCGCGGTCTGGGTGGCCGGCCGGCTGCGCTCGAAGGTGACCTGGCATCCGGCCCGCCGGCTGGATCAGGTGGTCGGTGCGCTGTTCTCGGCGCTGGCCGTGCTGCTGGTCGCCTGGATGGTCGCGCTTCCGCTGGCGTTCGCGCCGTTTCCGACGCTGTCGGGTCAGGTACGCCGGTCGGTGACGATCCGGGCGGTGGACGACACGCTGCCCGACAGCATCCGCAACCTCTACAGCTCGCTGCGCCGGTTCGTCGACCGCAGTGGCTTCCCGCAGGTCTTCGGGGCGCTGCAGCCGACCCGGATCGTCGACGTGCCGCCCGCTGACCCCGCCCTGCTGCAGTCGGCCTCGGTGGCGGCGGTCCGGTCGTCGGTGCTCAAGGTCCGCGCGGTGGCACTGTCCTGTGACCGGGGCATCGAGGGCTCCAGCATCGTCTACGCCCCCGAACGGGTGCTGACCAACGCCCACGTGGTGGCCGGTGCCAGCCAGGTCCAGGTGGAGACCAGCCGCGGCGCGCTCACCGCGCACGTGGTGGTGTTCGATCCGGGGCGCGACATCGCGGTGCTCTGGGTGCCCGGACTGGCGCTGCGGCCGGTGCGGCTGTCAGCGGCTGTCGCCACGTCCGGCCAGGACGCCATCGTGCTCGGCTATCCCGAGGACGGCCCGTTCGACGTGCGGCCGGCCCGGATCCGGGACCGCGAGCGGATCTCCGGCCGTGACATCTACGGGCGGATCTCGCTGGACCGCGACATCTACACGATCAGGTCGGTGGTACGGTCCGGAAACTCCGGTGGCCCGCTGATCGATACCGACGGCGCCATCCTGGGCATCGTGTTCGCCTCCGCGCTGGACTCGGCCGACACCGCGTTCGTGCTGACCGCCGCGGAGGTTGCCGACGCTGCCAGCTCGGGGCGCGCCAGCACCAGGTCGGTCAGCACCGGGGACTGCAGCTAGCGGTGTTGTCTGGGCCGGATCAGCTTCGCCGACCGGCTGAGCCATTGGTTACCGGCTGAGCTTCGGTTGCCGGCTCAGCCCAGCTTCGCCCACCGGGCTCAGCCCAGCTTCGCCCACCGGATCAGCTCGTCGGACACTCGATCCGGAGTCTCGTGCTGGGGGAAGTGCCCGACCCCGGGCAGCAGCCGCCACTCGTAGTCGGCGGAGACGTGCCGCGAGGAACCCTGCGCGGTGGCCGGCAGCACGCACCGGTCGGAGTCACCGTGCAACTGCAGGACCGGCTTGTCGATCGGCTGCTGCATCGAGCGGGCGTAGGCGCGCCCGTCCGGCCGGGGCAGGGACCGGACCGCCCAGCGGAAGAACTCCAGCGAGCAGTGCGCCACCGGAGGGATCCGCATCGCCTCGGCGTACCGGTTGATCGCGACCGAGTAGCCGGGGGTGCCGCGCCAGCGCGGACCGGACCAGGTGGCGAACAGCTGCTGCAGGAAGGCCGGATCCTGGGTGAGCAGCCGCTCGCCCAGCCGGGGGACCTGGAAGGTGCGCAGCGCGTAGGAGGAGGCGCGTCGCTGCGCCTTGTCATAGAGCACCCCCTGCCGCAGCCGCAGCGGATGGGCGGCGCCCAGCACCGCGATCCGGCGGACCACCTGGGGATGCAGGGCGGCCACCGACCAGGCGAGCAGGCCACCCAGGTCGTTGCCCACGATCACCGCGTCCTGCTCGCCGAGCGCGGTCACCAGCTGGGCGATGTCGGCGGCCAGGGTGCCGGCGTCGTAGCCGCGCGGCGGCTTGTCCGAGGCCCCGTAGCCGCGCAGATCCACCGCGACCGCGCGGTAGCCGGCATCGGCGAGATCGATCAGCTGCCGTGACCAGGTCCACCAGAAGGTCGGCATCCCGTGCAGCAGCAGTACCAGCGGGCCGGTGCCGGCCTCGACGACGTGCAAGGAGATGCCGTTGGCGGGGATGGTCCGGTGCGTCCACGGGCCGTCGATCAGGACGACCGACTCGTCAGGTGTGCTCAAGGGGGCGCGATCAGGCCCGGTGGTTGGGCTGGTGGGAGGTCGCCTGGCGCAGCGCCACCACGGTGCTCTTGGTGGTGTCGATGGTCTGCCGCGGCGCCTTGACCCGCTTGACCTTGCGGAAGCCGAGGAACCCGAACAGGCCGGCCAGCAGGAGGAGTAGCACGAAGACGATCAGGTAGGCGACCCAGCGCCACAGGTGCAGCGCGACCAGGCCCTCGGCGAGGGCGATCAGGCCGAAGATGAGGCCGAACACCACCAGCACCGCGGCGGCGGCGAACATCCCGGCGCCGGTGCCGGCGTTCTTGACCGAGTCCTTGATCTCGAGCTTGGCCAGCTCGATCTCGCCGTGCAGCAGCGTGCTGAAGCTGGAACTCGCCTCGGCGATCAGGGTGCCGATCGATGGCGGCGCCGGCATCTGCGTCGAGGTGTGGTTTTCGGTCACCCGCCGATATCCCTTCTGCTAGCGGTGCGGCTCCGGCTGAAATCAGAGCCGACCTGTGCACGAACTGTGGTACTCGGATCAGTTTCAAACCCTACCGTGCCCGTTGCGGGTGCTGATTCGGCATCGACGCGGCGGCTGCTCGCCGATGCGGTGCTCGCTAAGGTCTGCAGCTGTGCCGAGCTATCTGATCACCGGAGTCTCCCGCGGAATCGGCCGGGTGCTGTCCGAGCGCTTGCTCGCTGCCGGGCATCAGGTCTTCGGGCTCGCCCGGACGGCTGACCCGGATCTCGCTGGGCTGGGACTGGCCGAGCTGCTGGTGGCGGACCTGGCGGCGCCGGAGTCACTGGAACCGGCGCTGGCGCCGTGGCTGGCCGGCCTGGCTGCGCTCGACGGCGTGGTGCACTGCGCCGGCATCGTGCGGCCGGGCTCGCTGGCCAGCACCACCCCGGCCGACTTCACCGACCAGTTCAACGTGAACGTCACCGCGGTCGCCGAACTGACCCGGCTGCTGCTGCCGGCGCTGCGGGCGGCGGCCGGCACCGTGGTGTTCGTCAACTCGGGGTCGGGGCTCAACGCCCGCTCGCCGCTGACCACCTACGGAGCGTCGAAGTTCGCGTTGCGGGCCTATGCCGACGGCCTGCGCCAGGAGGAGCCGGGCGTGCGGGTTTCTACGCTGTATCCGGGACGGACCGCCACCGGCATGCAGCGCGAGGTCCGGGCCGCCGAGTCCGGCGAGTACCGGGAGTCGGACTACCTGCAGCCGGCCACCGTCGCCCAGGTCATCGAGCTTGTGTTGGCGCTGCCGTCCGACGGGGTGCTCACCGAGCTGACCCTGCGGCCGGCCGGGCTGCCCGGACCGTCCTCGCCGGACGCCCACCGCTAAGCGACGGGGGGTTGGAGTCCCAGCAGGTGCACAACGTTGTAATTTGGACATCGCACGCGGGCTCTAGCCCCTGACCGTGGCGTGCGAAAAATCCGTCGATCGGCGTCGCCCCTGGCGACATCTGGTTGCCGGCGCAGGTGGATCGGTAGCCGCCCCGCAAACCGACCAACAGACGCATTCCCTCCCGATGCTCTGCGGCGGTCGACATCGGGCGTGGATCTGTTGCTCGCCCACGGTATGTGATCATGCCCTATCCTTGGCCTTGGTGTTAACTAGCGATATGGCCAGAGCAAAGACCCTCAATAGGGTGCCTACCGAAGCTGCAGATGGGCGCAAGCTTGAAGTCCGTTACATGGACGACGGAGCCATTCGACTGCTCCTGCCCGATGGGCCCTGGGTGATTGCTCAACATCGTACCGGGGCGACGCGTACCTTCCTTCGGCTTGTCCGCGCGGACACAATCGCCGACGACACCGACGAGGGGTAAGCCGCACTGCACCCGCTGAGCAGATGCGCGGGATACCAATCCGCTTCCTTATGCGCCCGTCGGCGAAACTACATCGAGTTCATGCCGCTTCCTTCTCGGTCCAGAGTTCAGCTAGGTCGGGCTGCTCAAAACTGCGGCAAGCTCGAGCCACACATCCACGCGCTTCCGAGGGGATCAACTCGGCGTGCGCTCGCAGTGCCGCAAGACTTGCCAGCGGTCCCCCTTGACTAGTCCAGATCTCAGCGGTCGGCTGGGTGCGTCCGTTGACCGCGGTGGCGATATCGCCAGCAGACGATAAGTTCGCTCCATGGGACGAGTTGACAGCATCTGTCGCGACGCTGAGCCTTGGTGGGTGATGTGAACCTTTTGGACCGCATCGATCAGCGACTATCGGACCTCCGCGCACGGATCGATCCGCAAAACTTCGAGCTGTGTGCGACGTCGTTGCTCAGTTTGATCCATCCGGGGCTAGTGCCGATCGCCGGCGGAACGGACTTCGGACTCGACGCGGAGATAACTGCAGAGGGCAGGACCACCGGAGCCATCATCACATCCTCACGGAACTGGTCGAGCGCTAAGCGAAGTCTCCTCGACAGTCTCCGGTCAATGAGGAAGAACGACCTCCCGGTTCATCATGTGGTGGTTGTGAACCTGGTTGAGGCCAACAGGCAGAAGCGCGAAAAGCTGCGACAGATTGCTCATGCTTTCGACTGCGAGCTTGTGCAGGTCTACGACCGGCATTGGTTTGCGAACCAGTTCCGAGAGAACCCGGACTGGCGGCGGAAGATCTTGGGGATTGAGGGTGGTCCGTTCAGTTTCTCGCGTGAGCCGCGAGGGGCTCGGCCTGACGAGCGGCAGCTGCCGACGTTTGGTCGTGACGTTCTAATCGAGGAAGTGAATGATGTCCGCGACGACGTAATTCTGTTCGGGGTTCCAGGCGCCGGGAAGAGCCATGTGGCAAGCAAGCTCGATGGTGCGCTGTTCCTTGAACGGTGGCCAACACCGGAGCGGCTTCTGGACGATCTCATCTCAACCAAACCCGGCGTGGTCGTCGTCGACGACGCTGGCGCACGTCTGGAGGACCTCGACCTGCTACTGCGCTTACGGGACACAGAGGGAATCGCCTTTCGGGTTGCGGCGAC
>NZ_DASVQG010000013.1:0-7312 GCF_036389215.1 Jatrophihabitans sp.
ACTTCCGGCCCAGCCCGTCGAAGTTGTGCGACTGGTGCTCCCATCAGCAACTGTGCCCGGCGAAGGGCGGCACTCCGCCACCGTTTCCCTTCGACGCGCTGGCCGAGCTGACCAGCGACCGGCGTCCAGTGGCCGCACCCAGCACCGAGGTGGCTATCGACAGCTGATGGTCGCGTCCGGGGGCTGGTGAGCGCTGAACGCGGCGTAGTCCAACGCCAGGGATGCCAGGTCCGCGACTGTCACGGCGGACAGGTCATCGATCACGGTCCGGCCAGGAGCGGCCGCCACCGGCACCTGGTTCTGCACCGCCAGCACCACGCAGCCCGCAGCCTCGGCCGAGGCGACGCCGGTCGGTGAATCCTCGATCGCCACGCAGCGCGACGGCTGCACGCCGAGTCGCTGAGCCGCCATCAGGTACGGCTCCGGATCCGGCTTCCCGCGACTGACCTGGTCACCGGTCACCAGCGTGCGGAAAGTCCCGGGCGGCAGCTGGCCGGCGACCGACCGGGCCAGTGACTCATACGACATCGTGACCATGGCGCACGGCACGCCGGCTGAGCGCAGGTCGGCGAGCAGCCGGCGCACGCCGGGACGCCAGGCGATCTCGCGCGCGACGGCGGCCTCCACCTCGACGAGCATCCGGTCCACGATCTCGGGCAGTGGCAGTTCGACGCCGCCGTGGGTACGGATGTAGGCCGCCGCGTCCAGCAGGGCACTGCCGATGATGGCCTGGGCGTGCGCGGTGCTCCAGCTGCCACCGAACGATTCGACCAGCCGGTACTCAGCCGCCAGCCAGGCCGGCTCGGTGTCGACCAGGGTACCGTCCAGATCCCACAGCACGGCCTGCAAGCCGGACTCAGCCAGCCCGTCGGAGTAGCTCACTTGGCGGCGATCACTTGGCGGCGATCACTTGGCGGCGAAGTACTTGGCTTCGGGGTGCGGCACGATGATCGCCGAGGTGGACTGCTCGGGGACCAGCTGGAACTCCTCGGACAGCGCCACGCCGATCCGCTCGGGCCGCAGCAGCCGGAACAGCTGCTCCTGGTCCTCCAGGTTCGGGCAGGCCGGGTAACCGAAGGAGTAGCGGGAACCGCGGTAGCCCTGCTTGAAGATCTCGTCCAGGTCGGCAGAGTCCTCGCCGGCGTAGCCCAGTTCGCCGCGAACCCGGCGGTGCCAGAGCTCGGCAAGGGCCTCGGTCAACTGCACCGACAGGCCATGCACCTCGAGGTAGTCGCGGTAGTTGTTCGCCGCGAACAGCTCGTTGGCGAACTCCGAGATCCGTGCGCCCATGGTCACGACGTGGAAGGCCACCACGTCGGTCTCGCCGGACTCGCGGGAGCGGAAGAAGTCCGCCAGGCACAGCCGGCGGTCCCGGCGCTGGCGGGGGAACTCGAAGGACTCGGCCTCGCCCCCGTCCTCGCCGAGGATGACCAGCTTGTTGCCGTCGCTGACGCAGTGGAAGTAGCCGTAGACGACGGCCGCCTCCAGCACGCCCTCGGTCTGGAACCGCTCCAGCCAGTACCGCAGCCGCGGCCGGCCCTCGGTCTCGACCAGCTCCTCATAGCTCGGTCCCTTACCGCCGCGACCACCCTTGAGCCCCCACTGCCCCATGAAGGTGGCGCGCTCGTCCAGCAGCGCGGCGTACTCGGCCAGCGCGATGCCCTTGACGACCCGTGATCCGAAGAACGGCGGGACCGGCACCGGCACGTCGGTGGCCACGTCCGAACGGGTGCCTTCCAGCGGATCCTCGACGGCCTCCTCGGCGGCGCGGCGCTCCGCCGCGATCCGCAGTGACCGCTCGCGGCGAGCCTTGCGCTCGGCGAGCTTGCGGCTCTCCTCCTCGGAGAGCTTGGTGTCATCCGGCCCGTTGGGGTTGACGGCCACCCCGCCCCGCCGGACCGCCATCAGTGCGTCCATCAGCCGCAGGCCGTCGAAGGCGTCGCGGGCGTAGCGGACGTCGCCGGTGAAGATCTCGCTCAGGTCCTGCTCGACGTAGGCCCGGGTCAGCGCCGCGCCGCCGAGCAGCACCGGGAACCGGTCCGAGACCCCGCGGGAGTTCATCTCCTGCAGGTTCTCCTTCATCACCACGGTGCTCTTTACCAGCAGCCCCGACATCCCGATCGCGTCGGCGTGATGCTCCTCGGCCGCCTCCAGGATCGCGGTGATCGGCTGCTTGATGCCGATGTTGACCACGGTGTAGCCGTTGTTGGACAGGATGATGTCGACCAGGTTCTTGCCGATGTCGTGCACGTCGCCCTTGACGGTGGCCAGCACGATGGTTCCCTTGCCGTCGGTGTCGGCCTTCTCCATGTGCGGTTCCAGGTAGGCCACCGAGGTCTTCATCACCTCGGCGGACTGCAGCACGAACGGCAGCTGCATCTCGCCGCTGCCGAACAGCTCGCCGACCGTCTTCATCCCCGACAGCAGGGTGTCGTTGATGATCTCCAACGCCGGACGCCGCGCCAGTGCCTCATCCAGGTCGGCCTCCAGCCCGTTGCGCTCGCCGTCGATGATCCGCCGCTGCAACCGCTCCTCCAGCGGCAGCAGCGCCAGCTCCTGGGCCCGCGAGGCGGCTGTGGACTGCGAGGACACCCCCTCGAACAGCTGCAGGTAGCGCTGCAGCGGGTCATAGGCCTCGTTCACGGTGCCGTCGTCGTTGACGCTCTCCTGGCGGCGGCGGTCATAGACCAGGTCCAGCGCCACCTCGCGCTGCTCGGCCGGGATCTTCGACATCGGCAGGATCTTCGAGGCGTGCACGATCGCCGAGTCCAGCCCCGCCTCGACGCACTCGTGCAGGAACACCGAGTTGAGCACCTGCCGGGCCGCCGGGCTCAACCCGAAGGACACGTTGGACAGCCCCAGCGTGGTCTGCACCTCGGGATGACGGCGCTTGATCTCGCGGATCGCCTCGATGGTCTCGATGCCGTCGCGCCGGGTCTCCTCCTGGCCGGTGGCGATCGGGAACGTCAGGCAGTCCAGCATGATGTCGGACAGCGGGATGTCCCAGTTGCCGGTCAGGTCGCCGATCAACCGCTCCGCGACCGCCACCTTGTGCTCGCGGGTCCGGGCCTGGCCCTGCTCGTCGATGGTGAGGGCGACCACGGCCGCGCCGTGCTCCTTCACCAGCGGCAGCATCCGGGCGTAGCGCGAGTTCGGGCCGTCCCCGTCCTCGAAGTTGACCGAGTTGACGATCGAGCGGCCACCGACCATCTCCAGGCCCGCCTCGATGACCGGCGGCTCGGTGGAGTCGAGCATCAGCGGCAGGGTGGAGGCGGTGGCGAACCGGCCGGCGATCTCGCGCATGTCCGCGGCGCCGTCCCGGCCGACGTAGTCGACGTTGACGTCCAGCAGGTGCGAGCCGTCCCGGCTCTGGGACCGCGCGATCTCCACGCACTGGGTGAACTCGCCGTTGAGCATCGCCTCCCGGAACGCCTTGGAGCCGTTGGCGTTGGTGCGCTCGCCGATCATCAGCACCGAGGCGTCCTGCCGGAACGGCACGCTGGCATACAGCGAGGACACCGCGGGCTCGGACACCGGGCGCCGTGGCGTGGCCGTCATGCCGGCCACCCGCTCGGCCACCAGCCGGATGTGCTCGGGCGTGGTGCCGCAGCAGCCGCCGACCAGGCCGGTGCCGAACTCGGTGACGAAGGAAGCCAGCGAGCTGGCCAACTCCTCGGGGGTGAGCGGGTACCAGGCGCCGTTGGGGCCCAGTTGCGGCAGCCCGGCGTTCGGCATCACCGACAGCCCGACCTTGGCATGCTGGGACAGGTAGCGCAGGTGCTCGCTCATCTCGGCGGGACCGGTGGCGCAGTTCAGGCCGATCAGGTCGATGCCCAGCGGCTCCAGGGCGGTCAGCGCGGCGCCTATCTCCGAGCCGAGCAGCATCGTGCCGGTGGTCTCGACGGTGACCTGGGCGATCACCGGCAACGCCCGCCCGGCGTCGGCGATCGCACGCCGGGACCCGATCACGGCGGCCTTGGTCTGCAACAGATCCTGCGAGGTCTCCACCAGCAGGACGTCCGCGCCGCCTTCGATGAGGCCGGTGGCCTGCTCGAAGTAGGCGTCGCGCAGCTTGGTGAAGTGGACGTGGCCCAGCGTCGGCAGCTTGGTGCCCGGGCCGATCGAACCGATCACGAACCGCGGCCGGTCGGCGGTGGAGTGCCGGTCGGCCACCTCGCGCGCGATCCGGGCCCCGGCCAGGGCCAGTTCCCGGATCCGGTCGGCGATGTCGTACTCGGCGAGGTTGGCCCAGTTCGCCCCGAAGGTGTTGGTCTCCACCGCGTCCGCGCCGGCGTCGAGGTAGGCCTCGTGCACCCCGGCCACCACGTCGGGCCGGGACACGTTGAGGATCTCGTTGCAGCCCTCCAGGCCCTGGAAATCCGCCAGGCTCAGGTCGGCGGCCTGCAGCATGGTGCCCATCGCGCCGTCGGCGACCAGCACGCGTTGGGTCAGGGCGGACAGGAACGGGTCGCTCATCGGATCCAGGGGCACAGTGATGAGTTTACCGGGCTCGGGAATGTCAATGCCGTTCGTGCCGAGCCCGCTCGGCCAGGGCCGAAGCGACCCGCACGGTGCCAGCGGACCGACCCGCGCGTGACCGCGCCCGGGCCGGTTACGGCCTGTTGCCGCTCCGGCCACCGGTCCGGAGTCCTAAGCTGGGCAGATGACTGAATTCGAGAACTGGCCGGAACTGAAGGACCCGGTTCTCGTCGCGGCATTCGAAGGCTGGAATGACGCCGGCGATGCCGCCACCGGAGCGATCGAGCATCTGGAGCTGATCTGGTCGGCGACCCCGCTGGCTGCGCTGGATCCCGACGACTACTACGACTTCCAGGTGAACCGCCCGACCGTCTCGCTGGTGGACGGCGTGTCACGCCGGATCACCTGGCCCACCACCCGGCTGTCGGTGTGCCGGCCGGCCGGCGCCGACTTCGACGTGGTGCTGGTCCGTGGCATCGAGCCGAACATGCGCTGGCGCGGCTTCTGCGAGGAGCTGCTGGAGATCATGCGCGAGCTTGGGGTGCGGACCGCGGTCACCCTGGGCGCGCTGCTGTCGGACTCTCCGCACACCCGGCCCACCCCGGTGACCGGAACCTCCTACGACGGGGCCAGCGCCGCCCGGTTCGGCCTGGACCGGTCGCGCTACGAAGGCCCCACCGGCATCGTCGGCGTGCTGCAGGAGGCGTGCGTCTCGGTCGGCATCCCGGCGATCTCGTTCTGGGCAGCCGTGCCGCACTACGTGGCGCAGCCGCCGAACCCCAAGGCCACCGTCGCCCTGCTGCACCGGGTGGAGGAGGTTCTGGACATCCCGGTGCCGCTGGGCGAGTTGCCAGCCCAGGCCGATGACTGGCAGAAGCTGGTCGACGAGATGGCCGCCGAGGACGAGGACGTGCGCGACTACATCCGCAACCTGGAGGAGCGCGACGACGACGGCGAGATGCGCGAAGCGTCCGGCGACGCCATCGCCAAGGAGTTCGAGCGCTACCTGCGCCGCCGCGACAGGGGCGGGCCGCCCGGCTCGATGTAGGCGGCTCGGCCCATCAGCGGGCCAATACACTGCGAAGTCGATCAAAAACTCGATCGGGTACTGGACGGCACCGGACCACCTCGGCGCCGGTGCTGACCCATACGAAGGGACGCCGCGCACCGATGCTCACCTTGCGCTGGGGTTCGGCCACGGATGTCGGCCGGGTACGCACGCTGAACGAGGACAGCCTGCTGGCGGTGCCAGGGCTGTTCGTGGTGGCCGACGGCATGGGCGGTCATGCCGCGGGCGAGGTGGCCAGCCAGCTGGCGGTCGCGGAGTTCGCGCGGCTGGCCGAGCAGGCTCCGGTGCGGGCCGAGGACGTCACCGAGGCGGTCCGGCTGGCCAACGAGCACATCCTGTCCGCCGGGGCCGAGCGCGGCGACCGGCACGGCATGGGCACCACCCTGACCGGGATCGGGGTGGTGGGTTCCGAGCGCGGTGAGGATCTGGCTGTCTTCAACGTCGGCGACTCGCGGGTCTACCGGCTCACCGACGGGCAGCTGCACCAGCTCACGGTGGACCATTCGGCGGTCCAGGAACTGGTCGACGCCGGCCGGCTCACCGCCGAGGCCGCCAGGACCCATCCGCGGCGCAATGTGGTGACCCGGTCGCTGGGCATGGATCCCGGCCCGGCACCTGACGTCTGGCTGGTTCAGCCGGTGCCCGGTGACCGGTTCCTGGTGTGCTCGGACGGGCTGACCGGCGAGCTGGAGGATGCCGACATCGCCGCGTTGCTGGCCGAGAACCCGGATCCGCAGGCAGCGGCCGACCAGCTCGTGCACCAGGCGGTTGCCTCGGGTGGCCACGACAACGTGACGGTCGTGGTGCTCGACGTCGTGGAGGTGGTCGCGGCCGAGCCGTCCGCAGAGCTAACCGCGGCGATGCCGGTCGGGGACGCCGGGGCCACCGCGGTGCTGCCGTCCGGCGAGCTGCCGCTACCGCCGACCGCGCCGATGCCGACCGCGCCGATGCCGTCGGGGTGATGCCGTCGGGGTGATGCCGTCGGGGTGATCCGCGTTCGCGGCCCTGCCCGTCCGCCCCGCCCCGGAGCTCGCACCCGCACCTGCGCGGCTGGACTCCGGCGTTAGATTCGAGGGCAACGTTCGTTTGGCATCGCCAACCGCACCCAGGGGAGACACGTGACTCAGTACGACACGATTGCCCTCGAGTACCAGAAGATCTCCGCCGCCGTGCCGCTCCGCGACGCCGAGTGGTACTCCCTGCGCGTCCGGCTCGGCGACCTCACCGGTCTTTCCGTCCTCGACCTGGCCTGCGGCGACGGGATGGGCACCCGCCTACTCCGGCGGTGGGGGGCCGAGCGCGTGCTGGGCGTCGACATCTCGCCGCAGATGATCGCGCTGGCGCAGCAGCGGGAAGATGCCGAGCCCCTGGGGATCGAGTACCGCGTCGCGGACGCCGCGACGCTGGGGAAGGTCGGCGAGTTCGACCGAGTCTCCGCCGCCTACCTCCTGCACTATGCCGCGAACCGTGATCAACTACGCCAGATGGTGCGGACGGCCTACGACAACCTCAAGCCGGGCCAGCACTTCGTGGCGAGCATCGCCAACATCCTGCAGCCGCCGCGGCCCACCTTCGATCAGCGCAAGTACGGGTTCTCCTTCCGCCTGATGGAGGAAACCCTCCACGAGGGGGCGGGGCTTCGCGGCACGTTGTTCCTCGGCGAGAAGATGGTGGAATTCGACTTCTACTGGCTGCCCTGGCAAGCGTACGAGGAGGCATTCCGCAGCGTGGGATTCCGCTCGTGGAAGATCGAGCCTTTCCTGA
>NZ_DASVQG010000014.1:0-12062 GCF_036389215.1 Jatrophihabitans sp.
AAGTCCGGCATGTCCTCATCGGGGGCGAACGCGCTCTGATACCACGCAGCCAACCGCTCCGGGTCGGCGCTGCCCAGTACCAGACTGCCCAGCCCGGCTCCGCTTACCACTGCCACGTCAGCTCAACTCCAGGTCCGGCGCACCACGTCGCCGTTGTCGTAGATCAAGATTCCGTGCCCCAGACCGTACTCGACTGCCCGGGGCAAGCCCTCGGTCGTAGGTCGATCGTCGCGCAGCCGAGTGGTCAAGACCACCCGAACCGTGCGCAATCCAGTTGAAGGATTCTGCTGAAATCGCGTAGAATAGCTGAAATCTGCTAAGTATCCTGGACAAATTCGAGTGTCTGCGCAGTATTTGGGGACGCGTGCTCGTTATCGCGAAATGTCTCCCACCGGACGCCACTGTCCACCTCATTGGAGTGATTCTGAATGACTAGATTCTTTGATTTCGATGACATCGTGGTGGGGGCCGGCGCGGCCGGCGTGCCGATGGCCGTCAGGTTGAGCGAGGACCCGGCGCGCCGCGTGGCGCTCGTCGAGGCCGGTCCGTACTACCCCACGGCGTCCGAGACGCCCGCCGACCTGCTGAACGCCAACATGATGTCGCTGTTCCAGCACGACTGGCACACCTCGGCGCAAGCCTTGGACGGCCGGGTCATCCGGTTCCCCCGGGGGCGGGTGGTCGGCGGGTCATCGGCGGTGGGCAACACGGTGGCGTTGCGCGCCGTCCCGGCTGACTTCGACCAGTGGGCCAAGAACGGCATCCCGGAATGGTCGTGGGAAGAAGTACTGCCCCTCTACCGGAGAATTGAGGACGATCTCGACTTCGGTGGCGAATATCACGGAAAGGGCGGCCCAATCCCGATCAGGCGCTTCCCGACCGAGGAGATGACGCCGAGGCAGAGCCACTTCCTCCAGGCGTGCCTGGATCAGGGCTTTCCATGGGTCGAGGACCAGAACCACCCGGACGCCACGGGTGTGGGGGCGATGCCGTCCAACCGGCGCGACGCGACGACCCGGGTGTCCACGTCGATGGGCTACCTGCCTGCCGCGCGCGGCCGGGAGAACCTGACGATCATCCCAGCGACCCTGGTGAACAAGGTGCTCATCCGCGACGGCCGCGCGTACGGCGTGGAACTGGTCGATGGCCCGAGGCCGAGAGTTCGATGGTGGCGTCGGGCAACAAGCACCGTGCAGCTGACGGCGCGGCGGGTGATCCTGGCTGCTGGCACGGTCGGCACGCCGAGCGTGCTGTTGCGCTCGGGCATCGGGCCGGCAGAGGACCTGCGGCGGCTCGGCCTGCCGGTGAAGTCGGACCTGCCGGGCGTCGGCGCGGGCCTGAACGACCATCCGCGCACGGGCCTGTTCATGACGCCCAAACCGGGCACCCAGACCCCCGGCGAGCCCTCGGGGCAGACCGTCCTGCGCACCACCTCGGCAGGCTCCGATGACCCCAACGACATCCACTACTACATGGTCAACGGCTTCAACCTCACCCAACAGTTCCCCCAGCTGCAGCACTTGCCGGGCCATGACCGGATCTTCGGCGTGATGATCGTCGACCAGCTGCCGCACGCCCGGGGCAGGGTGAGCCTGACCTCCACCGATCCGCGCGAGAGCCCGCACATCGAGCTGAACTACCTGTCCGACGAGCGTGACTACCGCACCTTCGTCGACGGCATGCGCACGGCGTGGGAGTTGATGAACACGCCCGCGATCCGCGCGCTGGGCGAGGAGTTCGTGATGGTCGACGAGTCCGTGATGGCCTCCGAGGAGGCGTTGCGGGACTACGTGCGGCGCACGATCGACAGCACCTACAACGCGGTGGGCACCGCCAAGATGGGCCCGAGTTCTGATCCGGCCTCCGTGGTCGACCAGTACGGGGCGGTGTACGGCGTCGAGGCCCTGTACGTGGCCGACGCCTCGATCATGCCGACGCACGTGCGGGCCAACACCAACCTGACATCGATCATGATCGGCGAGCGAGTGGCAGACCTGCTCCGCGGTACCTGAGGCGGCGCCTGCCCCGCCGGACCGCGACCGTCAGCAGGACGAGCGCCAGGGCACCGAAACCCGCCGAACCGCCGGCCAGCAGGTAGAACTGGCCATCCAGCTGCTCCGGCGGAATGCCGATCCGGTACTCGCCGAGTGGCGCGTCCGGCCTGGCGACCGCCGCCGGTGGCTTCGGCGCCGCCGCCCGGGCCCGCGACAGCGCGAGCAGGGGCGCCGCCCCGTCCAGCACCGGGTTGGCACGGGCAGCGACCGCCGGGCCGGCCGCGATGGCGGCGGCCGGGTCGATGACGCCCACGCCGTAGGAGGGATCGCGCCCCTTGACGCCGCGGTCGGTGGCGGTGGCCAGCAGCCGGTTCAGGATCTGGCGGGCGTTCTCCCGCGGATACTTCGACCAGATCAGGGCCAGCGCCGCCGAGGTCAGCGCGGTGGCATGCGACGTGCCGTCCCCCACGAACGCCGCGCCCGACTCGCGGGTCAGCGTCGGGATGTCGCTACCGGGCGCCGTGACGGTCAGGTAGCGGTGCCGGGAGGAGAAGCCGGTGACCTCCAGCCGTGCGTTCACCGCGCCGACCGAGACGACGCCGAGGCAGACCCCGGGCTCCTCCACCGGGCTGCCGGACCGGCCGGAGTTGCCCGAGGCAGCCACCACCAGGGCACCCTTGGCGAGGGCGTGCAACACCGCGTCCTGCATCGCCTGCGGGCAGGGCACCTGATCGTCGCGCTCGTAGTGAGGCCTGCCCAGGCTCATGCTGATGATCCGCGCACCATGGTCGGCTGCGTAGCGGATAGCTCGCGCGGTGGCGTTCTTGGGCGGCTCGCCCCGGTGGACCACATTGTCCAGCGGCACCGCCACCGGCAGGATCTTCGCCGCCGGCGCCAGCCCCTCGATGTCGGAGAAGCCGCTGGCGGCAGCGATCAGCGAGGCCATCGCGGTGCCGTGCGAGAACTCGTCGTTGTCATAGTCGGTACGGCCGTCGCTGCCGTTGTCGATGAAGTCCGCACCCGGCAGCACCTTGCCGCGCAGTTCCGGAATGTCGGCCTGCACCCCCGAGTCGATCACCGCGACGGTGATGCCGCGGCCGTCGGCGCCGGCTTGCCACAACGCGGGGATGTGCCAGCTGTCGAACCACCATTCGGGCGCGCTGCGCGGTCCGGGAGTGGCCGCGGCGGGAACCGGCGGCAGCACGGCCGCGGGCAGCACGGCCGCCGCCACCAGCGCCACCAGGACCGCGCCGAGCCGCGTCATCGGGGCGGGTTCCAGAATGCCCGGGTGGGCCGGTCCAGGAAGACCCGGGCGTCGAGGACGACGGTGACCGGCCCGCGCCGCTGAACCACCTGGTTCTCGAAGTCCCAGACCTGCCAGCTGCCCCGCACCGGGACCCGGGCCCGGACGCTGATCACACCGGAGGCGGCCTGCTCCAGCTCGATGAGATGGTCGACGGTGGCTATCGCAGGTGCGCTGCCGTGCAGCGAGCCCGGAACCGGCCGGCCCGAGCCCGGAACCGGGCAGAGCGGGTCCTTCCCAGCCGGCGCCAGGCAGCCGGCCAGCAACGTCTGCGCCGCCCGCTCGGCCTGCTGGCGCAGCTCCGGTGACAGGGATAGCTGAGCCTTGAGCACCAGATCGGTGTCGGCCAGCCGGATTATCGGCCGATCGTCGGCGCCGCCCGCCGGGGTCCGGGCAAGCACCTGCAACGCCGGCGGGTCGGCGGCCAGGGGCAGCGCACCCGGGAACAGCGTCACCGCCGCTGCCGGGAGCTTCCGGCCGGCCAGCCTCACCCGGCCGGCAACCGGCGAGCCGGCCGACACCTCGACCGTGCCGGCCACCCGGCTCATCCGCCAGGTCGAGCCGCGCCGGACCAGCGTCGCGGTGTCGGCCACCGACCGGGCACCGGAGCCGAACAGCAGCCGGTAACGCACCTCGACGGTGGCCGTGGCGCCGGACCTGGTGCCGCGCAGTACCGAGATGTCGGCAAGGGGCGCCACCTGCAGCTGCTGCCGCAGCACCTCGCTGGTCAGGAACTGAGCGCGCGGCGGGGCGTCGGCGAAGGCCAGCGCGGCGGGCGCGTCGCCGTCGGCCAGCGCCCGGAAGAACCCCCGGGCCACCGATTCCGCGCTTGACCGGTCGGCGTGGCGGTGGGCGGCGGCCAGACCCAGCGCGGCGGCCAGCACGGCCGACATCAGCGCGGCCAGCAGCCACCGGCCGGTGCGCCGCCGGTGACGCCCTGGCGCGGCCGGTGGCGCGGGGGCATGCGCCGGGAACGGCACCGGGTGCTGGTGGCGGACCGGCCAGGCAGGCGGTGGCGGGGCCGGCGCGGTGGCCTCCGGCAGATCTGAGCCCGGCCACTGTGGCGGCCCACCGCCGGCGCCGAACTCGGCATTCATGGCTACTCGATGGCCCGCCGGCCGGAGAATGCCCGGCCGAGGGTGACCTCATCGGCGTACTCCAGGTCACCACCGACCGGAAGCCCGCTGGCCAGCCTGCTGACCGTGACGCCCATCGGCTTGATCAGCCGGGCCAGGTAGGTGGCGGTCGCTTCGCCCTCCAGGTTCGGGTCGGTGGCCAGGATCAGCTCGGTCACCGTGCCGTCACTGAGCCGGTGCAGCAACTCACGCACCCGCAGGTCGTCCGGGCCGATGCCGTCGATCGGGCTGATGGCACCGCCCAGCACGTGGTAACGGCCGCGGAACTCCCGGGTGCGCTCCACCGCGATAACGTCCTTGGGCTCCTCGACCACACAGATCACCGCACCGTCCCGGCGCGGGTCCCGGCAGATCCGGCACTCGTCGGAGTCGGTGACGTTCCCGCAGATCCGGCAGAACTTCACCTCGGCCTTGACCCGGCGCAGCACCGCGGCCAGCCGGTCGACGTCCACCGACTCGGCGGCCAGCAGGTGAAAGGCGATCCGCTGCGCGCTCTTCGGGCCGATGCCGGGCAACCGGCCGAGCTCGTCGATCAGATCCTGGACCGCACCTTCATACATCACCGAGACATCACAGGCCGGGGATGCCCAACCCGCCGAGGCCGCCCATGCCACCTGTCAGCGGTCCCAGCTTGTCCGACGCCAGCTCACCGGCGCGCCGGGTGGCATCGCGTACCGCCGCGACCACCAGGTCCTGCAAGGTCTCGACGTCGTCCGGATCGATGGCCCGGGGGTCGATGGTGATGGCCAGCAGCTCGCCGCCGCCGGTCACCGTGGCGCTGACCAGGCCACCACCGGCGGATCCGTCCACCTCGGTGGCGGCGAGCTCCGCCTGGGCGTCGGAAAGCTGCTGCTGCATCTTCTGTGCCTGCTTCATCAGCTGCTGCATGTTGGGCTGGCCACCTGGTCGCACGGCGATTCCTTCTCTGGAGAACTCGGGCGGAACACCGGCCGCCTCACCGATTCGGGGCAAGCGTAACGCTCGGCACCGTCAGTTCCGCCGACCCAGACCACGTCGCAGCGGTTCGGACGCGGCTGGCCACGGCGTGGACGCGGCTAGCTGAACCGCGCAGCCGTTCCCGAGCTCACGCTGTGGGCCCCGCCGCAGGCGGAGCTGCCTGGGGCGGCTGGTCGGCCAGGATCCCGCGGAATTCGCCTTTGACCAGCCACGAGATCGCGAAGGCCCACACCATGATCGACTCGAGCCAGAACAACGCCCGCCAGCTGTCCGGCGCCGTCCAGAGCGCGATCGCACACAGGACGAGGCAGCCGGCGATGACCCAGCCGCAGGCACGGTAGAGCCGATTCCGCATCTTCTTCTGCGGAGTTTCGCCGCCTTGTGAGCGCGTGAAGAGGAAGAGGCAGAAGATCCCGAGTGTCACGAACAGCGCGACGGCGCTGACGTAGTGGAGGGCTCCGACCACCTTCTCGGCGCCTGTGGATTCCACACCGCCCCGGGTCGTGGGCAGGAAGGCCACGCCCACAGCGGCGACGCTCGCCAGATTGCTCAGGTAGTTGTCAGCTCGGAACTCGTTCACGTGCCGGTACTCGTAGGACAGGAAGAACACCGCGAGGGCGCAGAGCGCACCGATGAAGTAATTGCGGGAACGGGTGTAGTAATAAGCGCTCAGCGAGCCCTGCAGGTCCCAGCTGTGGTCGAGCAGGCCCTTTCCGATGACGACGGCGAAGGGCAGGCTCAGCGCAAGGAGCCCGATAGCTATTCGCAAGTGGCGATACGCTTCGCCCAACGCATGGTCTTCACCGGGACCCGGCGCCTCGGTCGAACCCGACGCAGGCTTCTGGGAGAAATCACTCACGGCCACCTCCGAATAGGCAGTACGGGCCAAGGTGTGGCGGAAACATATCCCCCATCGGTGCGGCTAGTCAGCCTTCACGGCGCGCGCCGTCGAATCGCCGTCCCAGCGCCTGCGCCAAGCCGGCGCAGGCGGCCTCGATCTGGGTGAGCGCGATCTGGAACTCCGCCGCTCCGCCGTAGTACGGATCGGGCAGGTCCAGCTCGCCGGTGGCGACCGCGGCCGGGTCGTAGCTGCGCAGCAGGTTGATCGAGGCCGCCGCGTCAGCCGGGTCCTCGGCCAGCCGGGCCAGCTGGCCCAGCCGGGACACATGACCGCCGTCCAGGGCGATCACCAGGTCCCGGCTGGCGAAGTCCTCCGGCAGGAACTGCCGCGCGACGTGCGGCGGGGGGTGGTAACCGTGGCTGGACAGGGCTTCACGCGCCCGCGGGTCCATGTCCTTGCCGGCGTGCCAGGGGCCGGTGCCGGCGCTGTCGATGACCACCTCGTCAGCCCAGCCGGCCTCGGTCAACCTCGTCCGCAGCACCACCTCGGCGGTAGGTGAGCGGCAGATGTTGCCGGAGCAGACGAAGCAGATCCGGATCGGGCCGCCCATCAAGGAGCGTCGATCGGACGCGCACCCAGGCTGGTTTGCAACAGCTCGATGGCGGCGGCCTCGGCATCGCCGCCGGAGCGCTGCGAGCCGTGTACCTCGTCGGACTCCTCGTCCACGCCGTCGTCGTCGACGACGACCGGTGGCGGCTGGTCGGCCGACTCGGGACGGGTCGGTTCCGGACGGGCGGCACGCGCGGCACGGTCCGGGCGCGCGGGCCGGGTGGCTCGGGGCGATGGTTCGGGCTCGCTGTCGGCCGGCGGTTCCTCGGGCGCCGGGGCTGCCGCGCCGTTCGCCGCCGACGAGCTGATGGTGAGCTGCCAATGGCCGAACACCACCGACTGCAGCACCTCGCGCAGGACGGCGAGGTTGGCCTCGTCGGCGATCCGCCGGGCCAGCCCCGCCGGCGCCAGCAGGTTGACCACCTCGCCCTCGACGGAGGCGATCACCACCTCGTTCATCATCGCCCACTTGACCTTGCTGCGCTCCCGCAGCGCGGCCATCACCTCCGGCCACAACTGCCGCAGGGCATTGGAGTCCGGCGCTACCTCGGCCGCGGCGACCGGCGGTGCCGACGGGGGCTCGAGGTCAGTGCCGGGCTCGCCGGACGGTTCTGGCCGCCCGGCCGGCTGCTCCGCTTCAGGGGCGGGCTCGGACTGGGCGGACGGCTCTGACCGGGCGGGCTCCACCGCGGCGGCCGCCGGCTGCTCCGCCGGGGCAGTTGCCTCCGCCCGTGCCGCCGGCTGCTCCGCCGGGGCAGTTGCCTCCGCCCGGGCCGCCGGCTGCTCCGCCTTCCCGGCGGACGGCTCCGCTTTCGCGGCCGGCTCAGTCCTGGCCGCAGGCTCAGTCCTGCCCGCAGGCTCAGTCCTGGCCGCAGGCTCAGTCCTGGCCGCCGGCTTCGCGGCCGGCCGCTCCGCCGGTCGCTGATCGGCGCCCGAGGCCGATACCGCCAACCCCTGCCGCCGCTCCAGCCGCTCCAGCCGCTGCAGCAGCGCAGCCGAGTCCGAGGCGGCGTCGGGCAGCAGCATCCGGGCCGACAGCAGCTCGAGCATCAGCCGGGGCGAGGTGGTGCCCCGCATGTCGGTCAGCGTGGTGTGGGTGATGTCGGCGAACCGGACCAGGCTCGCCACCCCGATCCGGCGGGACTGGTCGCTCATCCGCATCGCCTGGTCACCGGCGTAGTCGATCAGGCCCTTGTCCACCGCGTCCGGCACCGCGTCCAGCACGATCAGGTCCCGGAAGCGGTCCAGCAGGTCGGCGGCGAACCGGCGGGGATCGTGGCCGGCCTCCACCACCCGGTCGATGGTCGCGTACACCCCGGCCGCGTCACCGACGGCCAGCGAGTCGGTCATGTCATCGAGCAGGGCAGAGTCCGTGACGCCGAGCAGCCCTACCGCCCGGGGGTAGGTGACCCCCTCAGGCCCGGCACCGGCCAGCAACTGGTCCAGCACCGACAGCGAGTCCCGGGCGGAGCCGGCACCGGCCCGTACCACCAGCGGGAACACGGTCTGCTCGACCGTGACGCCCTCGGCCTGGCAGATCCGCTCCAGGTGCGCCCGCAGCACCGACGGCGGGATCAGCCGGAACGGGTAGTGATGGGTGCGCGACCGGATGGTCTGCAGCACCTTGTCCGGCTCGGTGGTGGCGAAGATGAACACCAGGAACTCCGGCGGCTCCTCGACCAGCTTGAGCAGCGCGTTGAAGCCCTGGTTGGTGACCATGTGGGCCTCGTCGATGATGTAGACCTTGTAGCGGTCGCGCACCGGCGCGTAGTAAGCCCGCTCCCGCAGATCCCGGGCGTCCTCGACGCCACCGTGACTGGCCGCGTCGATCTCGATCACGTCGATCGAGCCGGGGCCGTTGGGAGCCAGTTCCACGCAGGACGAGCACACCCCGCACGGGGTCGGCGTCGGGCCCTGCTCGCAGTTGAGCGACCGGGCCAGGATCCGAGCGCTGGAGGTCTTGCCACAGCCCCGGGGGCCCGAGAACAGGTACGCGTGATTGATCCGGCCCGCCGACAGCGCCTGGATCAGCGGAGCGGTCACATGCTCCTGGCCGATCACCTCGGAGAAGTCGGCGGAGCGGTACTTGCGATAGAGCGCCAATGCCACCGGGCAACCCTACCGTCAGCCCCCGATCGCCGAAGTCGGCTCCGTCCCGGTCACCGGCTCCTCGCTGAGCGCGCCACAGGCCGCCCCGCGTGCCAGGTAGTCCGTCAGCGCCCGGACGGTGGCCGGCTCGTCGGCGATGCCCGTCTCGAGCCTGTCGTGGTAGGCCGCCAGCCGGGCCTGGGCCGCGGCGAGGCCGTCGGTGAAGAACCGGAAGGTGGCCGCGTACCGGCTGGCCAGCTGGGCCGGGTGCAGGTCCCAGCCCTGGTAGAAGCCGCGTTCCAACGAGCGCCGGACCAGGCCCGCGTGCAGCTGCCAGGCGTCCCGGACGGCGGCGGTATCGCCCACCGGCAGGACGTTGGTCGACCCGTCGGACACGGGGATGCCGGTCTCGGCCGCCGCCACCTGGAGCACCGCCTTCGCGTGGTCGGCCGCCGGGTGCGTCATCGACTGGAAGGCGGCGGCGATGCCCAGGGACGCGCTGTAGTCGTAGGTGCCGTAGTGCAGCCCGGCGCACCGGCCCGCCGCGGCCGTGATCATCGGCGCCACCAGCCCGGTGCCGTCCGGGCCGAGAATGGCCTGCGGCGTCTCGATCTGGATCTCGAACCGCAGCTGCCCACCGGCCAGGCCGAAGCGGGACTCCAGCAAGGTGCAGCACTCCACCATCGCCTGCACCTGCCGTACCGAGCTGACCTTGGGCAGCGTGATCCGGAAGCCGGCCGGCAGCGGCGCCTGCTCCAGGAATGTCTGCAGGAAGAGTGCCAGGGTGCTCAAGCCCCGGCGGCGGACCGCCGGCTCCAGCGATTTCATCCGCAGCCCGGTGAACGGCGGCGGGGTGTCGGTGCCCAGCAGTTCGCCGAGCGCGATGGCTGACGAGACGGCGGCGGCGTCCTCGACCTCGTCCGGACGAACCCCGTAGCCGTCCTCGAAGTCGATCCGCAGGTCCTCGACCGGTTCACGCGCGAGCTTCGCCCGGACCTTGCGGTGCTCGGACTCGTCGAACCCGGGCAGCGGGCCGTGCGCGTCCAGGGCGCGCAGCGCGGCCTCGCCCCACTGCTGAGCCGTGCCGGCTGAGAACCGGTCGGCCGGGACGTAGGCGGTGTGCACCGGCTGCCGGTCCGAGGACGGCCCGGGGTAGCGGCGGGCCCGCTCGGCATCGTCGTCGGCCAGCAGCGCGTCGGCCCGCCCGGACAGCTCGGCGACCAGCTCCGGATCGGGCGAACCTCTCGTCGGCATCGGCAGCCCGGCTCAGTCGAACAGCTCGTCGTCGCCGATGCCGGCCGCGACCTCGTCCGGCAGCAGCGACAGCCATCGCCGGCTGAGCTCGGCCCGCGCCTCGGCGGTCAGCTCGCCGAGGACCCGCAGCCGGGAGATTCCGCCGTCGGGGTAGACGTCCAGCCGGACCCGGCGCACCGGGGTGGACGAGCCGATCTTGAAGACGTGCTCGGTATCCGGCGTCAGTCGGGTGCGTGGCAGCAGCTGCTCGCCGGTGTCGGCATCGCTGAGCATTGCCGCCGCCGGGGCGTTGCCGACGAAGCGGGAGGTGTCGATCACGACCGAGTGCAGCGTGCCGGCACCGGCCAGCCCGACCTCGATCCAGTCGTTGCCGTCGTCGCGGCGCCGGGCGTTCTCCCAGCCGTCGGACATCACACTGGACCGGCCAGGGGCCAGGACGTTGGAGGGTGCGGAGTAGAACCAGTTGCTGCAGCCGGTGATCCGGCCGCCGTTCAGGGTGGCCGCCAGGTCGACCCTGCCGCCCAGGAACCGCGGATCACCGACCGGCTCGCCGTGCACCCGGAACCGGGCCACCCCGCCGTCGGGGTAGATCCGCAGCCGGACGTGGCTGCTGAGGCGGTCGGCGGCGAAGATCGCGAAGCTGTTCTCGGTGTCGCCGGCCAGTTCGCACTTGGCCAGCAGCGGCGTCCAACTGGTTGCGCGCAGCTGCTCGGCGGACGGGTAGCCGAGCAGGGCGGCGCCCTCCACCGAGGCGTACGGCGGGAAGTTGCCGGTGAAGTGGCTGGTGTCGATCAGCACTCCCCGGACGATGCCCGGCGCCGCCAGCCGCAGGATCACCTCATCGCTGGGCGGTCCGGTCTCGGGCGGCCGTCGGCGCCGGGTCTCCCAGCCGTCATAGATCTTGCCCCGCGCATCGAAGGCCGCCGGGTCCGAGGCAGCCGGGCCGGCGTTGATCAGGTTGTGCGCGCTGGCGAAGAAGTCGTCGTTGTACCAGGCCACGCTGCCACCGAGCGCCCGGCTTGCCAGGTCGGCAAGGGTGCGGAACTCGGCCGGATGAGCGGTCACGGGGCACCTGCCCGGCGCAGCAGCCGGCCTTGCGGGGTGTGCCCGTCGACCCGAACGCCTGCCAGCCAGGTTTCTCGTACCACGCCGCGCAGCCTAGCCCCGGCGTAGGGCGTGACCGGATTGCGATGCCGCAGTAGCGACGGGTCCACCACGAAGCTGTCGTCCGGGGCGAATACCGCGAAGTCGGCGTCGTAGCCGGCGGCGATGGCCCCCTTGCCGGTCAGGCCCGCCAGCCGTGCCGGACCGGTCGCCATCCAGCCGGCCAGCTCGGCGAGGCTGTGACCGCGGCGGCTGGCCTCGGTCCAGGTCACCGGCAGCGACAGCTGGACGGAGGCGATGCCACCCCAGGCCGCGCCGAAGTCCCCGGTGTCCAGCCGCTTCAGCTCGGCGGTGCACGGTGAGTGGTCTGACACCACGCAGTCGATCAGGCCGTCCGCCAGCGCCTGCCACAGCAGCTCCCGATTGGCCCGGTCCCTGATCGGCGGGCAGCACTTGTACTGGGTCGCGCCGTCGGGCACCCGCTCGGCGTCCAGGCTGAGGTAGTGCGGGCAGGTCTCGACGGTGACCGGCAGCCCCTCGTCCCTGGCGGCGGCGATCAGCGGCAGCGCGGCGGCGCTGGACAGGTGCACCAGATGCGCCCGGCAGCCGGTTTCGCGCGCCGCGTCCAGGAACCAGCCGATGGCCTCGGTCTCGGCACGCTCGGGCCGGGACGCCACGAACGACCGGTAGCTGCGACCGGCCGGTTCGCCGGCCGCCGCGATCACCGCCGGATCCTCGGCGTGGGCGATCAGCAGGCCGCCGAAGTCCGCGATCCG
>NZ_DASVQG010000015.1:0-14797 GCF_036389215.1 Jatrophihabitans sp.
GACAGCCGCTTCAGTCACCGCGCCAGCCTATCGGGCCGCCGGCCGCTCACGTGACCAGCATCCGCCAGCCCCGGGGCGTCCCGAGCCAGGTGTGCCTGGTGCGCAACAGGTAGAGCCACAGCAGCACGAACATCACCACCACCACGGCCACCACCGGGATCAGCACCACCGTGCTGGCCAAAACCAGCTGCAGTACCGATCCCAGCCCGATCCCCCACGGCCGGCGGAGCAGGAACCCGCACCCGACCAGCATCACCGCCAGCGCCACCAGCAGCAGCGTCTTGGTCACCGACACCCCTTGCGAGGTCTGGGCAATCGCCCGCGGCACCAGCAGGACGACGAAGGCCTCCAGGCACAGCAGCGCCGCCAGCACGCCCCGGGTCGCCCGGTCGGCACGCTGCCGCCGGGCTGCGGGATCAGCCGCGTCCATGGCTCGTCCTGACACGGGCTCGAATCCGGGTCCGGTCCGGTGCTCGGCGCCAGGTTGGCCGGCCCCCGGGCCGTGCTCCGCGCTCACCCCTCGGCCTGCCCCTCGCCGAGCAGCATGCGGGCCTCCCCCGCGGTCACCACCGACCCGGTGACCAGCACGCCCGCTCCGACCACCACGTCGCCAGCGCCCTCCTCGGCCAGCCGCACCGCGGTCTCCAGCGCGTCGTCCAGCCGCGGCTCGACCGTGACCCGGTCGGCGCCGAAGATGTCCACGGCCACCGCCGCCAGCTCATCGGCCGGGATGGCCCGGCTGGAGGAGTTCTGCGTGATCACCACCTCGTCCAGCACCGGCTCCAGGATCTCCAGGGCGGTGCGGACGTCCTTGCCCGCCAGCATCGCCACGACGCCGATCAGCTGCCGGAAGTCGAAGCCCTCGGCCAGCGCCTGGACGGTGGCCCGCATGCCCGCCGGGTTGTGGCTGGCATCCACCAGGACGGTGGGCGCCGAGCGCACCGGCTCCAGCCGCCCGGGTGAGCGGACCGCGGCGAAGGCGGCCCGGACGATGTCGACATCGAGCGGGCCGGACTGCGCGCCGACACCGAAGAACGCCTCGACGGCGGCCAGCGCGCAGGCGGCGTTCTGGGCCTGGTAGCCGCCGTGCAGCGGCAGGAACACCTCGTCGTAGACGCCGCCGAGGCCCTGGATCCGCAGCAGCTGCCCGCCGACCGCGAGGCTGCGATCCAGCACCCCGAACTCCAGGCCTTCCCGGGCCACCGCCGCACCGACCTCGGTGGCCCGCCGGATCAGCTCCGCGGCGGCCTCGATCGGCTGGGCCGCCAGGATGGCCGAGGCCCCGGCCGCGATGATCCCGGCCTTCTCCCGGGCGATCTCGGCATGGGTCTCGCCCAGCAGCTCGGTGTGGTCGAGATCGATCGGGGTGATCACCGCGACCTCGGCATCGAGGACGTTGGTGGCGTCCCAGGCGCCGCCGAGGCCGACCTCGACCACCGCCACGTCCACCGGGGCGTCGGCGAAGATCGCGAATGCCAGCCCGGTGACGGCTTCGAAGAAGGTCATCTTGACGTCGGAGGCGGCGTCCACCATCTCCAGGTACGGCTCGATCTCGGCGTAGCCGTCGGCGAACACGGCGTCGGTAACCGGCCGGCCGTCGAGCACGATCCGCTCGGTGATGTCGGACAGGTGCGGGCTGGTGTAGCGGCCGGTGCGCAGGCCGAAGCCGCGCAGGAGCTCATCCACCATCCGGGCCGTCGAGGTCTTGCCGTTGGTGCCGGTCAGGTGGATCGCGCGGTAGCTGCGCTGCGGCTCGCCCAGCACGTCCATCAGCCGGTCGATCCGGTGCCGGGACGGCCCGATCTTGGACTCGCCCCAGCGGGCCAGCAGCTGGGCCTCGACCTGCTGCCGGCGCGCCCTATCGCGCTGGGCGGTGGTGCCGCCGCGCTGGGCGGTGGTGCCGCCGCGCTGGGCGGTGCCGCCGCGCTGGCTGCCGGTCCGGTCGGCCGTGGTCATGACTGTGGCAGCCGGGTCAGTGCCTCGTCGATGCGCCGCAGATCCGCGGCTGCGGCCTCGTTACGGGCCCGGACCGAGTCGATGACCTCGGGCTTGGCCTTGGCGAGGAAGGCGTCGTTGGCAAGCTTGCGGCCGGTCTGCTCCAGCTCCTTGCCGGCCGCCGCCCGGTCGCGCTCCAGCCTGGCCCGCTCGGCAGCCACGTCGACCGCGGTGGACAGGTCCAGCTCGACAGCGGCGCCGTCGTTGAGGTCCAGGCCCGCCGTCGTGGTGAATCCCTCGCCGGGGTCGGTGAGCCGCAGCAGCCTGCGGATCTGGAGCTCGTACCCCCCGAGACCGGTGAACCGGGCCGGGATCCGTTGGGTGGGCTTCACGCCCTGCGCGCTCAGGAACTGCCGGATCAGCACCACCCGGTTCTGGAGCTGGACGATGTCGTCCTCGGCGGCCTTGTCCAGCCGGGATTCCTGGAATTGCGGCCAGGCAGCGATGACGATCGACTCGCCGCCGGTCAGGGCCGTCCACAGCGACTCGGTGACGAAGGGCACCAGCGGGTGCAGCAACCGCAGCAGGCCGTCGAGCACCTCGCCGAGCACCCGCCGGGTCACCGGGGCGGTGCTCTGCTCGGCCAGCGACACCTTGGCCAGTTCCAGGTACCAGTCGCACACCTCGTCCCAGGCGAAGTGGTAGAGCAGGTCGGCGATCTTGGCGAACTCGAAGTCGGCGTAATACCCGTCGACCTCGGCGATCACCCGGTTCAACCGGGAGATGATCCAGGCGTCGGCGCCGGTCAGCCGCGCCGGCAACTCGCCCTCGGTGCTCGCGCCGTTGAGCAGCGCGAACCGGGTGGCGTTCCACAGCTTGTTGCAGAAGTTTCGGGCACCACCGATGTTGTCCTCCGAGATGGGCACGTCCGCGCCGGGGTTGGCGCCCCGGGCGAAGGTGAACCGCAGGGCGTCGGTGCCGTAGGTCTCCATCCAGGCAAGCGGGTCCACCGAATTCCCTCTGGATTTCGACATCTTCTTGCCGTACTGGTCACGCACCATGCCGTGCAGGGCGATGGTCTTGAAGGGCACTGCCTGATCCGAGTCGCCCTCCTGGCCCTCGTCGGCCATCGCGTACAGGCCGAACATCATCATCCGGACCACCCAGAAGAACAGGATGTCGTAGCCGGTGACCAACACCGAGGTCGGATAGAACTTCGCCAGGTCGGCGGTGCGCTCCGGCCAGCCGAGGGTGGAGAACGGCCACAGTCCGGAGGAGAACCAGGTGTCCAGGACGTCGGGATCCTGCCGCCAGCCCGGCCCGGTCGGTGGCTGGTCGTCCGGGCCGAGGCAACGGACCTCGCCCTCGGGGCCGTACCAGACCGGGATCCGGTGGCCCCACCAGAGCTGGCGGCTGATGCACCAGTCGTGCAGGTTGTCGGTCCAGCCGAAGTAGCGCGGGGCCATCTCGGGCGGGCTGATCCGGACCCGGCCGTCGCGCACCGCGTCGCCGGCGGCCTTGGCCAGCGGCTCCACCTTGACGAACCACTGCAGTGACAGCCGTGGCTCGATCGGCTCGCCGGAGCGCTCGGAATGGCCGACGGTGTGCAGGTAGGGCCGCCGTTCGGCCGCGATCCGGCCCTGTTCGCGCAGCCGCTCGCGCACCGCGGTCCGGGCGGCGAACCGGTCCAGGCCGTCGAACTCGGTGCCGGTGTCGCAGATCCGGCCCTCCTCGTCCATGATCGAGATCATCGCCAGGCCGTGCCGGCGGCCGATCTCGAAGTCGTTGGGGTCATGCGCGGGGGTCACCTTCACCGCCCCGGTCCCGAACTCCGGATCGACGTGCTCATCGGCGATCACCGGGATCAGCCGGCCGGTCAGCGGCAGCTCGACCAGGGTGCCGATGAGCTGGCGGTAACGCTCGTCGGCCGGGTGCACCGCCACCGCGACGTCGCCCAGCATGGTCTCGACCCGGGTGGTCGCCACCACGATCGAAGGCTCGGAACCGTCGAGCGAGCCGTAGGTCATCGAGACCAGCTCGCCTTCGACCTCGCGATGGTCGACCTCGGCATCCGACAGCACCGAGCGCAGCACCGGCGACCAGTTCACCAGCCGCTCGGCGCGGTAGATCAGGCCGTCGTCATAGAGCCGCTTGAACATGGTCTGCACGGCCCGGCACAGGCCCTCGTCCATGGTGAACCGCTCGCGGGACCAGTCGACGCTGTCACCGAGCCGGCGCATCTGGGCCAGGATGGCGCCACCGTGCTGCTCCTTCCACCGCCAGACCCGCTCGACGAAGCCGTCCCGGCCCAGCTCCCGGCGGTTGGTCCCCTCCCTCGCCAGTTCCCGTTCCACCAGGGCGTGCACCGCGATGCTGGCGTGGTCCATGCCGGGCAGCCAGAGCGTCTCGAAGCCGGCCATCCGGGCCCGGCGGGTGAGGGCGTCCATCAGGGTGTGCTCGAAGGCGTGCCCGATGTGCAGGCTGCCGGTGACGTTCGGCGGCGGGATGACGATGGTGAACGGCGGCTTGTCCGAGTCGGCGTTCGCGGTGAAGTAGCCGCGCTGCAGCCAGCGCTCGTACAGCGGTGCCTCCACCGAGGCCGGGACGTACTGGCTCGGCAATTCGGTGCCGCCGGCCGGCGGGGAGTGCACGCCGGCGGGCGGAGGGGCGGTGTCGGTCACTCCTGAATCCTACGGATGCCGGTGAAGCGAGATTTGCCGGTGGCGGCGCTCAGGCCTGCTCGGTCGACTGGTCCTGGCCGGCCGGGATCGGCACCACGCTGTGCGACACCCGCACCCGGTGGGCGTCGGCCGGCGCCTCGGCAGCCGTCCGGCGCGGGATCTGCGCCACGATCTCGGAAAGGCGGTCGCCGATCTGCTTGGCCTCCTCGCGGCTGAGCCAGAACACCCCGCTGCCGATGACGGCGGAGTCATACCAGGAGGCAGACTTCTCGTCCTGGGCCGAGATCCAGGCGAGGGTGTCGGCCCGCTGCCTGTCCAGTTGCCGGGCGACCAGGATGGCCTCACCGGCCGCGGACGCCCGCGGCTCGGCCGAATCGACCATGAGGCCGGTCCCCGCCGCCTCCCACGGGCGCTCGCGGCCGTCGCCGGTCGTCGCCGAGCGCCGGACGATCCCCCACTTCTCCAGGGCTCGCAGGTGGTAGCTCATGGCGCTGGCGCTCAGGCCGGCGATCTCGCCGCACTCGGTGGCAGTCAGCTTGCGGCCGCCGAACAGCTCGTCGATCACCGCCAGCCGGGCCGGATGGGCCAGCGCCTTGATCGCCCGGGGGTCGCGCAGCACCACCGGATCGGTGGGCCGGGCAGCGCGGGGCGCCTTGCCGGAGGACCGGGCGGCAGCCATCTGCCCAGGATAGGGTGCGCCGGTGCCATTGACAGGTTAGATATGAAGCTTTAGTTTCGAAGTATGTCTTTCGCATTGCTGCGCCCGGACTCGCTGTGGCGGATCCGCGACCTGCGCATCGCCGTGCTGGCCAGGGCGATCTCGCTGCTGGGCGACGAGTTGGCGCTGGTGGCGTTGCTGCTGCGCACCCAGGGCCAGGGCCATGGCGCCTGGCCGGTGGTGGGGCTGCTGCTGGCCGGTGGGCTTCCCCTGGTACTGCTCGCTCCGCTGGTCGGCCGGCTGGTCGACCGGATCGACAGCCGGCGGCTGCTGGTGGTGTCGGGCTGCGGGCAGCTGGCGTGCTGCCTGGCCTTGGCGTCGTTGCCCAGCCAGCCGGTGATCCTGGGGTTGGTGGCGGCGCTGGGGACCGGCCAGGCGGTGAACTCGGCCACCTGGCAGGCACTGCTGCCCAGCATCGTCGGCCTGGACCGGCTACCGGCGGCGCTCGGCATGTCACAGGCCACCAGCACGGTGGCCGGCATCACGGCGCCGGTGATCGCCGGACTGCTGACCGGGCTGTACGGAGCCCGGGTGCCTCTGCTGCTGGATGCCGCCAGCTTCGCCGCGGTCGCGCTGGCCGCGCTGGCGATCCGGACCCGGCGGGGCAGCTCGGCCGGCCGGGCCGCTGATCCGCGCGGCGGCTGGGCCATCGTGGGGGGCGATTCGATGCTGCTGCCACTGGTGTCGATGCTGAGTGTGTTCATCCTGCTCGGCGGCATGGTCAACGTCATCGAGGTGTTCCTGGTCCGGGAGGCGATGCAGGCCAGCGCCACCTGGTACGGGGTGCTCGGCAGCGGCTGGGGGGTCGGCGTGCTGATCGGGGCGCTGCTGGGCGGCCGGTTCCGTGGCCAGCGCAGCTTGCTCCGGCTGGCCCTGGCCAGCGCGACCGGGCTGGCACTGGGGCTGGCCGGGATGGGCCTGGCGCCGACGGCCGCGTGGGCGCTGCCGGCGGTGCTGGCCGGTGGCGCGTGCAACGGCCTGCTGAACCTGGCCAGCGGCTCGCTGATCGGCATGCGCACCGCCGAAGCGGTTCGGGGACGGGTGGCCGCGATCGTCGGCGGGCTGGCTTCGGCCGCCCAGGTGGGCTCGATGCTGCTGGGCGGGCTGCTGGCCACCGTGCTCGGGCCCCGGCAGATCTTCGTGCTGGCCGGGCTGCTCGGGGCGCTGGTCCCGGTCGGGCTGGGCCGCCGGCTGCTGACGTCGGCGAACCGGCCGTTCTCGCCGGTGGACCCGATCGGCGGCGAGGTCGCGCTTGGCGGCGAGGTCCCGCTTGGTGGCGAGGTCCCGGTTGCCGCCGAGGTCCCGGTTGCCGCCGGAATTCCCGCCGGCAGCGGGGTCGCGGTCGGCGCTGAGGTGCCGTCCTAGAGTCGGCGAGTGTCGGCCGGCGTGC
The DNA here is from genome assembly GCF_036389215.1 of Jatrophihabitans sp. Lineage (GTDB taxonomy): Bacteria > Actinomycetota > Actinomycetes > Mycobacteriales > Jatrophihabitantaceae > Jatrophihabitans_A. The sequence goes on from NZ_DASVQG010000015.1 coordinate 6,725, forward strand.
GACCCATGGCGACGGGTTGACCATCGTTGGCCCCGGGGCAGGGCGACACGCCGGCCAGGCCTCTGCCTGACGGCCAACGATCACGGCACAGCCGCCGCCACAGCGTTCGATCGCGCGTACAAGGGCAAGTACTCGGCCAGCCGGCAGCCACCCTGCCTGACGGGCCGGCGATCGTTGGCCCCGGGGCAGGGCGACACGCCGGCCAGGCCTCTGCCTGACGGCCAACGATCCAGCTTAGTGGCCGAAATCCGCGTCGCGGACCGTCCTCCGTCAGATGTGGAGTCTGAGCCGAGCCCGTCATCCACAGCTTGGTTGAACCTGCGCCCGCATGGAGCCCGCCCGTCGATGCTGAGAAGGTGCGATCGGACGTGGACCAGGTGCTGGCTCGTTCCAGTGGCGCGGCCACTCGGTCGGCGCTCGTGGCGCAGGTGGGTCGGGCAGCTTTCGATCACGAGGTTCGCCGCGGATACCTCACCGCGGTATTCCCGCGCGTGTACGCCCGGCCCTGGTTAAGCGATGACGAGAGGATTCAGCAGGTCGCGGCCGTGCGCAGTTGTGGTCCCCGGTCGTTGCTCAGCCACACGACGGCGCTGAGGCGGTTCGGCCTCACAATCGCGTCCTCCGGCCTACCGATCCACATCACTAGCAATGCGCCTCGGCATCCACGTGGCATACCCGATCAACTAATCGTGCACAGAACTCGATCGGGCCTGGTCAGGTCGCTCGACACCGGTTTGCCGACGGTCGGGTTGGCCGAGGGGCTCGTGCAGTCGTGGCCACTGCTAGGAACCGGGCAGCGGGCGCCGGTGATCGCCGCGGTCCGCCGGCGGCTCGCTGCGACTCTCGACGTAGGCGTGCAGCTCAGCGCTCGTCCCAAGCTGGCCGGCCGGGCCCAGCTGGTGGAGCTGTTGCGGCTGCTCGATGCCGGTTGCGAGAGTGAACTGGAACTCTGGGGCTACCGGGCAGTGTTCGACCGACCGGAATTCCAGCACGCGTGCTGGCAGCTGCCCATCCGAACGCCGGGGCCACTTCCGCATCGACCTCGGCTTCGAGGCTGAGAAAGTGGCCGTGGAGTTGGACGGGCGGGCCTATCACGCCGCCCCTGAACAGTGGGAGCGTGACATCGGCCGAGATGTGGAACTGGCAACCCTCGGCTGGCAGACCATCCGGCTGTCCCATGCACGCCTCACCCGTGATGTGCCGGGTTGCCGGCGCGACGTACTCGCCGTCCTGCGGTCTCGCACACCACGCTGAGTGCTGTGGGCAACCGACGGCTCGCCAACCGCGCGCCGATCGTTGGCCGCTCAGCAGGGTGACACGCCGGCCGCTCACCTGCCTGACGGCCAACGATCCAGCTCAGTGGCAGCCGGTCCGGGCGGCGGCCGTCAGAACTTGGCGAAGGCCAGCCCGACCAGCTCGCCGAACAGCTCCTCCGGGTCACAGCTGTACCCGTGCGAGCCGAACCAGGCGCAGACGTTGCGGCAGTCGCGCTGCAGGTACTGCATCCCGTTGGGGTTGGACACCACGTCCACCACCTGCGGCAGGTCGATGAGCACCACCCGCCCGTCGTCGATCAGCACGTTGTAGGCCGACAGGTCACCGTGCGCCTGCCCGTTGGCCGCCAGTGCCCGCATCGCATCGGCCAGCTGGCCGTAGTAACCGGCAAGCTCCGCGTGGCCGGCCCTGATCTGCGCCAGCCGGGGCGCGGCGGTGCGGCCGCTGCCGATGAACTCCATCAGGATCTCGGTGCCGTCGACCTGCACCGGGTAGGGCACCGGAACCCCCAGTGACCACAGCTGGCACAGCGCACCGAACTCAGCCATCGCCCACTGCCCGGCGAGAACCTGCACGCCGTAGCGGGTACGCCCCTGCATGGCCCGCTGGTCACGGCTGCGGCGCACCGTCCGGCCTTCGAGGTATCCGGCATCGCGGTGGAAGTTACGGTGCTCGCGGTCGCGGTAGCGCTTGGCGGCCAGCAATGAACTCTGATCAGGGTTACCAGGAACGGCTCGTTCGAGCAGGAAGACGTCAGCCTCCTTGCCGGTCTTGAGCACGCCGAGTTCGGTGTCGACGGCGGCCTCGGACGTGATCACCCAGGACGGCCTCGGATGCGGGCCGCGGGCACCTTTGACGACCGAGGACCAGGTGGACCAGCGCTGTCCCTCGCCGGGGTCCTCCAGATAGCGGTAGTCGAACGGCACTGCCGACGCCGACGGCAGGGCCGGGTGCGCGAAGGCGTCGGGAGAAGAGGCAGTGTCAGAAGAGAGAGTGTCAGAAGAAAGCGGGTCGAACGACAAGATGGTGGCTCCTCGAATGGCGAGGCAGCCGAGCCGGTCGTGACCTAGCGGGATGCCTCGAAGACAACAGGGGACGCGGAACGTCCCAGGACCGTGATGGACATGTCGACGCCTCCTTCATCCGAGAACGCCGCGAACTCTGGGTCCGCAGCAGTGACAACGACTATGACGCAACGGGGCGCGCCGGGCAACCGATTTAAGGCCGATTCCGGCCGACACCAGGGCAGGCAGTCGATTCCGGCCGACACCAGGGCAGTCGATTCCGGCCCTCGCCAGGGCAACCGACTTGAACGCCGAGCACCGAGCACCGAGCACCGAGGGATCCGGCAGGCTCAGGCGGACTTCTCGCGCGGCGGGGCCGGAATCTCGGCCCGGGGAACCAGGGTGGGGTACACGTGCTCGAGCACCGTCTCGGCGGTGATGACCACCTTGGCGACGTCCTCGCGGGAGGGCACCTCATACATCACCGACAGCAGCACTTCTTCCATGATCGCGCGCAGGCCACGGGCACCGGTCCCCCGCTTGACCGCCTGGTCGGCAATCGCCTCCAGCGCGTCCTCGGCGAATTCGAGTTCCACGCCGTCCAGCTCGAACAGCCGGGCGTACTGCTTGACCAGCGCGTTCTTCGGCTCGGTGAGGATCTCGATCAGGGCGGCCCGGTCCAGCGGCCGGACCGTGGTGATCACTGGTAGCCGGCCGATGAACTCCGGGATCAGCCCGAACTTCATCAGGTCCTCGGGCATCACCTCGGCGAAGCCGTCCCGGGTCTCGACCTCGAACTTGGTCTTCAGCTCGGCGCCGAAGCCCAGGCCCTTCTTGCCCACCCGGCCTTCGATGATCTTGTCGAGTCCCGCGAAGGCACCACCGACGATGAACAGCACATTGGTGGTGTCGATCTGGATGAACTCCTGGTGCGGGTGCTTGCGGCCGCCCTGTGGCGGAACCGCGGCGGAGGTGCCCTCCAGGATCTTCAGCAGCGCCTGCTGCACGCCCTCGCCGGAGACGTCACGGGTGATCGAGGGGTTCTCCGACTTGCGGGCGATCTTGTCGACCTCGTCGATGTAGATGATGCCGGTCTCGGCCCGCTTGACGTCGTAGTCGGCGGCCTGGATCAGCTTGAGCAGGATGTTCTCGACGTCCTCGCCGACATACCCGGCCTCGGTCAGCGCGGTCGCGTCGGCGATCGCGAACGGGACGTTCAACATCCGCGCCAACGTCTGGGCCAGCAGCGTCTTGCCCGAGCCGGTCGGGCCGAGCAGCAGGATGTTGGACTTGGCGAGCTCGACGTTGGACTCCGACCGCTTGCCGGTGCTCTCACCGCCGGCCTGGACCCGCTTGTAGTGGTTGTAGACGGCGACTGCCAGGGTTCGCTTGGCCTGGTCCTGGCCGACGACGTAGGAGTTGAGGAACTCGCAGATCTCGCTCGGCTTGGGCAGCTCGTCGAAGCTGAACTCGGTGTTCTCCGACAGCTCTTCTTCGATGATCTCGTTGCAGAGGTCGATGCACTCGTCGCAGATGTAGACACCGGGGCCAGCGATCAGTTTCTTGACCTGCTTCTGGCTCTTTCCACAGAAAGAGCACTTGAGCAGGTCACCACCGTCACCTACACGCGCCACCCGATGTACTCCTTACTCCTCGGCCCTGCCCTGTACTTCCGGCTTACAGCTGTCCGCACGGAGCAGCGCCGCTTGAAACGCTACCCCGTGCGGGCCTAGAAGTCGCTCCTTTAGCTGCGTGTCCCCTTTGCCCCCGCCCACCGCTGAGCCGGTGGCTGGTGGCCGGTGCGGGACGCCCTAATCACATCGGCAGCTGCGTCCCCACCAGGAGATCAGTCGTTGCTGAGCTTGCGGGTCGTGATCACGGCGTCCACGATGCCGTAATCCTTGGCCTGCGGCGCGGTGAGAATTCGGTCACGCTCGATGTCGAGCTTGACCTGCTCGACGGTCTGGCCGGTGTGGTTGGCCAGGATCTCCTCCAGCAGGCCCCGCATCCGCAGGATCTCGTTCGCCTGGATCTCAAGGTCGGTGACCTGGCCCTGGCCCTCACCGGAGGGCTGGTGGATCAGCACCCGGGAGTGCTCCAGGGCGAACCGCTTGCCCTTGGTGCCGGCCGCCAGCAGGACCGCGGCAGCCGAGGCGGCCTGGCCCATGCAGTAGGTCTGAATCTCGGGCCGGACGTAGCTCATCGTGTCGTAGATGGCGGTCAACGCGGTGAACGAGCCGCCCGGGGAGTTGATGTAGATCAGGATGTCACGGTCGGGATCGGTGGATTCCAGGCAGATCAGCTGGGCGATCACGTCGTTGGCGACCACGTCGTCGATCGGCGCGCCGAGGAAGATGATCCGCTCCTCGAACAGCTTGTTGTACGGGTTGGACTCCTTCATCCCGTAGTTGGTGCGCTCGACGAAGGACGGCAGCACGTACCGGCTGGACGGCGACCGGCCGTTGCCCGACGCATAGGACTGTCCGGACGGGCCCGTGGGCCGTGCCCAGCCGGCTCCGCCGGGGGTGTAAAGCTCGCTCATGATCGATCTCCTCTTAGGCCGGCGCGGGGGCGGAGCCGTTGCTCATCTGAGCGACCCGGCTGACGACATGGTCGACGAATCCGTACTCCAGCGCCTGCTGGGCGGTGAACCAGCGGTCGCGCTCGGAGTCGGCCTGAATCTGCTCGACGGTCTGGCCGGTGTGATCGGCGATCAGCCGGGCCATCTCAGCCTTGGTGAGCTTGAACTGCTCCGCCTGGATCGCGATGTCGGAGGCGGTACCGCCGATGCCGGCCGAGGGCTGGTGCATCATGATCCGCGCGTGCGGCAGGGCGTAGCGCTTGCCGCGCTCACCGGCCGAGAGCAGGAACTGCCCCATCGAGGCGGCCATGCCCAGGGCGTACGTTGCCACGTCGCACTCGACGAACTGCATGGTGTCGAAGATCGCCATGCCGGCCGTGACCGAGCCGCCCGGGGAGTTGATGTAGAGGTTGATGTCGCGGCTGGAGTCCTCGGCCGAGAGCAGCAGCAGTTGCGCGCACAGCCGGTTGGCGATGTCGTCGTCGACCACCTGGCCCAGGAAGATGATGCGGTCTCGCAGCAGCCGGTCGTAGATCGAGTCGTTGAGGTTCATGCCGGCGCCGGGGCTGCGGGCCTCGAGGATCCGGATCGGCTCCGAACGAGCGCCGGCGCTGGCACGGTCGATCCCGGCGTGCTGTCCGCGCTGGGCGTCAAAGGGGCTCACTGGCATTCCTTTCCGTCAAAATTGGCTCTGCCTCGACCCTAATGGGCGGGCCCGACAGACAGTGCTCCCGGACAGCACCGTTCGCTTAGGGCATGAAACTCCGGCCCGCCTGCGTGCTGCGTCGCATTCCTGCCACGGCGCCGCGGCCGGAGCCGCACCCCGGCCGGGCTGGTGCCACGCCGCCGGCCCCGGAACAGGGCCGGCTAGCGCGGCGCTACTGGTCCTCGGAGCGGCCGGCGGGCTGGTCGTCAGCCGGGTCCAGCCCAGCGTCCAGCCCAGCGTCCTGACCAGCGCTGCCTGCACCGCCAGCAGCCTCGGCGGCGGCTGCCTGCTCGGCAGCCTCGGCCGCGTCCTCGATCTCGTCGAGCTCGGCCTGGCCCTGCGGGGTCGCCAGCGAGGACAGGTCAACCGGGTTGCCGGAGGTATCGGTCACGTTGGCCGACTCCAGGACACTGGCCAGCGCCTTGTTGCGGCGCACGTCGGCCACCAGCGCGGCGATGTTGCCGGCCTGCACGATCTGGTCGGCGAACTCCTGCGGCGCCATGTTGTAGCGCTCGGCCTGCCGCACGATGTATTCGGTCAACTCGGCGTCGGAGACCGAGACCGCCTCGGCGTCGGCGATCGAGTCCAGGATGAACTGGGTCTTCACCGCCTTCTCGGCCACCTCACGCAGCTCGGCGGTGAACTCCTCCTTGGTCTTGCCCTCGCTCTCCAGGTAGCGCTCGAAGGCCGCGTCGTCATGCCCGAGCTGATGCACCACATCGTGCTGGCGCCAGTCGATCTCGGCCTGCACCGCGGACTCCGGCAGCGGCACCTCCGTCTGGGCCACCAGCTGTTCCAGCACCTTGTCCCGGGCCTCGGCGCCCTGGCCGAGCACCTTCACCCGGTCCAGCCGTGCCCGCAGGTCGGCCTTGAGCTCCTCGACGGTGTCGAACTCCGAGGCCAGCTGGGCGAACTCGTCGTCTGCCTCGGGCAGTTCCCGCACCTTCACCGAGTTCACCACGGCGGTGATCTCGGCGGTCGAGCCCGCGTGCTCGCCGTAGGACAGGGCGGAGGAGAAGGTCGCCGAGTCGCCCGCGGACTTGCCGATGATCGCCTCGTCCAGGCCCTCGACCAGGGTGCCCGTACCCACCTCGTAGGACAGCCCCTGGGCCGAGCCGCCCTCGACCTCGACACCGTCGACCCGGGCGATCAGGTCCAGTGAGACGAAGTCACCGCTGCGTACCTCGCGCTCGACTCCGGTGAGGGTGCCGAACCGGCCCCGCAACTCCTCGAACTGCTCGGCGACCTCCTCGTCGGTGACGGCGGCATCGGCGACGGTGACGGGCAGGCCGTCATAACCGGCTACGGCGATCTCCGGGCGGACGTCCACCTCGGCCGTGAAGGCGACGTGGTCGTTGTCCTGCAGATCGGTGACCTCGATCTCGGGCTGGCCGAGCGCCTTGACACCTGTCTCGCGCACCGCGTCGGAGTAGGCCTTGGGCAGCGCCTTGTTGATCGCCTCCTCCAGGACGGCGGCCCGTCCGACCCGCTGGTCGATGATCCTGGCGGGAACCTTGCCGGGACGGAAGCCCGGCACCCGCACCTGGGAGCTGATGGCCTTGTACGCCTCGTCCAGGCTTGACTTCAGCTCGTCAAAGGGCACCTCGACCGCGAGCTTCACACGGGTCGGGCTCAGGTTTTCGACGCTGCTCTTCACGGTGTGCTCTTTGCTCCTCGGCAGATGACTCAAGCGGTGTCAGGTGATGGTGCCCGGTCGGTCGTTGTAATAGCGGATCCGTGCGGGTCAAGCTCGTCGGGGTGACAGGATTTGAACCTGCGGCCCCTCGCTCCCAAAGCGAGTGCGCTACCAAGCTGCGCTACACCCCGGTACCTGACCCGCTGACAGCAACGCCGTTGGCCTGGCACACGTACTGATCGGCAGTGTACGGGGTGTTCGATCAGCGCTCGGGCACACGCTAGGCTGTCGGGGCAGCTCATGGGTCATCCGAGTGGATCGGCTGATCAGCCGGCCGGCGGCCACGATTCGCGAGCCTGTGCGGGTGTAGCTCAATGGTAGAGTCTCAGTCTTCCAAACTGATTGTGCGGGTTCGATTCCCGTCACCCGCTCCGCTGCGCCCGCGAGGCCCGGTCGCCCCAGCGCCGCCCCGCTCCCGCCATGACATGCCCCGGATGATCAGCGCCCGGCGGGAACTGCTGGCGGAGCTATCCGTGCGGCTGGGGCGAGCTGGAGGCGCTGCCCTCGTCGTCCTCGTTGGGCTGTTCGCCGGTCAGGGCGTTCTCCACACCGCCACCCAGCGTGCTGGCCGGACCGCCGAGATCGTCGGAACCACCCGGCCGGCGCTCGGTGACGTCCGACTCGGCCGGCTGGTCCTCGACCGAGTGGCCGGGCTGGGACTGCTGCGGGTCAGTCATGGTGCACAACCTTTCCTTTGACTGCTCCGGCGCGGCTTGCCGGTACTGCGCGACGGTCGTGCCCCTCGGTGGTCGTGCCGCGCGGTGGTCGTGCTACTCGGTGGTCGTGCTACTCGGTGGTCGTGCTACTCGGT
>NZ_DASVQG010000016.1:0-26299 GCF_036389215.1 Jatrophihabitans sp.
CTGCCGATGGTGAACAGCGCGAGGCCGACCATGAACATCCGGCGGCGGCCCAGGATGTCACCGGCGCGACCGCCCAGCAGCAACAGGCCGCCGAAGGCGAGGGTGTAGGCGTTGATCGCCCAGGTCATGTCGGTCTGGTTCTTGCCGAAGTACTCGCCCATCTTCGGCAGCGCGATGTTCACGATGGTGCCATCGAGAACGATCATCAGCTGCGCGCCGGCGATGATCAGCAGGGTCAGGCCGGGGTGCTTCGCCCTGCCAGGATGCCTTACGGCCGAGGAGGACTGGTGCGTCGTGGTCACGACTCTCCTTGAGTGCTGGAGCTCATGCCGGGCGGTCTGCCGCACGGCGGTTCGGCTTTCGGGCCGGCATTGCTGCCCTGCCTAAAGCCTTCTTGCTGCTTGCTCTATTCCGGTTCAATAGGGAACGTCGGCGTTCCTTGGGGTAGGCTAACGGGTGCGCGATAAGAAACGCAAACGTGCACTGAGACTGTTGCACAAGTAACTGTCCGCCCTCCCTGAAAGTGCTCCCACCGCGATGACCCTGGCAGCGACGACACCTCCGGAGACTTCCCCCGAAGACTCCGGGCGGCAGCGCAAGCGCGGCGCGGAACTCGAGCGAGCGATCAAGGACGCCACCATCGCCGAGCTTGCCTGCGGCGGCTACGGCAACGTCACCATCGAGTCGGTGGCGGCCCGGGCCCAGACCGGCAAGGCCTCGATCTATCGCCGGTGGCCGACCAAGCAGGAGCTGGTGCTGGACGCGCTCGACGCGCTGCTGAGCGGCCCGTTGCTCAGTACCGAGGAGCTACCGCTGGACGACACCATCAGCACCCGGGACGCGCTGCTGAGCCTGGTGCAGCGGGTCAGCGCGTTGATGATGGGGCCCGGTGGTGAGGCGATGCGCTCGATCATGGGGGAGTCGCTGCGCGATGCCGCGTTCTGCGCGGTGTTCGAGTGCGACTTCTTCGACCCGCGCAAGCAGGCCGTGATCAGGCTGCTGGAACGGGGCGTGCGCCGTGGCGAGGTGCGCCCGGATGCGGCGTCGGGGCTGGTACCCGAGATGCTGGCGGGCACCCTGCTGCACCGGATCGTGATCCGCCGGCGGCCGATCAACGAGGACGAGCTGGTGGAGCTGGTGGACGGGTTGCTGATGCCCGCCATCAGCCCGCGCTGAGGTTTGTTGGCCGGCCTCTTCGTCGGGCCTCCTGGCTGGGTGGCTTTGGTCGGCGCCGTGGCTGGTCGCTTCGGTTGGGGTCTTTTGGCTGGCCGGTCGGCTGACCAGTAAGGTGTGCGGCTGACGGTCGTGCTCGTCCAGGCGGCCGAAGGAGGCTTCGCCTAGTCCGGTCTATGGCGCCGCACTGCTAATGCGGTTTGGGTTTATCGCCCATCCGGGGTTCAAATCCCCGAGCCTCCGCTCGATGTCTGGCCCCGTCCTTGTGGCGGGGCTCTGCGCTGTGGTGGCCTGGCACTGGCGCTCCGTGTCGTCCGGCCGCGCCGGCTCGCGGCCGCGGGCCGCTTTGGTCGGCCTCCGGCCCACCCGCTAGACTCGGCCCTCGGTTCTACGCGCCCGTAGCTCAACGGATAGAGCACTTGACTACGGATCAAGAGGTTGCAGGTTCGAATCCTGCCGGGCGCACCAAAGTACTCATATACGAACCTCGGCCAGCAGGAACCTCGCCGGGGTTCGCCGTGTTGTGGGCCATTCGTTGTTGGAAGTTCCCAGCTAGCCGTCGTCGGTGCGGCTAGCGCTGTCATGGTGCCGTTGCCGCCAGGGCTAGTCCAGTTCGAGGATGACCTTCTCGTCACCTTCGTCGCAGAGGACGACCCGCGCCTCGCAGATGCGGTGGCCGTCTCCGCTGCTCACATCAACGGGGTAACGCGAATCATTGGGGTGAGAGGTGGAAAGACCAGTTCGAGGATGAGGCGGCGGCCGTGGCTGCCGGTGTCATCAGTGAGCTGGAGGCGAATGATCTCCTGGCCATTATGGCGATCGATGCGCTGGTTGACGGCGATAGCGTTCACCCAGGGGTAGCGGATATGTCCGGCGAGAGTCTTGCCGCGGCGGCGCTGGGCGGCGCTGGCTTTCGAGATGACGGTGAGGGCACCGGCTGCCACCACCCCGGCTGGGCCAAGGCCACCCCAGGTGCGGCACTGGTCGAACTTGCGGCTCGCGACGATGAGGCGGGCATCGGTGATGATGACGTCGAGTTCGAGGTCGACGGGCTCGATGATGGGTGGGAGGTCGCCTCCGGTCTCTTGGTAGACGGCGATCCGTTGGGCGCGTACTCGGGTGATGGCAGCGCCGTCCGCTGGCTCCAAACTCACCAGGTGCGAGTCGTCCGAGCTAGTGACATCGGGGTAGCGCCCGTCGCCGTTGTCCTCGGGAGTGCGAATGGCGATGATGGCGAAAGCCATGCGGTGGTCCTATCTGGTCGTTAGCGCCAGGGCAGCCTGCGGCCGTGCGGCCGTGGATCTCAGGGTGCGGTGCTAAACCCCCAAGCCGCCTGACTACGGCTATCCCCCGGCCGGAAGTGGGAAGGTGGCGCTGTTGTAGACGCTCGAAATCGTCATGGTCCCGGTGATCGGGGTGGGGACGGCGTAAACGAGTCCCTGCAGGGTGACGCTCCTGCCGGCGGGGACGGCGTTGGCGTTTTGTTGCCGTCCGGCCACTTCGTAGAGGCTGCCGCGGTCGGGCAAGAGGTTCGTGACCGTGAGCGAGAAGGGGATGTTCGTGGTGTCGGGCGGGGCGTCACCGCCGGTGCAGTTGGAGCCGGGTAGTGGGTCGGCTATGGCGGACTGGCCGAAGCTGACGGTGATCTGGAAGCGGTGCCGTTCGGTCGGCCCAAGTGAAGCTGCTACCTGCCGGGGCCGGTGTGGCGCTGGTTGGTCGCACCGACGTGCTCACCGTTACGGGTGTAGTGGCCGCTCTGGGCAGCTGGGCACCTGTGCTCACCCGGGAGGCTGCAAGTCGGTTGTTGGGTGGGTTTGTGTTGGAGCAGCCGCCAAATGCGACCAAGTCCGCGATGCTGCCGACCAGCACCATCGCGCATCTAGCTACCTGACCGCCTGCCCCCTGTGTGAGTAGTGGTTTGTAACCCGCCCCAAGCGCTCCTCATGCCCCTGCCCCAAAGTCCGAAATCCCCCCCGGGGGGGGGGGGGGGGGGTAACTGATTGCTCATCTGTTGTCCCACGCCACGGCCGAAGCCGTGTCCCCGGCTGACCGACATGAGTATGGCAGGCAGGATTGCGGTTGGCACGTTCATCAGCCGTCGGAACCGCGCGCCGCATGAGCTTCGGTTTGCCGTCATAGGGGTTGGCACCTATGCCGGGTAAACGCGGCAAGTCGTGTCGCAGCAGAGAAGTTCCAGTACATTGGTGCGTCGACGTGACGCTCATGTGAGGGAAGCTGTGACAAGAGCAGTAGTAGCAGTTCTATGGGTTCTCGCTGCGATTACCATCATCGCTCGGGTGGTCCTTTACGAATTCAATATAATTTATAGTCAGTACAGTCTGACTCTCTTAACGATCGCCGCAGCCGGCTTGGTGGTGGCGGCGATCGGCGCAACGGTAGCTTGGCGATCATCCGCCACATCAACGACAAGCGACAATATTGGCGTGCTGGCGAGCGCGACGGCTATTGCTGTCACCCTGTACAGCCTTTTACAGCTCAGCCTTCCGAATACGCCTCAGTCGGCAGCTGCTCCAGCTTGTCAAAATGCACCGGTCCATGGCTCACGAGCACAGGGTCAAACCACCGAATTGGGTGTCAATGGTCGCTCCGGCGTAGGAAGTGCCTATTCCGTCAAGGACCGGTTCGGCCCAAGGTGCACCATCGGTTTCGACGGTTTTTGTTACGGCGAAGGTGTAGCAAACTCGACCAGGACAAACCTGGCCGACCAACGATGGCTGATTGTGCACGGCCGTAGCGAGACTGTCTCGGCTGCTTATGTGGATCTACAGAGCGCACAAGCTAAACTCGGTAATTCAGCGTCCCGCAGCTGCAAGAAATTCAGCGGTGGTGCGACTCCTACCCTGTCGAAATGGGTAGCCCTCAGTGCCAAGCCTGGAGTGGTCCAACTCGCCGCCCAAACCAAGGGCGCAGCGATAGTGAGCTTCGGAGTCCTGCTCCCCGCTGCGATAGCGGGTGGAAGTTTTCCCTTCCTTGAGGTCGCCTACTACTCGGGTGTCCCGACATCCAAAGGCTTTGGGTCAGCTGCTACATGGAAAACCGCTCCACTCGTGCCGCTTCGCGGCAAAATCACGATGATTGCCGTGGCCGAGGCCTGTTCTGCAAACGACGCTAAAGTACCAGGCACAGGGAAATACAAGGTGCTAACTTTCGTGAACGGCAAGCTTGCGACAGCAAAAGACATTGAACGCGGAACGGTTCCGAATGCTGACAAGCTAGACCAGGAGACGTGCTCTTTGGAGTAAGGAGAACGTCGATAGTCTAAAAATCGGTTGTGCCAGGCAACGTTACGAGGATACGTAGAACCTGTTGGTCGGTGGGGCATACCAGCGCAACCGACCCATCAACTACGTCGCAAGTGGCGGGGTGCGGATGCCCTGTCCGGCACGCGGGCAACGCTCGGCCCCAATACCCCTCCGTTCGGCAAGTGCCTCCTGGGCCAGATCAAAGGCGGCCATCACGACGTTGGTCAGACCTGCCCCGGAGGAGTCGAGGCCGACGTTGACGTTGACGTTGATGATTGGACCGCTCGTCAGCTCCACGTAGATGGCGAGCATGCAGGGTTCAGTCTTCCAGGTGACGTTCGCTATCTCCTCGATCGAGAGCAGGGGGCTTAGGCCAAGCAGCGCATAGCCCAGTCTTTCCAAGGGTGTTCGAGGTAGTCATGAGACGAGAAGACACGTCCAATCCAACTCGATGAAGACCGTGCCATTTTGCCTAGCGGTATGCCAGCTATAGGAGAAGGTATCTGAGGCTTTGACCAAATCTCCTGGCCGGCGGGTGTGTCGACACTGCCATGCAGCAAGTAGTCAATCGGTACTAGATATTGCCGATTTTTCTGATTGCGAATGGTGCCTAGCATTCCCGTGCGTTCCCATTTCATACCGCTTTCAAAAACCTCTGAGGTCACGCGCCCGGTAATTCATGTGCGAGCTTGTGATCCCAATTCACCGTTCCCTTGCCGTAGTGGCAGTTGTACCGGACGGCGAGCTGAGCGTAGGAGGTGCGTACCCACACCACTCGCTCGCTGGCGCAAGACAACCGCCGGTAGGTACTTCCGCCGGTACCTGGAGGCTGATGGCGTAGGCGCTGATCCCGGTGCTCGGTAGCGGCACGCCGGCCACGTCGCCGATCGGTAGCTTGCGGGTCTCGCTGCCTGCGATTTCAACGGCCGGAGCAATTCGCGAGTCATAGACGCGGGTCGAAGCCGGCGTAAACGCCCCGCCGGTTCCAAGGGTGGCCTATCACCGGCTCATGACCCACGGCTCGCTGTCGCCAGCCGACCGAGCCGGCCTGGAAGCCGTACTCCGCACTGGCCGCTCAGCCCGCAGGGCAACAGCTTCCAAGCGGTCACGCTGCCAGCCAGTCAGCCCGTCCAGGCGCACTCCGGCCAGCCGGCCATGCTCCCCGCAGCCGCACCAATACCATCACCGGGCGCCGCCTCTACTACAGCGAGCACCGGCCACGGGACCAGACACGCCAGCCCAACTCTGGCGCTGCATCCGAACCGGGCGCAGCCACACGGCACCGCCACCACTAGCCCTCATTGCCCGAGCTGTGGCACCGCGACGCAGCGCATTAACCAGTAACCGTCGGAACATGCTGCACCTTGGCTGCTGCGCCAGCCCGAAGAGCTACAGAACGTTGTACCAGAGCGTGCCGGTATACGTATCTGTCGCGTTGTTGCCGTAGGAATATGCCGCGAGACAGAAATGTGTATTGATGGCAAAATTAGTGCCCAGGAGCTTCTTTGCGGTAGGGTCGGCGTTTGGGAAGGGTACCGCCGTCCCATGGTTTGAACGATCTCCACACTTGTACCACATGAGGTCTATCTGTGGCCCATCTGTCTTTTGGAAGTAAATGTTTGAGGTAGTTGTCGAGGTCCACCAATCGTTCACACCCCAGTACCATTGACCTTGAATGAGATTGCCAGTATTTGTGGTCGTGGTGGCACTGGATGAGGTAGCTCCGGAAAGTAGGGCAGCTACCAAAAGAACTGTCGCGCTCAATACAATGGTCGCGCGGCGAAGTAGATTCCTCATGGCAGCCTCCTGAGCGGACTTAGGAATAGATACTGGTCTGCCGGGCAATACCTGCCGAGACAGCAGCCTCTACACCCTGCTCCTGCAACTCCGTAGGTGTCAATAGGCACTTTCATTACTGTTATGGATACTTGCGTTAGGCTTTCACAAGCAAGGGCACGATCCTTGACTGGTAGGCAAGGGCATCGACCGGCCAAGCCGAACCGGCCCTTGCAGGGCACTCCGGACTGTCGCCTGCTAGGACCGTGATCGGGGCTTCCAGTACCGGTGAGCCTCCATTAGCTTGCGACTAGCTCCGGGACCATAGGGCTATGTCATCGCGTATCTACTCCCGAACTGACCCCTGCACGAAGTGCGGTGAGCCGGTCGTCACCGTCGAGCTAACCAGTGATGGTCTCCGACCTGGACGAATGGTTAAGCCGCCACCCCAGGTCTACTCCCAGCACCGGGATCGGCGTACCGTAGGAGATCGGATTGATGAAGAGTGCACTCGGGCTTGACGGTGCTCCGGGAAGTGACAGGTCTGGATTAAGGCCGAGATCCAGTACCTGCAGTGGATAACTTCCTTCTCGAAGGCACGACGCGAATCGGCCATCTCTACGACGGCTCAGACGAGACGCCGAGTATCACAGCTCAGCTGAGTCGTGCGGATGACCAGGTGCGACTGGAACTTTCGCTGCTAAGGTCTGTGACTGACTTGCACGAGGCGTGGTTCCAGAGTCAGCAGGTCCCGTCCTGCCTCCTGTTCCGAGATACCGCCGGGGCGGTAGCTCTCGCCGGCTGTCGCTTCGGTGGCTATACCCAGAGTTCGTGGTACGGCCATGCCAGCGGGGTTATCTGGGTTGAGCAGGCGGTCGTTGGAGCTGACGCTGAGGACTACTCCACGCTGACCGGAGTCCGCTCATCGATTGATGGCCTAGCTCGCTGGACGGGCCTCTCGTCGGTCTCGGATGAACGGGAACACGACGATGAGAGCCGGCTGACGGCCATAACCGTCACCGCCGAATCTAAGCCCGCCATAGCCATCGGGGGCACACCGCCGCTGTCCTTGACTCCTCAGTTTTCGACCTCTACCGACCCCGCGAACGGCACCACGCTCATCCAAGAGCAAGTCCTGGTCGAGACGCTGACGGAACAGCCGATCTCCTGGCAGAAGCATCTACGCCCCCACCGAGCCCTGCAAGATCTCTTAGCCTTGACATACGGCTGGCCCTGCAACCTGGACGTCACCTACGCCCGGCGAGAGGACGACCCCTACCGGCTGCTCGATGGCGAGTCCCTTGGTACCCCCTGGCTCCAGGCCGTGGTGCCGCGCGCTGGCCGCCGGCCGGCGAAGAGAGCGCCGCTATCGGCAAGTCAGCGGCCACTCTTCGTGCTGGCCGATATCTCACCAGCGGGGGTGGCGAAGTGGATCAGTGAGTACGACTCACTCGGCCGGTCGATGTGGCCGCTGGCATCGCTGGTCTACCAAGGCAACATTCCCGTCCAGGCCCGGCTCCTCCAGGTAGCGACAGCCCTAGAGGCGCTCGGATTTGAGCTAACCCGGTCGGATGGAGCGGGGAGTAGCAGTCCTGGTAAGACGGAGAACTTTCTGACGTACCTACGCCTGATCGTGCATGGCGTCGGTCATGACGGAGCTGCCGTGGTCAGCAAGGACTACGCCGACGTCAGTTCGTGGATGGCTGCGTTCAACCAGGCCTATAAAGGTGTCAAGCATGCTGACAATGCCAGCACGCTCTTCGCGGAAGCGGTAGAGATGGTGAAGGCTGGCAGCCTGCTCGCTCGGCTGTGGCTGGGTGCGTATCTCGGCGCGGACCCGCACGCCTTAGCTGATAGAGCCCGGTATGTGTAGGGTTGCCCTCAGCATAAGCGGATGGTGCATCCTGTTGCTCAGTGTCGCGGCGGCAATGGGTTCACAGTCAGCATAGATCGGTACCTTGCAAGCAGGTGCCGAATACAATTGATTGCGGCGGCGTTAAGAGTCCGGTGTAACAGCTCCCGGGCAGGCCGCGCAAATCAGCCGACGAACGCCTAATAGAGCAGCTTTATTTCTAATGATTGTGCTGAGGCTAGCCTTACCCTCGGGAACTGGATTACTGTCCGACCTTCTTAATACCTTCGGGAAGAAGGGCGCACCCATTATGGAGGAGACGTTGCTCAGGGCTTTCTAATGGCACTATTCCTGCGAATTCGACTCACCGGACCGTCATCGCGGCTACGGCGGAGGAGCCCAGCAACGGCCCTGTCGGGTGAAAACCATTCATTAGTCGGCCCCGGCCGGTGTTGCGACCACCGACCGAGGCCTTGATCGCGACCTACGCGAGATAGGCAACGACCCAATGAACGAATCTATCGGTCCCGACCGCTCATCCCCATCTGACCCCGGCGCGGAGTGGGTGCCCACACCCGAGCACCCCTGGCGACCCATTCCTGACGGTGAGGATGGGGACAACTATCAGTACGACTACGGCGCGGACTAGTGCCTAGACCGGGCCAGCCATCCGCAGTTTCACGGCGGGTATCCGTCACCGACCCACCACCGCACTGAGTGCCGCAGTTACGAGGGGTTCTATGGTGCGCTGTCAGAGGGCGGCAGGCCGGGTTACTTCTCGGCGTATCTGGTGCGCCCGGCGCAGGAAAGTTCGTCCAAGGCCTGTGGGGGCATGACGCACACCAACGGCCCGCACCCCGGAACGACAACCGCCGGCGAGGCACGGTTCCGGCTACAGGCAGTCACGAGTGCCGTCCGTTACCTGGTAGATCAGTTCTTCGACTAAACGCAGCTTACCGCTCGGCGAAGAGGGATTGGGTCCTTGAGCCGCCTGTGCCTGTTGCGGTCCTTGGGAGGACTACCCGCTTGCTCTCTGAGTGCACTTGGGAACTCCGCCGGACGGTGGACGTGCGCAGGAGGGGGTGGCGAGGCTGCCAGCCCCGAAAGTCCCTACCAGCCGCCGGCCCGGATACATTCGGGGTATGAGTGATTCTCACCAATGCCAGTCATGCGGTGCCGCAGTGCTGGACGACGATAAGCACACCGCGTGGCACCGCGACATCGAGGCCCGCGTCGTCAACGTCGATCGGAACCTCAGCGCCAAGTACGACACACTCGCATCCAAGGTGCGTGAACTCGACCGCCGGGCCGACTGGTTCGGGCAGGCGATCGATAAGATCAGCAAGCATTTCAAGCTCGAGCTTTAGGATGCACCCATTAACGACGAGCCCTATAAGGCCTAATTTGGGTAATGATATAGCTGACTCACCCAGGCGACACGCGCACCTGATCATCTCTGTCCCGACACGGCTGAACACGCGGATTGGAAAACGATCACCCGGTATGGCAATCCGTGGGCGGGAGGTGCAACCGGCTCAAGGGAGTTGGCCTTGTCCCTCGTCTACCGAAACGAGGTACTTCGGCGGCTCGATGGACTTACAATTCCTGACGGACGCTTGGTGTGGGGCGACGAACTAGCGAAAATCGGGGACCCGCCTGAACAGGTTGGCGCGATGATTATCCCCGCCGCCGCCCCTACATTCAAGGCGAGCCAGGCCGTTGCCATCATTGCGACTACGGAGGCGATGCTTGCGGTTGCGCATGCTTCACGATCGACGAATGGCTGAGTTCGGGCATGTTGTCTTGGTCCGACCCCACAATTCGGACGAATCTCGTCCCTACTTCGACATTGATCCACGGCGGTTACTGGCCTACAGACTAGGTCGGTTGGAGGCCAGCGACGTGCGCTTTGAAGAGGGTGAAGTAGAGCGGTTTACCGATCGAGTGGAGATCCTTTGGAAGGTATTCAGAAATCAGCTCGGCCAGGAGTGAAATGTTTCGCATCAACGCGGAATCGGGCGACTTCCCTTGCATACGACAGAGCGGCAGGTGCCGATTACGCACCTGCCGCTCTGGAACCGACCGACTGTCAGTCGGTTATGGACTGCTCTACGTGGCGCGGTGGGCGCCAACCGTCCTTGACGTCGGCGGTCTGCGTCAGGTGGGCGGCGAGGTTGCGGATCACCGTTGCTGGGATGGTGCACCGGAACGGCTGCTCGTCGTCGTCGCGCGGGGCAAACTCCAACGCCAGCCGGTCCTCATCCACCGTGTCGCGACGCGGCTCGCCGTACCGGAACGGGCGCACCAGATACGCCGACAGCACACCGGGCAGGCCGTCTATCTCGCCCAGCTCGCCCTGGAACCAACCATCGACTGCGAGCTATCACTCACCGGGGTAGCGACGACCTACGCCCACCAGCTGGCATGGTGCTCGCAGTCACATGCATGCGCATAAAAGATCGCAGCTGAACCGACCGCCGCCAAGCGTCGTAGTGTGCCTGATCGACAAACCGGCGGCTTGCCGCCACCCCTATCTCGCAACCGCAGTGGCAGCGTCGCGGCTTGTCAGGTCGGCGTAGCTCACCGCCTGCCGCTGCCAACCTATCCAGCTTTGTCCCCAATTGCCCGTTGGTAGCTGTTCAATCAGGGGCACCAGAGTGACGTCTTTCAAACCCGCACCGCGTCGGTCGACCTTGTGCACGATGACGTATTAGCGGGCGTCGGTCGTCCCGGCGGTCAGATGTTCCGGGCCTTCCCCGCCACAGTGGCCACCGCCCGCTCGACCTGCTCCTCGGTGACGATGGGGACGACCACCGCCAGGAACGCGCCGATCGGCGTCTCCAGCACCAGCGCCCGCCCGATGTCGTGAACCGTGATCCCGTCAGATCTGTCGGCCGGCTGATCGGCCACCTGCCGACCGGCCACCGCCGGATCGTCGGCGTCCAACGGCACCAGCGGCAGGCTTATCCCGGCCGCGAGCTGGCGGCTGGCCGGGCGGTGGTTGAGCACCGCCGCGGCCCGGCCGGCCCAGGTCAGCAGCCGGTCGCTGACCTCATCGTCGTCCGGATCGTCCTCCAGCCGGGAGCCGAGCGAGTCACGGCTGAACGCGAGGGCCGCCGCCCGGACGGCCTGGCCGACGCCGGCCGGCCGCATCATCGGATACGCATGCGTGACGGCCCGGAAGGTGCCCGGCGCCCGGCGGCGCAGCCGCAGCCAGCGGTTGCCCTCACGGTCCACGTCGTCCGAACCGGTGTCCCGGGCCGCGGCCAGCTCCCACCCCAGCGCGTGGCGCCGTGCCAGGTCGGTCAGCCAAGCCTGGTCGGAGTCGTCCAGCCGGGCCAGCACGGCGCGGGCGTCGAGCCGGTCGCGCAGCCGCAGCCGGGGCCGGTCCAGCATCTCGGCGATCAGGATCGCGGCGGCCCAACGACGCCCGGGCACCCCCACCCCCCGGACGGTCTCCTGGTCGTCCCAGAGCTCGGCGTCCCAGGGCAGCACCGAATGGCTGTGAAAGATCATGCCGGCGCAGTTCAGTTCCAGGTGACTGCCCTGGTCATCCTTCAACGCGATCACGGCAGACCAGCCCCAGTCGCGACGCGCGACGGTGGCCGCAAGCAGCCGATAACCCTGAGATGCCAGTGCGGTGACCGCCCGCCATCCGTCGGCAACGCTCGGCAGCACCAGATCGAGATCGTCCATCTGACGCTGGTAACCGGCCGGTTGCAGATGCTCGTAGCCGAAGCCCTTCATGATCAGGAACGGCACTCCGGCCGACCGCAGCGCCTCGTCCACCTGCTGCAACTGCGTCACCGCCCGGGCGTGGTTGCCCCGGCGCAGCGCCACCCGCTCGGCAACCAGTTCGGTGCACGCCGGCGCCGCCAGGAACTGATCGGACAGCGGCAGCAGCACCTCCTGCTCCTCGGCCAGTAACGCCAGCCGATCGAGGGTCGCCGCGTCGGCCGAGTCCAGGCCGCCCGGACGCAGGATGGTATTCCACAGCCGCTGCCGGTCCGATAGCTTCGTCCCGCTCATCGCGCGCCTCCACCTTGTTGACTGCGTGCCGGGCTTGTTGACAGCGACACCGGCCTGTTCACCGCGGCCCCAGCTTGTTCACTGCGGGCCCGGCTTGTTCACTGCGGGCCCTGCTTGTTCACTGCGGGCCCTCCCGACAACGCCGCTCCCGGCCCCGCCACTAGACCAGCCCCGCCCGGCGCGTCGCCCAGCTCTGGGCCACGCGCAGCGAACCTATCGCCGCCACCAGCCAGGCCGAACCCACCAGCAGCTCGCCGAGCAGCGGCAACAGCGCACCGGCGGCATGCCCGAGCGCCAGCTCGCGGCAGCCCCGGATGCCGTTGCCCAGTGGCAGCAGGTGGCTGACGAGCGCCAACCGACCGGTGGGCTCGTGCGGCAGCACCGCGCCGGACAGCAACGTCAGCGGGACGGTCAGGGTGCTGCTGATCAGGTTGCGGGCATCGGGCCAGAGCAGTGCGGCCCCGGCCAGGGTCATCGCCAGGCAGGTCGAGCTGTAGGCCATCGCCACCGCGAACACCGGCAGCAGAAGCGAGGACGGGCGAAGCAGCTGGACCTCGGGAAGGTAGGCGAACACCGCCACCAGCGCCGTGGTACTCATCACGCCCCCGTCGACCAGCCGGTCGACGGCCCGTCCGAGCATCGACGGGACCAGTCCGGCCGGTGAGACGACCAGCACGGCCGCGGTGCCCAGCGCGCGCTCCATCGTTGCCAGCGGGATGGCCAACAGCGCACCGGTGGCCGCCGAGGCGCACGCGGCGCCGATCGCGATCCGGTGCGCCACCGATTCGCTGCCCACCAACAGCCCCACCGACGCCAGGAAGGCCGCCTGGGCCAGTACCCGGACCAGCCAGCCGCCGACGTAGGTGTACCACCGGTACAGCGCGCGGAAGTCCCGCCAACTGATGACGGCGGCGAACCGGAAGGTCGCGAACAGGCTGGCAGGCTCGTCGATCGGTCCGTCGGACGCCAGCCGATCAGACGCCATCGAAGGCTCCGGTGGCCTGAACGCGCCGGATCGCCCACCGCAGCATTCCCCACGCCAACACCCAGGTAGCCATGGCCAGTCCACCGGCGGCCAGCGCCGGCAGCAGCACCGCGCCGGCAGATCGACCGGTGGCCACCGCGAACAGGTCCATCACCCACGACAGGAAGAACAACCGCCCGGGCACCCTGACCCAGATCGGCCAGACGCGCAGCGGCGCGAGCACGCCCCCGAGCACGAACGCCGGATAGGTCCACGCGTTCTGCCACGGGCGAGCGTTGGCGGTCAGCAGGAACACCGCGCCGAAGAAGTACGTCGCCCCCGCCATCGCCACGCTCAGCAGCACCACGGAGCCCGCCATCAGCCACGGCCGGTCGATGCCCAGGTCGATGTGGAAGAACAGCACCGCCACCACGCCGGCCTCGACCAGCCCGACCAGCCCGAGCAGCGAGATGGCCAGCACCCGGCCGAACATGGCCCGGGCCACCGACACCGGCGTGACCAGCAGCGGCGCGAAGGTCCCGGTGTGGCGCTCCTCGTCGATCAGGTCGCCGCCGGAATAGATCGCCAGGGACCACACCGTGGTCACGTAGCTGGCCAGCACCCCGACGATCGCCAGATCGCGCCGGCCGGTCTGGGCGAGCATCGTCAGGTACAGCACCGCCGAGAACGGCACCAGGGCCAGCAGTTGCAGGTCGTCCACCCGGCGAAGGCTGATCAGCATCTGCACCCGCAGCCCGGCGAGCAACACGCTCACGGAGCTACCCCGTCGAAGAGCGCGAGATAGGCGTCCTCCACCGAGGCCGGAGCGACGCCGAGCCGGTCGGCACCGGCCGCCTGGGCCCGGGACGACAGCTCAGCGGCGTGCTCCTTGCTGCCGAGGCCGAACCGAGCAGTGCCGCCCGGGCGCAGCGAGAAGGTGAGCACCCCGGCCAGCTCCGCCAGCTCCCGGTACCGGGCTTCCGACAGGCCGCCGACGTCGACCGAGACCCGGACCTGGGACGGGATCTCCAGCTCACCGGGCGCGCCGCGCAGCAGGATCCGGCCGCGCGAGACCAGCAGCACCTGGGCGCACAGCGCCTCCGCCTCGGCCATGTCGTGCGTGGTCAGCAGGATGGTGACGCCACGGGCGGACAGCGCCACCACGATCTCGTGCAGCGAGTGGATGCCGATCGGGTCCAAACCGGTGGTCGGCTCGTCCAGGAACAGCACCCGCGGGTCGCCGACCATGCCGCGGGCCAGGTGCAACCGTTGCTTCATGCCGCGGGAATAGGTGGAGACCCGGTCGCCGCCACGGTCGGCGAGGCCGACCAGTTCCAGCAGCTCGGCCGCTCGCCGGCTCGCCGCCGGTCGCCGCAGCCGGAACAGCGAGCCCCAGTACTCCAGGTTCTCGCTACCGGTCAGCCTCGGGTACAGGCCCCGGTCGCCGCCGAGCACGACCCCGATGCTGCGGCGGACGTCCGCCGTCTGGGTGACCACGTCGAAACCGGCCACCGTGACCGTGCCGCCCTCTGCCCGCAACATGGTCGAACACACCCGTACCAGCGTCGTCTTGCCCGCTCCGTTCGGGCCGAGCACGCCGCAGATCTGCCCCGGCGGCACCTCGAAGGACATCTCGTCCAGCGCCCGGCGCAGCTTGGCGCCACGGCCGAACTCCTTAACGACGCCGTGGACGGCAAGGGCGGACTCAGGCATGACTCGTCAAGTGTGCAGCTCTCGCCTGGCTGCGGTGACCGAGCGGGCAACACCGTCGAACCGCAAGCGGAAGTGGCCGCCAAACAGATGCGGCGCGCCATGGGCATGGCGCGCCGACAACTGCACTTCGAGGATCAACGGTCCTTCTTCCGCTTGATGACGCGCGGAGACAGATGGGACATTGCCATGATTCTTACCCCCTTACAGCTGAGACCGTGCGGGCTATAGAACGTACATGGGCTCGAGCAGGACCGATTCCATCTCTGCGGTGTGCAAATCAGGACGTAGCCGGTGGCTGCTGACAGAAGTATAGAAGTCACCGGCCGGTGGAAGCAACGATTCGGGCCCGAGTACGCGATGGCTCGCGGTCACCAGATGCGGGAACGTACAGCCGATGGGTGATCCTTCGGCCGACGCAAGCGGTCACACCGCTGATTCATGGCATGCGGAAGTGGCCGCCGAACAGATGCGGCGCGCCATGACCATGGCGCGCCGACAGCCGCATTCGGGGATCAGCGATCCTTCTTCCGCTTGATGACGTGTGAACGCAGGATGGACCTCGCCATGATTCTTACCCCCTTACGGGCTGGACGATGCGGCGAACAAGAACGTCGTACGTGAGGCTCGAGCAGCATCGAGTACATGCCTGCCGTGCAATCAGGAGGTAGCCGGTGGCTGCTGACCGAAGTGTAGAAGTCACAATCGGTGAAATGCAATGATTGGGTCCAGTCCGCGCCATGGTTTCGTAGCGGTCAGCAGATGCAGGAGACGTACGGCTAATGCGCGAAACCTCCAGTCAACGGGACTGCCCCCTGGATGCCTGGCTGACCGGGTCCGCCGCCAAGGCCGGCCGCTACAGCGATGACATCTACTTTCGTGAGTCGTGGGACCAGGCCTGCGAGCTGCTGCCCGATCCTGAGCTGATTCTGCGCGCGTACACCTACGTCCTGATCAAACCGGAGACGGTGGCAACCGGGCGGGTCGAACCCCTGCTCACCCTGATCCGGGACCGGGGCTACCTGCTGCTCGACGTGCTACCCGTCGTGCTGGACCGGCACCGAACCCGCGCGCTGTGGCAGTACCAGCTGAACGCGGCGCCGTTGGCGACGCTGGCCACCGTGGATCTGATCATCTCCTGCGGGCCCACGGCGATCGCACTGCTCGCCGAGGAGCCGGGCGCCCGGCAGCCCGGCGTGTCGGCCAGCGAGCGGCTGAGCGCGATGAAGGGCGGTTCGTTCGGGCCCCGCCGGCCGACCGATATACGGACGTTGCTGGGAGGAGGCACCACCAGGCTGTTCAGCTACCTGCACGTTCCGGACGAGCCGGCCGATCTGGTCCGCGAACTCGGCATCTGGTTCGACGACACCGCCAGGCACCGGGTCTATCGCACGCTGGCCGGCGCCGGTGCCGGCGCACCCGAGCCGGAAATTGCGGAGGTGGCACGGCGGCTGGAACGGGACGTCAGCGTCACCGACCTCGACCTGGACCGGGCCCTGGACACCGTGGCGCGCACCGTCGCGGCGGCGGACGAGGCGTGGTTGCGGCAGGTGCGCAACTGGCTTTCAGGAGAGCGCGAGGCCATCACATTGCTGGACCTGGTGCGATGGTTGAGCGGCCTGACCGGTGTGCCGGCCTGGGACCGGGCGCTCATCGCCGCTCATCTCGTGCAACCTCAAACCCCGGAGCGAGCTCCGTTGTTGTAGCGCGTGCCGTTGTTGTAGCGCGTGCCGTTGTTGTAGTGGGTGCCGTTGGTGTAGCGCGTGCCGCCAGCCGATATCCCGTTCGCGGCCTTCCGGCGGATAGTTATCCTCTCACCACGACCGAACCGGGAGGTGGCATGCGCCGGGTTCTTACCGCGGTCTGTCCGTCCGTCCAGCCGGCCCACCCGACGCGGGGTCGGGAGGACCGCCGGCCCGACGCCGCGCCGGCCACCGAGCGGGCGATGGCGTGACCGCCACCGAACGGGGGATGGCGTGACCGCCCCCGACGGCCGCTTCGCCGTCCTGGTCGCCGACCAGGGCTTCGGCGCGATCACGGTCCTCGCGGACACCATGCGCAGCCTCGGCTACCGGCCCGCGCTGATCACCGGGCCGGCCTCGCAGGATCAGCTGGCTGCCTGGGGCAAGCACCACGATGCCATCGAGGTGGTGGACAACCCCTACAGCGAGCAGGCGCTCCAAGCGGCCGCCCGCCGGATACCCGGCCCGCTTGCGGGGTTGTTCTCCTGCTACGACGGATGCGTGCTGCCCGCCGCCCTCGCCGCCTCGGCGTTGGGCCTGCCGCACTGCGACACCGCGGCCCTGCGCCGGTCTCGTAACAAGTACGAAGCGCGCCTACGGCTGCGAGAAATCGGCGTCGACCGGGTGCCGGCAGCGCTGGTCGGCCTCGACGGTGATCTCGCCGCCATCGAGCAGACCGTGGGCCCATACCCCTTGATCGTCAAGCCGGTCAACGGCATCGCCTCGCATCTGGTCGTCAAATGCCGGAGCCGCCAGGAACTGCGGGCCGCGCTGCACCGGCTGCACGACAGCGTGAGCGATGACCTGGCCGCGCTGTACTCACATCCCATAGGACTCGGCGAGAGCGGCCATACCGATCCGAGCTCGGAGTTCCTCGTCGAGCCGTTCCTGACCGGCCCGGAGTACTCGGCCGAACTCGTGGTCAGCCCGCACGGCGTGTCCCGGATCGCGCTGCTGGAGAAGCTGATGGTCGATGACGTGTCCTTCTTCGAGACGGCGTTCCTCAGCGTCGAGGATCGCGCGGTCAGCGAACGGATATGGAAGTTCATCGAAGACGCCGTGACCGGTATCGGGCTCGATTCCGCGATGTGCCACGTCGAGGTCATCGACACTGCCGAGGGTGTCTCACTGGTGGAGATCAACGCCGGACGGCCGGGCGGCGCGCGCATCGCAACCCTGGTCCGCGGGGCCCTCGGCCGCGACGAGATGATCGAAACGGTGCGTGCGGCACTGTACTGCTGGTCGCCGGAGTTCGTGCAGCCGGAGTACGGGCTGCCGGCGGGCCTGGTGATCAGCTATCCGCCGGGCCCCGGCGTGATCGAGCGCATCGAAGGAGTGGATCAGTGCCGCGACATTCCCGGGGTGGTTGCCGTGTCGGCGCTCCTGCACCCCGGCCATGTGGTGAGCACCATGGACCGCGAGTGTTTCGGCGTGGTGGCGTTGACCTCCGGAGTGGGTTCGGACGGCCTTCGCGAGATCCATCGGCAGCTGCTGGAAAGGGTCGAATACGTGCTGCGAACCAGTGACGTGGCCACTGTTTCAGCACCCGTTGATACCTGACGAAGCCATTGTCACTGGTAAAACCAGGGTGTACCGTCCATGCATCACTTCTCTCCCCGTGAGGTTGCCATGATTTCTACCCCGCAGATCAGCCGTGTGGACCAGACGACCACTACGGCTCCCGCAGTCCTCGTTCCTTCGGCGATCGAGAAGATGCTGGGCAAGCGCCAGGAAGCACAGCTGGCGAAGTTCCGCACCACCTGCACTGACTGCGTTCCCAATCTGTAGTCTTTTCGACCCAATCGAACGCTGCACAATTGGGCGCGCGGCTGACGTCATCGAACGTCAGGCGCGCGCCCAATTCGACGTCGGCCGCCAATCGGTAGTGCTGGCGGTTGACGGTGTGGGATTCTCCATCGCCGAGGCATGCTGGCCCGGGGCTCGTTGCGAGTCACTGGTGACGACCTTCCCCAGTACCTCCACGACGGCCTGGCTCACAGCCTTGACCGGTGCGGGCGTGGAGCAGCACCTGGTTCCCGGCATGGTGTTCCATGTCGACGGCTCGCCGGTAGAGGCGGTGGGCGCCGGTCCGGCGCACCTGCTCGGTCCGGTCGAGTCGGTGTTCAGCCGCTTGCGCGCCGCCGGTGTCAGCTCCTCGGTGATCCCCGGGATGATCGCCGACTACCCGGGCCCCTGGTCGCGTGCGCTCTGGCAGGGCGCGGACATCGTGCCGTCCACTCGGCCGGCTGGCACGCCGCCCGACCCACGAGACACCGCGAGCCAGGCCGTTGCCGACGTCGACGCCGTGCTCGCCACCGGCGCCGACCTCGTCATCGCCTACGTCGACATCGACACCACGGTTCACCAGGAGGGCTACTCCGACCGCGTCCGGCAGGCCCTGGCGATCCTGGACTCCGCCGCGATCCGCTGGCGCAGGCACGAGGTTCTCACGATGGCGCTGTCCGACCACGGCGCTACCGAGGTTCGTCCGGATGCCGCCGTCACACAGCGCTGGACGGCAATGGCCGATTCCGGCCTGTGCGATCCGGTCAGCGGCGGAGCCGGCCGGGTGCGATGGCTACACTCCTGCCCGGGGCAGCACCAGCGGCTGCTCACGATGGCACGCGACGCACTCGGCGATGTCGCCTGGGTAGCGAGCAAATGGGAGGTCGCGCAGCGTGGCTTGTGGCCGGCTTCGGAGAGCTTGCTCCGCCGGGTGGGCGACGTGGTAGCCGTCGCGACGGCTCCCGCCTTCCCCGTGCCGCAGGAGGACATGCGTTACGAGCACGGCTCGATAACCCCAATGGAAATGCTGGTCCCGTTCGCGATCTGGTGAGGTAGGAGCACAGATGCCAAAAGCAATCCTTCGTGACAAGGTCGGTGGGGTCACGACCCTGCCGGCCGAAACCGGGCAGTCCCTGGTGGACCTCCTCCGGCTGGCCGGCGTGCCCGTCAACGCGGTGATGACCCAGGTGAACGGCGAGCTGGCCAGCGAGGACAGCGTGGTGCTCGGCGCCGACGACGTGGTCGAGGTGTTCCAGGTCCGCCACTACGACATGAACGTCACCCGCTCGCCGTCCCAGCGCAAGTACGCCGCCGTCAAACCGGTCTACACCAAGTCGATCCTGTTCGACGACAAGGGCGATCTCGAGGTGCGCAACGAGCAGTTCGACCGGGAGAGCTACCCGAAGTTCGTGGAGTCGGTCTTCATCGACTCGGTGACCTCCGGCCAGACCCTCCGCGACGGTGACCGGATCGTGCTGGGCCTGTCCGGCGGCCGGGACTCCATCGCGCTGCTCAAGCTGCTGGAGCAGACCCGGGACCGGCTGCCCGCCTTCGAGATGACCGCGCTGACCGTGACCGGCCTGCCCGACTGGGAGGAGAGCGCCACCTTCCAGGCCGCGGTGGACGCCTGCCGGCGGCTGGGCATCGAGCACGTCATCGCCACCGCGGAGAACGTCGAGGACGTGTTCTCGCTGAAAGTGCCGTTCATCGAGGCAATGACCCAGGTGGTGGCCAGCGACCGCTCCGCCAGCATCATGGTCATCGCCCACCAGGTGCTGCGGCGGCTGATCGAGATCGAAGCCGGCAACCGTGGCGTGACCGACATAGCGTGGGGCTTCAACGCCGATGACCTGCTCGCCAGCCTGGTCACCTGGTGGATGAGCGGCTTCCGGATGGGTGGCCTACCGGTGCGCCAGCTCGGCGACATCCGTTACACCTTCCCGCTGTACCGGATCACCAAGAAGGAACTCACCCTCTACCTGCAGCTGACGGAGCCGGACTGGAACCGCCAGGGCGCACCCGGCCGGTTCACCACCGGGCCCGACGAGCGCTCGATGTCCTACGCCATCGCCGATCACCTGCTGGGGCTGTGGCCGGGGGCCGACTACTACGCCTTCAACGCCTTCGCCAACATGCAGAAGTACCAGCAGCCCCTGGCCACCGAGCAGTGCGGCATCTGCGGCGGTGCCTACATCCCACAGATCGGGTACCCGGGCCCGAAGAACCTCTGCGACGTCTGCGACGTGTTCTCGCGTATGGAACTGGTTCGTGCCAGGAGATGACCCGACGGCCGAGCCCTGGTACCGGACCTACTTCGGTCCGTCGTTCTGGGCGCTCGTCGAGCAGGAGTACACAGCCGGACGGACGGCCGCCGAGGTGCGGTACCTGCATGAGGTGCTCGAGGAGTACGCGCCTGGGCGAAGGGTGCTCGACCTAGGCTGCGGTACCGGTCGGCACTCGAGCGCGTTGGCCGCCCACGGCTTCCAGGTGACGGCTGTCGACGTGTCCGAGTCGGCTCTGGAGCTGGCCCGGGCCCAGCACGGCAACCAGCACGGGCTGAGCTTCGTGCGGCACGATGTGATGACCGCCCAGCCGTGGCCGGTCGACGAGGTCGACGCCGTGATCTTCGTCCAGGGCCTGGGCTGGGGCACCGATGCCGACCAGCGCCGGCTGCTGCGCCGGGTTCGTCATCGGCTGGCACCCGGCGGCATCCTGGTGCTCGACCTGTCCAACCTCGCCTCGATCCTGCGCAACTTCCTCGCCACCTGGGAGCTCGACTCCGACCGCCACGGCTCATTCGCCATCCGGCGTCACTACGTCCCGGCTTCCGGCCGGATCGAGGGATGGTTCGAACACCTGCCTGCCGAGGGGACCGCGATCTCGCTCTGGCAGTCCATCCGGGTGTACCTGGTGGAGCAGGTGATCAGCCTGGTCAAGCAGTGCGGATTCACCGTGGAGGCGATGCACGCCGAGTTCGACCGTGACCAGCCGGTCACCATGGACTCCCGTTACGTGCAGCTGGTCTGCCGAGCGGTCGCGGTGCCGCCGGACAGTCTCGCGCTGGTCAGATCGACTCGTGCGCCGGGCCCGGGGCTCGACCTGCACTGGACTCCGGACGAGGCGGAGTTCCTCTCCCCGAGGACGCAGGAGCTCTGGCAACAGTGGTGGCCCGCGACCGTGACCGAGCAGCTGTCACTGGTCGGCGACTACGGCTTGCACGACCCGTACGGCGGCCACCGGAGCGCCGGGGCTCTCTCCGCTGCCCACGGGGTCAGCCTCGATCCCGGCTGCATCACCTTCGGAGCCGGTGTCACCCACCTGCTGGCGGCTCTCGCCACGCTCGCCGAGGGTGGCCGGGTGGCCACCGCCGCGTTCGGCCATCCGGACCTGGCCGAGTGGGCCAGGGCAAGCGGCTCGGACGTGCTGGTGGTGGACAGCTGGGCCGACCTGGATGCCGCCCGGTCCTGCTCGCTGGTCGTCCTGGACCGGCCGGGCGCGGCAGGCGAGGTCCAGGATCCGGGCGAGCTGGCGCGCCTGTGCGAACAGCTGAGCAGTACCGCGGTGGTCGTCGTCGACGAGAGCTACGCCAACTACCTCGGTCCGAACGCCTCAGCGGTGCCGGTCACCGCCGAGGTCGACAACCTGGTCGTGGTGCGGGGCTTCTCCAAGGGCTACTGCCTCGGCGGCCTCCGGGCCGGCTACACGGTCTGCTCCCCAGCGCTGGCCGAGCCGGTCAGGACCCGTGCCGTCCCGATGGCGGTGGCCACCGCGTCGCTGGAGTTCGGGCTGCGGCTGATCGCTGCCGGCGACATCTTCGGGCCGCTGCGCGACCGGATCGCCGAGGTCCGACCGGTGGTGCGCACGGCGCTGGAGCGCCTCGGCGTGGCGACGTCGAGCGGGCATCCGGCACTGCCCTGGCTGCTGGCTGAGGACGCCGCGGTGGCCTCGCGGGTGCTCGGGCGAGCCGGCATCAGCCACAAGAGCTTCCGGCCGGCCGGCGGAGGCGGGACGAGCCTGGTACGGCTGGCGCTGCCGCTGTCGCAGGCCAGGCTGGATCGCTTTCTGCGCGTGATTCAGGCGTGAATCTTGCCGACGCCCTCGACACCGCGACCGCTGCCCTGGACCGCGCGCGAGCGGCGGAGCTGATCCGGCGGATCAGCGAACTCGACCGTTTCCCCGCCTCGGCGGGACTGGACAGCGCCGCCGAGTTGGTAGCCGAGGCGGCCGAGGCGGCCGGTGTGCAGGATGTCGAGATACTGCGCTGGCCGGTAGCGGGCGAGCGGCAGCGCTGGTGGACGTTCGGGGCTCCGGCGTCCTGGACCCCCGGACCGTCGCGGCTGAGCTGGCGGGGGCGAGTGCTTGTCGACTACCCGCGGGATGCCTTCGGCCTGGCGGTGAACTCGGCTGCCACCGTCACCGACGGCACCCGGGCCGCACTGGTGCGCGGCCGCTCGGCGCCCTGGCGGGACGCGGTCGTGCTCGTCGAGGACCCGGTGGTGTCGCCCACCTTGCTGCGCGACATCGAGCTGGCCGGTGCCCGGGGCGTGGTGTGCAGCCCCGGCTGGCCGGACGAGGGTGAGCAGGACTGCACGCGGCGGGTGGAGTTGCCGCCGGGCGCCGGCATCTTCGCCTTCAGCCTCCGCCCTTCGGTGATGCGCGAGCTGGTCGCCGGTCATACGGCCGGCGACCAGGTCGAGGCGGCGGTGCGGGTGGAAACCGGCACCGCGATGCCGGTGGTGACCGGTGTCGTCGCGGGTCTGGACCCGAGCCTCGGCGAGGTGGCGGTGCACGCCCACCTGGACCATCCTCGCCCCAGCGCCAACGACAATGCCTCCGGCGTGGTGGCCTGCCTGCAGGTCGCCCGGGCCCTCGCGCGACTACCCGGACGCAGGCGTGGCGTCCGCTTCCTGTGGGGTCCGGAGTTCACCGGCTCGGCGGCATACCTGCACGACGTCGTGTCGGCCGGCACGCTGCCCGACCTGATCGCGCTGCTCAATCTCGACATGGTGGGTGAGCACGAGCGCAACACCGGTGGCATCCTGAACGTCGAGCGCAGCCCGCTGGGCACGCCGGATGTCGCGTCCGCCGTGGTCGGGATGGTGTTGGGCAGCCTGCCGGGGCCGAGAAGGACCTATGCCGGCGCGCGGCCGGTGCCGGCGGTGCCGTGGGCGCAGGTGCCGTTCGTCGGTGCGTCGGACCACCTCCTCCACGTGGACCGGGGAACGCCGGTCTCGGCGACCAGCCTCAGCCACCATCCCGACCGCTACCGCCACTCCTCCTGCGACACTGCCGACCGGGTGGACCTGGACCGGCTGCTCGCGATCAGCAGCTGCGCCGCGGTGGCCGTCCAGCTGCTGGCCGGCGGTCCCGACACCGGCCAGCTCGTGCTGGCCTGCATGTCGGCCAGGTACGGCGATCTGCTCGACGTCGTGCGGGACGCCCGCTCCTCGCCGGCCCAGGAGCAAGCAGGCTGGATCGAGCCCTCCGCAGCTGGCCGGGCGCATCGCCGGTTGGCAGCCGTGCTGTCCGGGGGAGACCTCGACCTGGCGTGGATCGCCGGAGTGGCCGGTGTCGAGCCCGACCGGGTTGCCGGCTACCACGACAGCCTTCGAGCGGTCGCGACGTCCCTGACGCCGCTGCTGCCGCCGGGTGAAGCCGGTCGCCGGCTCGCCGGGCCGGCGCTGAGCCGGTGCTGGAGCGGGCCGTTCAACCTGTTCGCAGCCCTGGACGCGGTGGACGAGCGAGCCAGACAACTCGCCTGGGACGGCATCGGGCAGGACCGGGGGGCTGGTTACGCGAGGCTGGTGGCACTCTCGCTCGCGGTCGACGGCGCGCGCGACCTGGACGGCGTGGTCGAGGCCGCGGCTTTCTCCAGTGGCCTGCCGATGTCGGTGACGAGTGCCCGCGGCTGGCTGGAGGCGCTGCTGGACGCGGGCTGGTTGGCGATCGAGGAGGCGCCGTGATCACCACGAGCGTCTATCGCGACATCGCCGACGTTCCCGCCGAGGAGTGGGATCTCGTGGTCGAGCGCACCGGTGCGCCGGTCTTCTACCGGCATGCCTACCTGAGCGCGCATGCCCGCACGGCGGTGACGTCCGCGCAGGCGCAGGTGTTGGTCATCGCGCGCGACGGCAGTGGCGATCCGGTGGCGATCTGCCCGGCGAGCCTGCAGTCGCCGAGCGATCCGCTGGGCGCGCTGGCCCAGCACGTCGATGGCTATCACCCCAGTGACCTCTCGCTGCTCAGCCACAACTGGCAGTGCTACGACACCCGGTTGCCGGCCATCGATCACGGCGCGGCGCCGCGGATCGTCGAGACGCTGCACGAGGTGGCAGTCGAGGCCGGCGCCTCCTGGTTCGGCTTCGTCAACGTCGCCGACGGGCCGCAGCTGGCCGCGCTCGCCGCCGCCGGATTCGATGTTGCCGAGGTCGACGAGCGGTTCTGCCTGGACCTTCACGGCATCCGGACGATCGAGGACTACCTGGAGCGGCTCAGGCCGAGTGCGCGTCGCAACCTGCGCCGGTACCGGCTGCGCGCGCAGGAATGCGGTGTCACGGTCGAGAACCTCGCCGTGCGCGACGTCGACCTCGACGAGGCGGTGGCGCTGATCAGGCACACGGCGGCCCGGCACGGTACCGCCGACTTCTATCGCGACGGCCCGTTCCAGGACTTTCTGCGCAGCCTGGGCGAGCTCGTCACGACGATCAGGATCAGCGACGCGGATCGGCTGCTGGCGGTCGGTTTCTGCCTGCCGGACCGCGATCGTTTCCATATGTGGACGTGTGGTGCGGTGTACCAGCACGACGCCGCGTTCAGCCCGTACGGCCTGCTGTTCCTGGAGACGGTGCGATCCGCGCTAGCCAGCGGTCGCCCGATCCTGGAAGGGGGCCGGCGCAACCGGGAGTACAAGGAGCGACATGGCCTGCACCGGGTTCCGCTGCATGCGGCCCTGCGCCGGTTGGGGTGAACCGCTCCTGACGGGCGGCTGGTTCAGGGTGCTGTGCCGGTCGCCATGACCCGCCTCACCAGGTCGAACCGGTCGAGCATGTGCACTGCTTCGTCATGGAAGGACTGCAGCGCGGGGTCCTCGCCCGGATCGAGGTGTGCGGCCTCCTCCCACATGCCGCGTTCGGAGGCGCGCCATGCCGGACGGTCGCGGACCTCGACATCGATGAACCCGGCATCGAGCAAGCCTTGCTGCGTGTCGACCGCGCGCATCCCGTCCGAGAGGCGCGGGTCGCCGCGGTCCAGCGGTTCCCAGCAGGTCAGCACCACTCGCCCGCCCGATACCAGCACCCGCCGCAGTTCGGCGTAGGCGGCTGCCTGGTCGGTAGCGAAACCAATGGCGTCCACGCACACGATCCCGTCGACCGAAGCGCTCGGCAAGCCGGTGGCGGCCAGGTCCCCGACCTCGAACCGCGCTGATGTGCCCGAAGCCTTGGGGTTGGCGGTTGCCTGTCGGATCGCCTCAGCGGAGTAGTCGACACCGATCAGGCGTGCGCCGGTCCGGGCGGCGATCTCCAGTCCGTAGCCGCCACGCCCGCACGCCAGGTCCAGCAGGGTGCCACCCGCCGGCAACCGCAGTGCCTCGACGACGTCGGCAATGCCGTCCCAGCTCAGCAGGCTGGTCGACAACAGCGAGGCCGGCAGCCCGAGGTGGCGCTGGGTTATCTCATCGTGCGGCGCAATCCCGTCGTGCGGCGCGGTCTCGTTGTGCGGCCTCGCCATGTCGGCGTACCACTCGTCGAAGTATTCCGCCGAGATCTCCGGGCGCTTCTCCACGGGCCAAGTATCGCGGCTCGAGAAGGCCGTGGCGACTACCTGACGGCGAGCACGCCGTCGGATTCCTATCAGCGCGTGACCGCGGCAGCTGAGCTGCCCTGCGCGCTGGAGCAAACCGGATCAGCGCAGAGCTCGGGCCAGGCACCGAGTGCGGTGCCTGGCCCGAACCTGCTTGCTGTGGTGCTAGGAGTGCGTCACTGCCCTGCTAGGGATCGACTAGCTG
>NZ_DASVQG010000017.1:0-3804 GCF_036389215.1 Jatrophihabitans sp.
GCCCACCACGCCGACGCCGCCCACCACACCGACACCGCCCACCACGCCGACACCGATGACGGACCGCGCAAGTCCTGGGTCATCCTGGCCCTCGCCCTTGCCGCACAGATCCTGGTCGTCCTCGATATCTCCGTGGTCAACACCGCCCTGCCGTCCATCGGGCGCGACCTGCACCTGGACGGGGCGGACATGCAGTGGGTCGTCACCGCCTACCTGATGATGTCCGGCGGCGGGCTGCTGTTCGGCGGACGCATCGCCGACCTCCTGTCCCGCAAGTGGGTGTTCCTGACGGGCCTCGCCGTGTTCACCACCGCGTCCATCGTCAGCGGGTTCGCCGGCGGTGCCACGGAGCTGATCATCGCCCGCGCCGCCCAAGGGCTCAGCGCCGCACTGATGACCCCGGCCGCCCTGTCCATCATCATGACCACCTACTCGGGCGCGCAGCGCCGCACCGGGCTCGCCCTGTGGGGTGCGGTCGGCTCCCTCGGCGTCGCCGCCGGCGTCCTGCTCGGCGGAGCCCTGACCACCTGGGCCGGATGGCAGACCATCTTCTGGATCAACGCACCCATCGGCGCCGTCGCGTTCCTCCTCGGCCTCAAGGTCGTCCCGGGCGTGAAAGCGCCGCGCGGCTCCCTGAACCAGTTCGACCTGACCGGTGCGGCCACCGTCATCGGCAGCCTCGTCGCGCTCATCTACGCTCTCGGCGCCACCGAGCAGCACGGCTGGCTCTCGGCCCGCGTCCTGATCTCCCTGGCCGGGTCCGCGACGCTCGCTGTCGCCTTCGTCGTGATGGAGCGCGGCGCGGCGAACCCGCTCGTCCCGCCTCACACGTGGAAGGTGAAGTCGCTGGTCTCCGGCACGACGGTGATGCTCGGCGTCACCGGCATCCTCGTCGCGACCGTGTACCTCAGCTCCATCTTCGTCCAGACCGTGATGGGGTACTCCGCCATCCGTGCCGGCGTCGCCTTCGTGCCGTTCGCCCTGGCCATCACCGCCGGCACCGTGCTCGCCAAGCACGCCCTCGGTCACGGCACCCCGCGCACCATCGCCGCCATCGGCCTGGTCCTGGTAGCCGGCGGCGCGCTCCTGCTCGCCCGGGCAACGGCCGGAGCCGGCTTCGCTTCCGACGTCCTGCCCGGTCTGGTCATCATCGGCCTGGGTGTCGGCATGGTCTTCGTGCCGGTGTCCGTAACCGCGATGGCGGGCATCCCGCCTCAGCACGCGGGCCTGGCGTCAGGGTTTCTCATGACCGGTCACGAGGTCGGCGCCGCTCTCGGTGTCGCCGTCCTGTCAGCGGTCGCGAGCACGGCCGGGAGCCTGACCAGCGCCGCCGGGGTCGTGGATGCCTTCCCCCGCGGCTTCTCCGCCGCGGCCGGTATCGCCGCCGTCCTGGCCGTGTTCGCGTACCTGCGGATGCCTGCCGTGCGAGCCGAAGGCGCCGCGATGCACATGCACCACTGAGCCCAGGCACCCGCCACCCGCGGGCCCCCGAGCCGCCCGGGCCGCTGTCCCCACAGAGGCCCGGGCTTCGGGCATCCCAGGCACTGTCCATGCCGGGTCGGCACACGGCACTGTCTCGGCGTGCCGACGCGAGTCGCGCTCGTGGGTGACGGTTGAATATGAGCATGCGGGTAGCGGTGGCCGGTGGAACCGGCTTGATCGGGCGGCACGTGGTGGCCCTGCTGGAGCAAGCGGGAAACGAGCCGGTCGTGTTGGCCCGCTCTCGCGGGGTGGACATCACGACGGGCTCGGGTCTGGACGGCGCGCTCGCCGGGGCACACGCGGTCATCGACGTCAGCAACGTGGCGACGCTATCGAAGAAGCGCTCGGTGCAATTCTTCACCACCGGCACCGAGCGGTTGATCGAGGCCGGCGCCCGGGCAGGTGTGCGGCACCACCTTGCCCTCTCGATCGTGGGCATCGACCGGGTCGGTTTGGGCTACTACGCCGGCAAGCTGAGCCAGGAGGACCTGATCCGTCGCGGCGGGCTGCCGTGGACGGTATTGCGGGCGACCCAGTTCCACGAGTTCGCCGAGCAATTGCTCGCTCGCAGCCCCGGGCCGCTGGCCGTGGTTCCCCGGATGCAGGTCCAGCCGGTCGCCGCCCGTGAGGTCGCTCACCGGCTGGTGGAGCTGGCATCGGGGCCCGCTATCGGCCTGGCCCCGGAGATGGCCGGCCCGCAGGTGCACGAGCTGGTCGAGCTGGTGCGTCAGGTGGTGCGGGCTCGCGGCCGGCGCCGCCTGGTCGTGCCGCTACCCATTCCCGGCGGCGGCGCCGCGGCTCGCGGCGGGTTGTTACCGTCGGGCGGCGACTACACCCGGGGCAGTCAGCGCTTCGAGGAGTGGTTGCGCGCCGGCTGAGGGTGGGTGCCTGCCGAGTCCTGCACATCGTCAATCGGAGTCGGGGTGGGCGCGTCGGTAGCGCTCGTAGATCACGCGTGAGTCGAACGTTCCAGTCTCGATCAGGTCGAGGCGAATGTCCTCGGTGACGGCTGGGAAGTACGGCGTGCCACCGCCGACCACGATCGGGATGCGGAAGATGCGCAGCTCGTCGACCAGGCCGAGTTGGATCGCTTGTGCGGCCAGGGTGGCACCGCCGATCTCGACGTCCTTGCCGGTCGCCGCGAGCGTCGTGGCGATCTCCTCGGCCACCGATGAGTCAGCAAGCCGGGCGTTTCCCTGGACGCTGCCGAGCGTGCGGCTGAATACGATCTTCGGGAGAGCGCACCAGACGTCGGCGAATTCGGTCCAGAGTTCGGTGGCGCGCATCGATGGATCGGTTTCCCACGGCAGCATCGTCTCGTACAGCCGGCGGCCGCAGAGGTAAGCGCCGAGCTCGCGCACTCGCGCGAGGTGGAAGGCAAAGAGCTCGTCGCTAGGTGGGTCCCATCCGAAAGACCCGTCGCGATCGGCGATGTAGCCGTCCACCGAAACACTCATCGCATAGATCAGCACGACCCAACCGTAGTCCGGCCACTCGCCACACACTCTCGCCCATACCTGAGACAGTTTCGCCTGGTACACGCGGGCCGGAAGCAATCCATCGCGCCTTGGGGTTTAGTCATCCCCATAGCGCCTCACTGTCCACATTCCCGGTCAGCACCTGATCCGGCCGGCTGGGGCCTGCGAACCTCAGAGCGCGCCCTCAGATCGAGGGCGCACTGTCGAAGGGGAGCAGCAGCATGAGGACGATGAGCACGATTCACCGTCGGCATCGATGGATATCGACCCGGAGGCTCGAGGCGGAGGGCGACGCCGGGATGGCGACCGCCGAGTACGCGGTCGGAACGGTGGCCGCGGTGGCGTTCGCGGCGGTGCTGTTCAAGGTCGTACACAGCCAGGCGGTGCAGACGGCGCTGTCGCACATCGTCACGTCGGCGCTGAACGTCTCGCTGTGACCGGTGGCCGGTGGCGATCGGAGGCCGGCATGGTGACCGCGGAAACGGCAATGAGCCTGCCGGTGCTGGTTCTGCTGACCCTGATGGGAGTCGCCGCGGTCGGCGTCGGCCAAGCGCGGGTCCGGTGCGCCGATGCGGCCGGTGAGGCGGCCCGGGCCGTCGCCCGCGGTGATCCGGCTTCGGCCGCCGAGCGGGCGCGGGCAGCGGCGGGCGCTCCGGTGGCAGTGCGCATCGGCTCGTCGGCGTCGGACACCAAGGTCACCGTGCGGATGGTGCTGCGCCCGGTCAGCTGGCTGCCGATGGTGTCGATCACCGAGAGCGCGGTGGTGGCCACCGAGCCGGGGGTCCCGTCATGAGCTGGCGGTCCGACCGGGGTGCCGCCACGATCTGGGTGCTCGGTCTTGGCG
>NZ_DASVQG010000018.1:0-6439 GCF_036389215.1 Jatrophihabitans sp.
GCTCAGCCGCAGCTGCGGATCGAGCAGGGCAGCCTCTCGCGGGGCGACCTTGAACAGCAGGCTGTCGAAACCGTCGATGTCCTCCAGGTACCCGCCGGCCGGTGCCGGCTGCCCGGCACGCGCGATTTGCCCGACCCGCGCAGGGGGAACCGGGATCAAGGATCGGACGCCGGTACTGAGGTTGCTCCAGAGCGCCTCCACATCATCCGCGCCGGCATAGCGTCCGGCCACCCCGACGATCGGCACTGCGGTTTCGCTGCGCTGTGGTTCGTCGGCGGTCCTCGCCGGTTCGTCGGCGGTCCTCGCCGGTTCATCGAGCAGCGGGCCGCCCAGGAAGCTCTGGAGATACCGCTCGTCGGCGGTCAGGGCCAGCCCGGCCCGTACCGCGTCCAGCACCACATTGCCCACCGGGCACAACCCGATCCCGGATGTTGTCTGAGCCTCCAGCAGCACCTGTCCGAGATAACCGGCTTCCAACGCCATGAATCGATCACTGTCGGGGCCGTAGATCGGTTCGCAGGCCGCTGCCGAACCGAACAGGAAGATCTGGAAGGCGCAGCCGTCGAAGACCGGCCTGTTGTAGACGAAGTGCATCGAGCGCTCGAGCGGTGACCGAGCGGTGACCAGCTGCAGGGCGTGCTCCACCGGGTGGTAGTAGTAGAGCCCCGCCTCGACACCCTGCACCCGGCCGGCCCGGATGTCCAGGTAGACCCGCACAGCGTAGGTGTCACCTGCTGAGGGGTAGAGCCGGCGGGACCGGCCCTCCTGCTCGGTCTCGCGCACGGTGTCCAGCAGCCGTCCGAGCTCGCTGCGGGTCAGTGCCCGGTCGGCGAACTCCCGTCGCGAGGCCCGGGCCCGGAGCCGGTGGCCGGCGGAGTACCCCTTGTCCAGCGCCACATTCGAGGCCGTGCCGGTCAGCACGCGCAGATCCGGACGCGCGCGCTTGAAGGCCTCGCGCGCCGCGGCGTCGAAGAAGTCGATTGTCGGCAGCCGCTCGGCGGCATCGAACACCGGCTCGAACAGTGGCAGCGGATCGGTCACCACCCCGCCCGGGGTGCCGGTCGGCTCCGGCGGTCCGGCGGTCACCAGGCCGGCCGCCGCCGCGCCGGCCGGCTGTTCGGCCACTATCGCGCTCGCGATGCCGCGAACCGTGGGATTGGCCAGCATCACCGCCACCGAGATCCGGCGGCCCCGAGCCTTCTCCAGCACTCCGGCGACCTGGACCATGGTGAAGGAGGTCGCACCCAGGTCCCACACGTCGCGGTCCACGTCCAGTTCCGACAGTCCGAGAAGGGTTCGGAACGTGTCGGCCAGCTCGGCCAGCAGCTCGCCTGCGGCGTCCGGCTCGGCCGGCAAGGTGGCGTCCGGCTCGGCCGGCAAGGCGGCAGTAGCCGGGCCCAACTGGTGCACCGAGCCCGGTTCGGCCGGCCACGGCAGGGCGTCCCGATCGAGCTTGCCATTGGCCGTAGCCGGCAGCGTGTCGATGAACACCACCACGTTTGGCACCATGTAGTCGGGCAGGGCGAGGCCGGCATAGCGGCGCAGCGCTGGAACGCCGGGCAGGTCAGGGCCGGCCGCGATGACATAGGCGACCAGCTTGCGATCGCCGTCACCGTGGGGGCGGGCGAGCACCACCACGTCCTTGACCGCGTCGTGCGAACGCAGCCGGTGCTCGATCTCGGCGAGCTCGACCCGGAAGCCGCGGATCTTGACCTGACTGTCGAGCCGGCCCAGGAAGCAGATCACGCCGTCGGCGAAATAGCTGGCGCGGTCACCGGTGCGATACATCAGCGCCTGTGCGGACTCGACGAACGGATCGGCAATGAACCGTTCGGCCGTCAGCTCGGGTCGCCGGTAGTAGCCCTGGCTCAGGCACTCGCCGCCGATGAACAGGTCACCCTCGACGCCGACCGGGCACGGGCGCAACCGCTCGTCGAGAATGTAGTAGCGAGCGTTGGAGATAGGCCTGCCATAGGGAATGCTGTGCCAGCTCGGATCGATCTCCTCGATCTCGAAGTAGTTCGACCACACCGTCGCCTCGGTGGCGCCGCCGAGGCTGATCATCCTCGCCCGCGGGAACGCTGCCCGGACCTCGTCCGGCAGGGTCAGCGGCGTGTAGTCGCCGCTGAGGTAGACCAGCCGAAGAGTGTCGGTGCCCGGCGCATCCCGGCAACCGGCCAGCAGCGGCGCCAGCTGGTTGAGGGTGGTCGGTGCGGAGTTCCAGAAGGTGATCGGCTCACGAAGCAGAA
Source organism: Jatrophihabitans sp. (assembly GCF_036389215.1). Classification (GTDB taxonomy): domain Bacteria; phylum Actinomycetota; class Actinomycetes; order Mycobacteriales; family Jatrophihabitantaceae; genus Jatrophihabitans_A. The sequence continues at coordinate 2,250 of NZ_DASVQG010000018.1, forward strand.
TGTCCAGCAGTAGCCGGGGATCTCGTTGCTCATGCGGGTCGGCAAGGTACAGGCCGCCGCCGGACCCCAGTACCCCCAGCAGATCGAACACCGAGAGGTCGAAGCCCAACGAGGTGACCGACAGCCCGAGATCAGCGGGCGAGAAGCCGTGGGTGCGCGCGCACCAGTCGATCAGGTTCAGCAACGGACGATGCGAGACGGCCACTCCCTTGGGACGGCCGGTGCTGCCCGAGGTGAAGATCACGTACGCGGTGTCGGTCACCGCTCCGTCGCGCGGCAGCGGCACCTCGCTCTGGCCCATCGCCCGGACATCGACCTGCCGCACGCCGGGGGGAACAGCCCAGTCGGTTCCGCCCTCGCTGACGACCACCAGTGCGACGCCGGCGTCCTGCAGCACCGCCTCCGCCCGCCCGGCCGGCATCGACGCCTCGACCGGAACGTAGCAGCCGCCGGCCTTGAGAACGCCGAACACCGCGATGGCCATGTCCGGGCCGCGGCGCACGCTCACGCCGACCGGGACCTGCGCTCGGACATCGAGTGAGCGAAGCCGCCAGGCCAGCCGGGTCGCAGCCGCGTCCAGCTCGGCGAAGCTCATCGTGCCGGCCGACCAGCGCAGCGCCACCGCGTCCGGCCGCAGCCGCGCCTGCCGTTCGAACAGCACCTGAACCTGATGGTCATCGGCGAATGGATGCGCGGTGTCGTTCCACTCGTGCACGACCGTTCGGTAGAACTGCTCGCTCGGTTCCGGCAGGCTCTCGACGGCTGGCACGCTGACACCGGCAGCCGGGCCGAGTGCGGCCACGAAGTCGCGGTAACGGGTGAAGATCCGGTCCAGCTGACCGTCGGCGAAGCGGGACGGATCGGCGTCGAAGTACAGTCGCAGCCGGTCGCCCTCGTCGATCGAGATGCAGTCCAGCGCGACGTCGGGTGTGCACGTCAGCCAGGAGCCGAGGCTCACTCCGGGCGGGAGCTGCTGGGCGAAGAGGTTCAGCACGCCGGTGTAGACGACCGCGAGTTCGTAGTTTCCCTCCCGCCGCGCCCGAAGCGCATGCCGGCGCATCATCGCCAGCCCGCTCACACCGTCGGCGCGCCGGTCCCGGGCTACCAGGGCATGTGCCTGCTCGGCTCGCTTCCAGAATTCGGGCTCGCCCGGCTGGTACGTCAGCCAGCTGAGCGCGGTGTACTCCCCCGGTCGGTACGGTCCGCTCTCATCCGTCCAGCGGACCACGGGCAGGCTGAACGGGAACTCGAATTCGGTTGCCAGCGCATCGGCGAACGCGGTGGCCAGCAGGTCGTCGCTGTCCAGGCCGCGAGCCCGGACAAGCCTGCGCACGGCGGGCCAGTTGTCGATCACCGCCTCCCGGCGCTCCCGGCTGCGACCGGCCGACTGCGTCGCCGGCACCAGCGCCGGCCCGGGCAGCACTGCCCGCACCCGCTCGGCCCAGTGCCGCTCCCAGTCCGCTCGTGATTCGGCAGATCCAGCATCCTGCCGCCGGCGGGCCCACTCCGCGTACGGACGCTGGCTGATCGGCAACGCCTCGGGATCTGCGTAGTGGCGAAACAGCTCGCGAATCAGCAGATGGATGCTGCGTCCGTCGAGCACGGTGAGGTCGCTGCTCAGGTGCACCGTCCAGTCGTCCTCGGACTCCCGGGTCACCACCACCGCGGAGTGCGGACCCCTGCCGAGACCCGGCGCCCGGCCGGCCAGGTCGGCCCGAAGTGTCGCGTGCACCGGCGCCGGGTCGATGCCGCGCAGATCCAGCACAGCAATGTGGCGACGCTCGGGAGCACGGGCATTGATCTCCAGCATGCCGTCGCAACCCACCCGGGTACGCAGCGACTCATGGGCCGCGCACAGCGTCAACCAGGCGGCTTCCAACCGCGGGATGTCAAGCCCCGTCACCTGGAAGCTCGAATAGACCTGGCAGCCGTCCCACTCGCCGGGCGGCCGGGTCGCGCGGGGCACGAAGTAGGACTGCTGCAGTTCGTTGAGGTTTCGCCGAGCCGGCGGCTCGCTGTCCAGGTCGTGAAGCTGGTCGAGCAACCGGTTGAAGAGCAAGGGACCCGCCGTGCCGCCGATCCGGTCCACTGACACATCCCAGCGAATGTGCAGCGCCCCCTCGGCCTCCCACATCTGGTGATCGATACACACCTCAGACGTGCGGGTGGACGCCGCGCACATCGCCGGCCCGAAACCCTCGGCCGTTTCCGGCGCCGGTGAGCCGAGCATGCTGGTGAACACCACCGACGGTCCCGGCCCGGGCGGGCGGTGACCCCCCAGCGCCCGCAAGGCGGCGATGCCTGAGATCGACGAGTGCTCGAGATCTGCCCAGAGCGCCGAATGGACGTCTTGTGCCGCCTCTCGCAACGGCTGGCCACAGGTGTCGGCCATGGGCACCAGCATGCTGGAGGTGAAGGGGCCGACGACGGCGTCCGCGGCTCGCGGCAGCAAGGTTCGCTCGTTCGTGGTGAGAACCAGCGAGAACGGCTCACCGGGCTGATCGTGGGCGAACAGCTCGGCGAACAGCGTCAGAACCAGTGCCGTGGGCGAGACCTCCCAGGCCTCGGCGAGTTCGGTGACGCGCAGCCACTGCGTCGCGCTGACCGAGGATTGCAGGGTGTGCCGGTGGTTACCTGCTGCCGAGGCCCTGGCGGCCCGCGGACCGGGCGGCAGGTCGGTGAGCCGGCGCCGCCAGTATGCGGCGTGCCGACCGTCCGGATCCCGCCCGGCCGGCAGACTCGCCAGCAGGCGCCGCGGGGACAGCGCCGGATCCAGCTCAGCCAACGGCTCGGCCTGATAAAGCCGCCACCAGTCCGAGAGGATCACCTGCAGGCCGACGCCATCGGTCACGGCGAGGTCGAGCCCGAGGTGTACCACCTGGGCACCCCGGGGGCCCAAGGACAGCTCGACGAGGTACGGAGCCTCCGGTGCCTGGCACAGCCGATCGCCGACCTGCCGCCGGTGCTCGGCGAAGCCCTGCTCGTCGGCGTCGGTCAGCTGATGCACGGTGATCGGTGTCGGCAACCCGGGCTCGCCGACCTGCTGGCGGCCGTCGGCAGTCCACTGGATGCGGAGCATGTCGTGCCGGGCCACCACCTGCTGCCAGGCCGAACTCAACCGTGGGATATCCAGGCCGGTGAATGCGAATTCCCGGTAGGTCCGGCAGCCCACCGGGTCGTCGGTCAGCTCGGGACGAGTGCCCAGCAGGTAACTTTGCTGAATATCGGTCAGGGGGAACGGTTCGGCGGAGGTCGCTTCGCGGTCCTGGTGCGAAGGGATGGTTTCCGGCTCGCGGAACGAGCCGGCCGCCGCGGATGGTCCGACCAGCGCGAGGAGCTCGCCGGCCGTGCGGCAGTTGCCGACCTGCCGCATGCTGAGGTCCACCCCGAATTCGGCACGGAGTGCGAACCTGATCCGGGTCACCGCCAGCGAGCTGAGTCCGCCATCGCGCAGCGAGGTCTCCAATCCGATGGTGGCACTGTCGGCCAAGGCCTCGGACACGATCGCGAGCACGCGGTCTCGGGCGCTGGCGCCACCGGCCTGGTTCACCTCGGTCACCTCTCGCAGCTGGCCGCGTGCAGGACATCGGCGGCACCCGTCATGATCAGTTCGGCGATGGCATCGACGTGGCGCGCCCTCCAGGGCTGCAAGCTGGTGCCGTCGACGGTGCGGTTGAAGGCGCCCATGGCCGGACCGCAATGCACCTGGTAGTCGACGGTGTCGGCGCTGCCCTGCAACGCGGCGGTGGTCGAGTGCGAGAAGTACCAGCGGAACACCATCGCCATCTTGGCCTTGCCGTTCCGGCGGCCACGTTCGAGCTGACCGCTGTCGCACGTGCCCAGCCGGTGTTCCAGCTCGGTCCAGATGCTGTCCAGGGACCGCCGGAAGTAGCGCTCCTCGAGGGTGGTGCGGGTTGCGGTGTCGATCTCCTCCAGGCACGAGGACTGCCGGTAGATCTGATGCAGCTTGTTCGCCCGGGCCGCGAAGAGGGTGCCCTTGCGGACGACCTGAACTCGGGCGCCGAGCTCGAACATGTCGCCGGCGGGGGCGTAGGCGGTGTCCTGCACGTCGAGCCCGGCGAGCAGGTCCTTCACCGCGTCGGACGTGCCGGCCTCGGGTGAGCACTGGTTGATCGAGCCGGTCACCACGAAGTCTGCACCGAGCACGAACGCCGCCGCCGCGGATTCCG
>NZ_DASVQG010000019.1:0-4387 GCF_036389215.1 Jatrophihabitans sp.
CGTTCGAACGGGCGGTGAGCAGCGCCGCCTCGTTGAGGACGTTCGCCAGGTCCGCACCGGTGAAACCGGGGGTCTTCTTGGCGACGGACTTCAGGTCCACCCCGGGCGCCATCGGCTTTCCCTTGGCGTGCACCTCCAGGACCGCCTTGCGGCCGATCACGTCGGGCGGCGTGACCGCGATCTGGCGGTCGAAGCGGCCGGGGCGCAGCAGCGCCGGGTCCAGGATGTCCGGGCGGTTGGTGGCCGCGATGAGGATCACGGTGCCCTTGACGTCGAAGCCGTCCATCTCCACCAGCAACTGGTTGAGGGTCTGCTCGCGCTCGTCGTGGCCACCGCCCATGCCGGCGCCGCGGTGCCGGCCGACGGCGTCGATCTCGTCGACGAACACGATCGCGGGAGCGTTGGACTTGGCCTGCTCGAACAGGTCCCGTACCCGGGAGGCACCGACACCGACGAACATCTCGACGAAGTCCGAGCCCGAGATCGAGTAGAACGGCACGCCGGCCTCACCGGCCACGGCGCGGGCCAGCAGCGTCTTGCCCGTTCCGGGCGGCCCGTAGAGCAGGACGCCCTTCGGGATCTTCGCCCCGATCGCCTGGTAGCGCGCCGGGTTGGACAGGAAGTCCTTGATCTCTTCCAGTTCCTCGATCGCCTCGTCGGCCCCGGCCACGTCGGCGAAGGTGGTCTTCGGAGTGTCCTTGCTGACCAGCTTGGCCTTGCTGCGGCCGAAGCTCATCACCTTCGAGCCGCCACCCTGCAGGTTGGACATCACGAAGAACAGCACGAAGGCGATCAGCAGGATCGGCAGCAACGACAGCAGGATGCTGACGAGCGCGTTCTCCTTGCTCTGCTTGGTGGTGAAGGGGGTGGCCTTGGCCAGGTCGTTGGTCAGGGTCTGGGTGAAGTCGCTCGGGTAGGAGGCGCTGATCTTGTTCTTGCCGTTGAACGGCGACTTCAGGTCGAGTTCGACCAGCGATTCCTTGTCGTGGATGGTCGCCGCCTTGACGTTGCCAGAGCTGATCTGGGCCAGCGCCTCGGAGGTCTTGACGGACTTGTACGAGCTCCCACTGGACAGCATCTGCGGCAGGGCGAACAGCAGGATGACTGCGACGGATATCCACAGTATCGGTGAGCGTGCGAGGCGCTTACGATCCATTTTTCGTCCGCCCGGTTCATTGGCAACCGGGCGAGTCCTCCTGATCAGGGCCGGGAAATGCTGGTTCGGACGGTACACGCAGGTACTTGAGCCTGCAGTAATTCGAACGCTGCGCGGAGCAAGGGAGTTCCTCCACTACCAGGATATGTGAGCCAGCCCAATTGGCACCCCCTGGCTTGCCAGCGGCCCTCAGCGACACCTTCGTCACCCGCCGTAGCGCTCGACATTGTCGACGGAGCGGGCGACTCCGTCACCCGCCGTAGACGGTGGGCTTGAGGCGCCCGATGTAGGGCAGGTCCCGGTAGCGCTCGGCGTAGTCCAGGCCGTAGCCGACCACGAACTCGTTCGGGATGTCGAAACCCACGTATCTGACCGGAACCGGGACCTTCGCCGCATCGGGCTTGCGCAGCAGCGCCACCACCTCGACCGAGGCGGGGTTACGGGCCTGGAGGTTCTTCAGCAGCCAGGACAGGGTCAGTCCCGAGTCGATGATGTCCTCGACGATCAGGATGTCGCGGCCGGTGACGTCGCGATCCAGATCCTTCAGGATCCGGACCACCCCCGAGGAGGTCGTCGACGAGCCGTAGGAGCTGCAGGCCATGAACTCCATCGTCGAGGGACGGCTGAGCCCGCGGGCAAGGTCGGACATGAACATCACCGCGCCCTTGAGCACGCCGACCAGCAGCGGTTCGCGGTCGGCGTAGTCGGCGTCGATCTCGCGGGCCAGCTCGGTGATCTTGGCCCGGATCTCTTCGGCGGAGACCACCACCGCTTCGATGTCGTCGTCCAGGACGGACACTTCTCACTCCTCTGATGGACTCGGCGGGGTGCCGCCGGCCGGCGCGATCAGCCATAGCGTGCCAGACGCCCGTCGGGCGCCGTAACCGCCGGGCAGGTCGATCGGCCCCTGGCCGCGCCAGTCCCGCACCAGCCGCCACAGCTCGAGCACGTGCCCGGCGGTCAGCGGCCCGGCACCGCCGCGTTCGGCCCAGGCCTTGAGCACTCGGCTCAGGATGCCGTCCGGGTGCCCGCTGAGCGCCTCGACGCTCAGGCCGCCGGTCGGGACGGCCGCCGCCGCCAGCGCCAGGCCGGCCAGCTGGTCGAGGGTGTCGAGGTCGGCCTGCAGCTGCCCGGCGGTGCGAACCAGTGCCTCGGTCACACCCCCTGCGAGCACGTCCTCCAGCAGCGGCAGCACCTCCTGGCGGAGCCGGTTGCGCCGGAATCGGAGGTCGCCGTTGTGCGGGTCCTGCCAGACCGGCAGCCCGAGCGCCCGGCAGGCGGCCTCGGTCTGGGAGCGCCGGAGCACCAGCAGCGGCCGGAGGTAACCGTCCTGCTCCGGGCGCATGCCTGCGATCGAACGCGGCCCGGAACCCCGCCCCAACCCCAGCAGGACGGTCTCGGCCTGGTCATCGGCGGTGTGCCCGAGCAGCACCAGCCCCTGGTCGCGAAACGGCCGCAGTGCCGCATAGCGAGCGGTCCGGGCGGCCGCCTCCGGGCCACCGGCCGAGCCCACGGCGACCCGCAGCACGTGCACCGGGTCCAGGCCGAGTTCGTAGCCGAGGCTGCCGACCCGGTCGGCCTGCTCGGCCGAGCCCGGCTGCAGGCCGTGATCCACGCACACCAGCCCGGCCGGGCGGCCGGTACGGGCACTGTCGAAGGCCAGCGCCGCCGCCAGTGCCAGGGAATCCGCGCCACCGGAGCAGGCGACGAAGGCCGGTACCGTCAGCGGATGGGCGGCCAGCGCCCGGCGGACCGCGAGCCGGACGGCGGCCACCGCCGGGTGCGGTCCCATCGCTAGCCGTGCACCCGTTTCACCCAGTCCGCCGGGGCGGTGATCTCGGCCTTGGTGGGCAGCGTCTCCTTCGACGTCCAGACCGCGTTGAAGCCGTCCAGGCCGATCTGGTCGACCACCGAGCGGACGAACTGCGAGCCCTGGGTGTACTGGCGGGTCTTGGCGTCCATTCCGAGCAGGCTGCGCAGCAACCGGTCCAGCGGATTGGCACCCCGGCGCCGGCGGGCGGCGAACTTGCGCTCGATGTCGCCCTGGGACGGGATCACCGAGGGCGGCACGGCGTTCATCACGTACTCGGCGTGGCCCTCGATCAGGGACATGAAGCCGGTCACCCGGTCCATCACCGCACGGGTCTCGGGCGAGGCCAGCGCGGTCAGCAGGCCGTTGCCGTCGCCGCTGCCGCGGGCAGCCTTCGCCAGTTCGGTGACCATGCTCTTCAGCCGCTCGCGGACCGCGTCGGGATCGAGATCGATGGCGTCGGTCAGCGCCTGGATCTCGGTGAGCATGTGCTCGCGCATCCACGGCACGGCGGTGAACTGGACCCGGTGGGTCACCTCGTGCAGGCACACCCACAGCCGGAAGTCGCTCGGGTCCACCTTCAGGGCCCGCTCGACGGCGACCAGGTTCGGCGCGACCAGCAGCAGCTGGCCGTTGCGCACCGAGAAGAACTCGTACTGGCCGAGCACCTTGCCCGACAGGAACGCCAGCAGCGCCCCGGCCTGTGCCCCGGTCACCCGGCCGCCGACGGCCGAGGTCAGCTTGCCGGGACGCTTGGTCTCGACCAGCTTCTCGGTGAGCGGGTCCATCACCGTGGACATGCTGGCCACGTTGGCCGCGATCCAGCCCGGCCGGTCCACCACCACGGTGGCCGCGGTGACCGCGGGCTCGGTCAGCCGGGTCAGCTCGGCGACCTGGTCGGCCGCCCGCTCGGTGGCCTGGCGAAGCTCCTGCACGGTGGCCTGCGCCTGGTCAGGGGTGACCTCCGGCGGCTGGGGCGCCAGGGCCCGGGCACTGCGTTCGGCAACCGACCAATCGACCAACGACGTCATAGCCCTCACCGTACCGGCGCGCAGTCAGCGGCAGCCGCACCGGACCAGGGCGGCGACCAGGTTGTCGACCGCGCCGCGGCTCGAACTCTCGAACGCCGACGGCGCCTGGTCGGCGACGAAGCTGAACACCAGCAGCCGGCCGTCGGCATCGGTGAGCAGGCCGGCCATCCCGGAGACGCCGGTCAGGGTGCCGGTCTTGGCCCGGACGGCGCCGGCCGCGATCGAGGCCGGCCCGCTGAACCGGTGCTCGTCCAGCAGCGTGCCGTCCCAGCCGGCGATCGACAGCCCGCTCAGCAGCGGGCGCAGCCGGCCCTGCTCGGTGCGTACCGCCGCCAGCAGGGTGGCCGACAGCGCCGACGCCGGGATCCGGTCCTGCACCGACAGCCCGCT
>NZ_DASVQG010000020.1:0-2047 GCF_036389215.1 Jatrophihabitans sp.
GCCAGGCTCGCCCGCGCCCGGGGTGCCAGGATCGCGGCCGCGGTCCAGGCGGCCGCCGTCGCCGCGCTCGCCGAACTCGACCGGGCGGTGGCCCGGGCCGCCGAGCAACGCGATGCCATCCAGGCTGCCAGGGCCGAACGGGACGCCGCGCTCAAGGCCGCGCGTTCGGCGGTGCGTGAGCTGGGCGCGGAGCTTGCCCGGCTGACCGACGCCGTGCACCGTGACGAGGTGGCGCGCGCCGAGCAGCGGCTGCGGATCGAGCAGCTGGAGACCCGGGCGGCCGAGGAGTTCGGCATCGAGGCGGCCGCCCTGCTTGCCGACTATGCCAGCGACCAGCCGGTGCCGCCGTCGGCCCAGGAGCTGGCCGAGTGGGCGCTGGCCTCCGAGCGCGGTGAGGACGTCCTCGCTCCACGGCCCGGACCGTACGACCGCCGATCGGTCGAGAAGCGGGCCGCCCGCGCCGAGCGCGAACTGGCCCTGCTCGGCAAGGTGAACCCGCTGGCGCTGGAGGAGTTCGCCGCGCTGGAGGAGCGCCACCAGTTCCTCTCCACCCAGCTGGAGGATCTGAAGAACACCCGGCGCGACCTGCTGACGGTGGTCCGGGAGGTCGACGACCGGATCCTGGAGGTGTTCACCGCCGCCTATCACGACGTGGCCCGGGAGTTCGAGGTGGTCTTCTCGACGCTGTTCCCCGGCGGTGAGGGACGGCTGGTGCTGACCGATCCCGAGGACATGCTGGCCACCGGCATCGACGTGGAGGCGCGCCCGCCCGGCAAGAAGGTCAAGCGGCTGTCGCTGCTGTCCGGCGGGGAGCGGTCGCTGACCGCGGTGGCGATGCTGGTGGCCATCTTCCGGGCCCGGCCGAGCCCCTTCTACGTGATGGACGAGGTCGAGGCGGCCCTGGACGACGTCAACCTGGGCCGGCTGGTGGGCCTGATCGGTGAGCTGCGGGCCAGCAGCCAGCTGATCGTGATCACCCACCAGAAGCGCACCATGGAGGTCGCCGACGCCCTCTACGGGGTCGCGATGCGCGGTGACGGCATCAGCCAGGTGATCAGCCAGCGGCTGCGCGACACCGCCGACGAACCTGACCGGGTGGCCGCCGCCACCGGATAGCCGGGCGAGTCGGCCGGTGGCGGTGTGACCACGTCAGTACTCACCCTTGATTCAGTACTCACCCTTGATTACGAAGAAGGAGCCACGGATCGTGCCGGCCAGCTTCGACTTCTGCCGCGCGAACTTGAAGCGTGACGCGAGCTCCTCGGGAACCTCCATACCCTCCGATAGTTTGAACCCGACCGCGCGCTTCTTCCCGTCCTCGAGGCCGTACATCACGTTGATCGACAGACCGGACTCGTAGAACACGTAGGCCATCCGGATCCCGTCAACCTCGAAGGACGTCGCCTCAAGAGGGCGCGCCGAGATCACGATGTCGCGTTCGTCCTTGAGGATGCGGCTCACCCAGTCGACCGTCTCCGTCGCCTGGCTCGCAGGAGTCACCGTGAAGACATGGTCGTACTTGTTCTTGTAGTAGCGCGCCTCGTTGGCCCTCAGCCCGGCGAGAGCCCCGGCGAACGGGGACGACTCCAGCCCCACGGTGGACACCTTCTCGAAGTCGACGATCTGCGGCATGTGTACCTCCGAAGACGGGCATGTCACAGGAACGGTAGCGGTCCCAGGGGGAGGCATTCGACGCTCCTGGCCCTTGCGGCATCAACCCGGCTGATGAGGTTGCGGCTGTGGATCGCAGTCGCCGGCCCAGCAGCGCGCCCAGCGACGTGGCCGGTCCGGCCGGCTGAGAGACTGTAGGCGTGCTCGAATTCCTGCTGATCGCCATAGCCATCCTCGTTCTCGCCCTCGGCCTGATCGTCTCGCTGGTGGTGCCGCGGGGCCGGCTGGGCCGCCGCCGCCAGGTGCCGCCGCCGCGGGTGGGCCTGCCGACCACGCCGCAGGCGGGTCCGCCGCTCGGGTCGGTGGACACCCTGCCGGCGCCGCCGGGACCGCACACCGCCTCCGTCCTTCCCGAGACCCCGAGCGCCCCGGTGCT
>NZ_DASVQG010000021.1:0-4137 GCF_036389215.1 Jatrophihabitans sp.
CCGCGATCCGCCGCATCGCCACCGTCAGCTCGGCCCGGTCCAGCGGCGGGAACTCCGGAACTCCGGAGTCGAGCAGGAAGCACTTGAACCCGGCCACCCCGGCACGGTGCAGGTCGAGCAGGTCGTCACCGGAGGACCCGCTGTTGGCCGGTACCGCGCCGCCCCAGAACGCCACGTCGACGTGCACCCGGCCCTCAGCAGCCTGCTGCTTGATCCGCAATGACGCCAGGTCGAGGGTCGGCGGGATGCTGTTGAGCGGCATGTCCACCACCGTGGTGATCCCGCCGGCAGCCGCCGCCGCGGTGGCCGTGTCGAAGCCTTCCCACTCGGTCCGGCCGGGTTCGTTGATGTGCACGTGCGAATCCACCAGGCCCGGTAGCAGCACGCAGTCATCGGCTATGACCACCTCGCGGGCCGCCGCCGCGTCCGGACCGGTGGCGGCCGGGGCGTCGAAGCCGTCCACCGAGACGATGCGCCCGGCGCTGACCCGCACGGCACCGGAGCGCTCACCCTCGGCAGTGATGATCCGGCGGGCCCGCAGCAGCAGATCGGTCATTGCTTCATCCAACACGGCCCTATCCAACACGCAGGCGCCCACGCCGCCGGTCTCACGCTAGGTTTGGACGGGACTGGAAGAGGGTGGTGTACGTGGACCCGGCAGACATCGGCCCGATCGCGGTGGCCGAGTTCGACGTGGCACCGGTAGCCGACGCCGCCGCCGAGCTGATGCCGTGCTGCGCCAGCAGGCGGTGGATCTCCGGGCTGGTCAGCGGCCGCCCCTACGCCCGGCTGGACCGCCTCACCGCCGCCTCGGACGCGCTGCTGGCGCGGCTGGATTGGCCGGAGCTCGAATCCGCGCTGGCCGGCCACCCCCGGATCGGTGACCGCGCGAGCGGTGCCGGCCGGTCCGACGGCTGGTCCCGGCAGGAGCAGGCCGGCACCGCCACCGCCGCCGATCTGGTGCGCCAGGAGCTGGCCGCCGCCAATGTCGCCTACGAGCGCCGCTTCGGTCACGTCTTCCTGATCTGCGCCACCGGCCTGTCCGCCGAGACGATGCTGAACGCGCTGCTATCCCGGCTTGCCAACGACCCGATCGCCGAGCGCGAGGTGGTCCGGTCCGAGCTTGCCAAGATCGTCCGGCTGCGGTTGGCCAAGGCCTTCCGGTGAATGCCAAGCGTGCCTGTCTGTGCCAGGCTCACTGCTCATGAGCGAGCATCGATCGAGCGCAGCGAGTGAGGAGCGCAGCGAATGGCAGGGATGAGCGCTCGCGCGAAGACCGAGGTCCAATAGTGAGCTTGTCCACCCACGTCCTGGACGCGGTGCACGGCCGCCCGGCACACGGCGTGCCGGTCCGGCTGGAGCGGCGCGACACCGACGGCTGGATTCCGCTGGCCGAGCGGGTCACCGGCGCCGACGGCCGGATCTCGGACCTGTCGCCGGGGCTGGCGGCCGGGCACTACCGGCTGGTCTTCGACACCGAGAGCTACCTCGGTCCGCAGGCGTTCTACCCCGAGGTCGTCGTCAGCTTCCGCGTCGAGGGCGCCGGCCAGCACTACCACGTTCCGTTGTTGCTCAGCCCGTTCGCCTACTCGACCTACCGGGGCAGCTGATGGCAGTCCGAGGGGAAGACTGATGGCAGTCCTTGGCGAGAACCGGTACGGCAAGGCCGAGGTCCGGGTGGTGCGGGTCGACCGCAGCCAGGAACCGCACGGCATCCGCGACTGGAACGTCTCGGTCAGCCTGGCCGGCGACATGCGCGAGGTGCACCTGTCGGGCGCGAATGATCAGGTGCTGCCGACCGACACCCAGAAGAACACCATCTACGTCCTGGCCCAGCAGCTCGGCGATGTCGAACCGGAGGTGTTCGCCCTGGCGCTGGCGCGGCACTTCGTCGACCGCCAGCCAGGTATCTCCCGCGCTCGGGTGCAGCTGGACAGTTACGGCTGGAACCCGATCGGGCCGCACTCGCTGGTCCGTTCCGGGGATGGGATCCGCACCGTCACCGTGGTGCACGACGAGCAGTCCGGCAGCTGGGTGCTCGGCGGGCTGCGCGAGCTGACCCTGCTCAACACCACCGACTCGGAGTTCTGGGGCTTCGCCCGCGACGACTACACCACGCTGGCCGAGACCACCGACCGGATGCTGGCCACCAGCGTCGAGGCGCGGTGGCGGTTCCGCGACGCTGACTACGACGGCGGCGACTGGGCGGTGACGTACGACACGGCCCGGCAGGCGCTGCTGGACGCCTTCACCGGCACCTACAGCTACTCGCTGCAGCAGAGCCTCTACGCGATGGGCTGCCGGGTGCTGGCCGAGGTGCCGCAGGTGTGCGAGGTCCGGCTGGCGTTGCCGAACAAGCACCACTTCCTGGTCGACCTCAGCCCGTTCGGGCTGCCGAACCACAACGAGGTCTACCTGGCGGCGGACCGGCCGTACGGCCTGATCGAGGGCCAGGTGCTGGCCGACGACGCGCCGGAGGCGGGACCGGCCTGGTCCTGACAGCGGGGGGCCGGCAGGTCGGGTCAGCTCCGGGCCGGGCGTTTTGCGCCGGTCCCGGCTATGGTCGCTGAGACAGAAGGAGGCGATCCGTGGACTTCCTGCGACCAGGGTCCTGGGCGGAGGCGCTGGCGGCCAAGGCCGAGCAGCCCGCTGCCGCCCCGCTGGCCGGTGGCACCGACCTGATGGTCGAGATCAACTTCGACCGCCGCCGGCCCGAGGCTTTGTTGGACCTGAATCCGGTGAGCGAGCTGGCCGACTGGGCGATCGAGGACGGCGAGCTGGTGCTCGGCGCGACGCTGCCCTACGCCCGGGTGATCACCGAGCTGGGCGACCGGCTGCCCGGCCTGGCGATGGCCTCGCGCACCATCGGCTCCCCGCAGATCCGCAACCGCGGCTCGGTCGGCGGCAATCTCGGCTCGGCCTCGCCGGCCGGGGACAGCCACCCGGTGCTGCTGGCCCTGAACGCGACGGTCGAGGTGGCCTCGGCCCGCGGCAGCCGGCTCATTCCGGTCGACGACTTCTACCTCGGGCCCAAACGCTCGGCACTGGCTCCGGACGAGCTGATCCGTGCCGTCCGGATCCCGGAGGGCTCCGGCCCGTGCCAGTTCGCCAAGGTGGGCACCCGCAACGCGATGGTGATCGCGGTCTGCTCCTTCGCGGTTGCCCTGCACCCGGCGACCGGTTCGGTGCGGACCGGCATCGGCTCGGCGGCCCCGACCCCGCTGCGGGCCACCGCCGCCGAGGCGTTCCTGGCCGGCGAGCTGGATTCGGCCGGCCACTGGGAGTCCCGAGCCGAGCTGACTGCCACCGCGGCCGCCCGGTTCGGTGAGCTGGTCGCGCAGGCGGCGACACCCATCGACGACGTCCGCGGCACCGCGAGCTACCGCCGGCAGGCGCTGGCCGTGCTGGCCCGGCGAACCCTGACCTGGGCCTGGCAGGAGTACCGCGCATGCGCCTGAACACCACGGTGAACGGCGAGGCCCGCCAGGTCGACGACGTCTGGGAGGGCGAGAGCCTGCTCTATGTGCTGCGCGAGCGGATGGGCCTGCCCGGCAGCAAGAACGCCTGCGAGCAGGGCGAGTGCGGCTCGTGCACGGTGTACCTGGACGGCGTCACGGTCTGCGCCTGCCTGGTCGCGGCCGGGCAGGCCGAGGGGCGCAGCATCCAGACGGTGGAGGGGTTGGCCGACGGCGCCGCGCTCGACCCGATCCAGCAGGCCTTCATCGACGCCGGCGCCGTGCAGTGCGGTTTCTGCACGCCCGGCCTGATCGTGGCCACCCACGACCTGCTGGCCCGCCGGCCGCAGCCGGAGGTGGCCGAGATCCGCGAGGCGCTGGCCGGCAACCTGTGCCGGTGCACCGGCTACCAGCAGATCATCGAGGCGGTGCAGGCCGCCGCCGTGAGCCGGGGTACCGGCCAAGCAGGCAACGGACAGGCAGGCATCGGCCCAGCAGGCGCCGGCCAGGCAGGTGCCCTGTGATCGTCCTGGAGGGTGGCCACGTCGCCACCGTCGACGTGTCCGGAACCGAATACCCTTCCGGGCACGTGGCAATCGATGGCACCACCATCGTCGCGGTCGGGCCTGGGCCGGCTCCGGAGGAGCTGAGGCGCGGCGCCCAACTGCTCGACACCACCGGC
>NZ_DASVQG010000022.1:0-8809 GCF_036389215.1 Jatrophihabitans sp.
CATCCTGCACCCATCCGCCACCGAATCCGCCGCGCCATCCCGGTGGGTCACCATCACCCTGGCCGGTGGAGTCACCATCGCCAGCCGAGCAGGCCTAGCGCTGCAGGTACTGCTTCGCCAGCTTCGGCGGCGCGCAGGCCAGCCAGCCGTCGACGATGGCCTCCCGCACCGCCTGCGCGCCGGCCTTGTCCAACTGGATGAGCACGGCGCTGTAGCCGTCGAAGTGTGCGATGGTGAAGAAGCCGGCGTGGTTGGCCGCGAGCACGGCCTCCTTCTCGTTCAGGTCGGCAACCCGCACCGCCAGGATCGGGCCGTCCGGTGGCGGCACGTCGCCGAACCGCTTGATGTCGGCCTTGCTGAACGGCCGCTCCCAGGCGAAGACCTTGCCGTTCACCGCCCAGGTCCGGCGGTCGCCGTGCCGCTCGCCCTCGGTCACCTCCGGCAGTTGCCGAGCCAGCCGGGCGACGTCGTCGAACGTCATCATGGCTACACGCTAACCAGCTCGGCTAACCTCCACACGGTCCGCTCCGCTGCCCGGGGGAGGGCGCACCCGGCCCGGCCGACGGCGAGCGACCTGGCCCAGCCGACGGCGAGCCACCCGGCGCAGGCGAGGAAGCCGGCTGCGGCCCGTACGCGGACAGGAACCGGTCACGGAAGGCGTCCATCGGCCAGACCGGCGCATCCGGGCGGGGTCGCAGCCCGTCCTGCCAGCCCCATCCCGAGATCCGGTCCAGCACCGCGCGGTCGTGGGTGACGATCGAGATCGGCACGTCCCGGCCGGCTGCCGCACCGGACACGATCGTGGCCGGCTGGTGATCGCCCAGCACGATCAGCACCAGGTTGTCGTCGTGGTAGGTCTGCACATAGGAGATCAGCGCGTCCAGCGAGTACGCGATGGACTGCCCGTAGGCGGCCCGCACCCGGGCCGGATCGCGCCACACCACCGAGGGCGACGAGCCGAGTGCGGGCATCGCAGCGAACACCGAGCCGTCGCCGACCGCGTCCCAGTCGACCAGCCGCGGCAGGGGCGCCCACGGGGTGTGACTCGACACCAGGTCGATCTCGGCCATCACCGGAGCCCGGTCGCCCGGCGCGATTTCCAACCGCCGCAGCGCGGCCAGGGTGTACTGGTCGGGCATGCTGGCATAGCTGAACCTCGGCCCGGCATAGCCCACGTTGCGGGCGTCGTAGGTCTTGTCGTAGTGGTAGAACGACGTCCCCTCCGGCCAGTCCTGCTCGTCTGACGGCACGTCGGACACCGTCCGCCAGCCGGCCCGGCGGAACGCCTCGCTCAGCGTCGAGCGGTTGCTGGTCACCAACCGGTCATAGCGCAGCTGGTTGTCGATCCACAGCCCGGACTGCAGCGTCGAATGCGCCAGCCAGCTGATCCCGCCGAACGTCGGCGAGGTGAGAAACGCGCTGCGGGAACAGAAGCCGGCCGCGTTCAGCCGGCTGGTCCCGGCGTCGAGCACCGCATCGACCCCCGCTGAGAACGCCGAGCCCTGCACCGCCACCCGCCCGTAGCTCTCGACGAAGGCGATCAGCACGTCCTTGCCGCGCAGGCCGGTCAGCAGCTGGTCGGTGGGGATGTCGCGCAGCGGATCCCGGCCGAACGCCGCGGCGAAGGCCCGCTCGTTCCGCAGGTCGGTGCGGACCTGGCCGGCCCGGTTCCACGCCAGGCTCGCCGCGTCGGTGGAGGCAACCGGGCCGCCGGTGCCCAGCTGCACGCCGAGCGCGGCGCAGTTCAGCCACACGATGCCGAGCACCGTCACGGTCCGGGTGGCACCGGACCGGTGACGGTCCACCAGCCGGGTCAGCCGCAGCACCGCCAGCGGCATCGCGACCAGCACGGCGATCCCCAGCATCCCGCCGGCGACGAGGACCAGGTCGGCCGTCCGCCGTCCGATGGAGTCGCCGAGCAGGCCCGCCGCCGAGTCGAGATATCCCCGGTCCACCACCGGGTTGAACGGCCGCCCCAACGCCGCGATGAAGCCGACGTCGAGAACCTTCAGGATCAGCAGCATGCCCAGCCCGAGCCCGGCGAACACCGCGACCAGTCGCCGGGCCCGGCCGTGCAGTGTCAGGACGGCGGCGAGCAGGACGAGCCCCTCGACCGGCAGCCTGAGGAACGCCACCGGGGTCAACCGGTCCAGCTGGTTCGGAACGACCAGGGCGAGCCACACCAGCAGGCCGGCCAGCACGGTCAACGTCGCGGCCGCCCCCGCGCGGGCTCTGGAAGCCTCACCCGGCCGTGGTGGGTCCGAAACACGCCCGAGGGTGGTCACCCTGCGCGGACCTGTTTGCCGAGCAGGGTGACCACGACTCTGTTGGGCTCGAGCTCGACGCTGCGGCGCCGCGACTTCTCCCACACCTCGCGGCCGAACGACTCGGCCAGCAGTACCGACGCGACCGCGACGGCCGCCACGCCCAGGTAACCCGGCACCACGCCGGCTGCCACCACCGTCAACACCGCGCCCTGGGTCGC
The DNA here is from genome assembly GCF_036389215.1 of Jatrophihabitans sp. Lineage (GTDB taxonomy): Bacteria > Actinomycetota > Actinomycetes > Mycobacteriales > Jatrophihabitantaceae > Jatrophihabitans_A. Next base: position 2,486 of record NZ_DASVQG010000022.1, read on the forward strand.
GGCGACCACCTTGCACCAGTAGCGCGCCGGCGCCGGCGCGCGCAGCCATGCCAGCCACCAGCCGGCCGCGACGAAGGCGTAGCGGGCCAGCCCGATCAGCAGCACCCACGGCCCGAGCGATCGCGTGACCTGGACGCTGAGCACCAGGATCAGGAACGCGTCGACGTCCAGGTCGAAGCGGGCGCCGAACGCCGAGGACGTGAACGTCCGGCGGGCGACCCAGCCATCGACGCGGTCGAGCACCAGAGCCACGGCCGCCAGCGCGACCAGAACCGGCGCCGGGCCGCCGGAGGAGTCCGCGGTGAGCGCCGCGACCCCGCCCACCAGGACGGCCCGGGTCAGCGTCACCCGGTCGGCCGGGCCCAACACGGCCACGCCGTGCCGGGCCAGCGACCGAGCCAGCAGTAGGCTGCCGACCACCCCGCAGCCGGCGCCGGCCAGCCAGCCGGCGCCACCGAGGCCGACCGTCCCCGCGAGCGCGGCAAGCAGCGCCAGCAGGGCGGTCAGCCCGATCACCGGGCCGGCGGGAACCGCGCGCACTGTGCCTCCGTCATAGGGGGTAGCAAAGGGGGAATACGGGATCTGCGATCGTTCGGTTCACTTGGTGGCCGGTCACTTGATGGCTGGCGAAACCGCAGCGGAGGGAAGCGCGTGAGTGAGCAAGGAGCGCAGCCGATGACTGGCCCGACTGACGCGCGCGCGTTCTGGCTGCGCGAACCTGGCGCGGGCGAGATCAGGCCGGTCCCGCTGACCGACCCGGGCCCGGGCGACGTCCTGGTCCGTACCCTGCACTCCGGCATCAGCCGGGGCACCGAGACCCTGGTGTTCCGAGGCGAGGTGCCGGCGGCCCAGTACCGGGAGATGCGGGCGCCGTTCCAGCAGGGCGACTTTCCCGGGCCGGTCAAGTACGGCTACCTCAACGTCGGCATCGTCGAGCACGGCCCGCCCGAGCTGACCGGCCGCACCGTGTTCTGCCTGCACCCGCACCAGACCGCCTACGTGGTGCCGGCCGGAGCCGTGACGGTGGTGCCCGAGCAGGTGCCGCCGGCCCGGGCGGTGCTGGCGGGCACCGTGGAAACCGCCGTCAACGCGCTGTGGGATGCCCCGCCGCTGCTGGGCGACCGGATCACCGTGGTCGGCGCCGGCATGGTCGGCTGCTGCGTCGCGCGGCTGGCCGGCCGGTTTCCCGGCGTCGACGTCGAGCTGGTGGACCTCGATCCGAGCCGGGCGCAGACAGCCGCCGCGCTCGGCGTCCGCTTCGCCCACCCTGCCGAGGCCACCGCCGACCGGGACCTGGTCGTGCACACCAGCGCGAGCGCCGCCGGCCTGCGGCGGTCGCTGGAGCTGCTCGCCCCCGAGGGCAGCGTGCTGGAGCTCAGCTGGTACGGCGACCGCACCGTCGACCTCACGCTGGGCGGTGCGTTCCACTCCCGCCGGCTGGCCATCCGGGCCAGCCAGGTCGGCATGGTGTCCCCGGCCCGCCGCGGCCGGCGCAGCCCGGCGGACCGGCTGGCGCTGGCCCTGGACCTGCTGCGCGATCCGGCCTTCGACGCGCTGCTCACCGGTGAGTCCCGTTTCGACGAGCTGCCCGACGTGATGTCCCGGCTGGCGGCCGGCACCCTGCCCGCGCTCTGCCACACCATCAACTACCCCGAGAGGTGAGCCGTGTTCAGCGTCACCGTCCGCGACCACATGATGATCGCCCACAGCTTCCGCGGCGAGGTGTTCGGGCCGGCGCAGCGGCTGCATGGCGCCACCTACGTGGTCGACGCGACCTTCCGCCGGCAGGCACTGGACTCCGACAACCTGGTGGTCGACATCGGCCGCGCGTCGGAGCAACTGCATGCCGTCCTGGCCGAGCTGAGCTACCGCAACCTCGACGAGGTGGAGGAGTTCACCGACGTCAACACCTCCACCGAAGCGCTCGCCCGGGTGGTCGCCGACCGGCTGGTCAGCCGGATCGAGGCCGGCGACCTGGGGGAGAATGCCCGCGGGCTGGCGGGCCTCAGCGTCACCCTGCACGAGTCCCACGTGGCGTGGGCCAGCTACGAGCGGTCGTTGTGATGACGGTGCACGTCGTGGTGCCGGCCGACATCGACGACCCGGCCCGGCCCAGTGGCGGCAACAGTTATGACCGGCGGATCTGCGACGGGCTGGTAGCGATCGGCTGGCCGGTGCGCGAGCACCCGGTCGCCGGCGAATGGCCGAGCCCCGACTGGGCGGCGCGGACCTGGCTGGCGGGCGTGCTCGCCGGGTTGGCCGACGGCGCGGTGGTGCTGCTGGACGGCCTGATCGCCTCCGGCGTCCCGGACGTGCTGCTGCCCGAGGCGGGACGGCTGCGGGTGGTGGTGCTGCTGCACATGCCGCTGGAGGACCTTTCCGAGCGCGCGGTGCTGCTGGGCGCCGCCGCGGTGATCACCACCAGCTCCTGGAGCCGCCGCCGGCTGCTGGAGCGCTACCGGCTCGATCCGGCCGCCGTGCACGTCGCCGAGCCCGGGGTGGACCCTGCCGCCCTCGCTCCCGGGACGGCAGCCGGCGGGGAGTTGCTCTGCGTCGGGGCGGTCACGCCGGTGAAGGGGGCCGACGTGCTGCTCGACGCGCTGGCGATGGCGCCCGACCTGCAGCTGCGCTGCGTCTGGGTGGGCAGCCTGACCCGGGACCGGGACTACGTCCGCGCCCTTCGCATGCAGCTAGCCGACAGCGGGCTGGCCGACCGGGTGTGCCTGGCCGGCACGCGTACCGGCACGGACCTGGACGCCGCGTACGCCGCCGCCGACGTCCTGGTGCTGCCCTCGCGCGCGGAGTCCTACGGCATGGTCGTCACCGAGGCGCTGGCCCGCGGGCTGCCGGTGATCGCGACGGACGTCGGCGGAGTCGCCGAGACGCTGGGCTTCGGCGCGGACGGCAGCCGGCCCGGCCTGCTGGTGCCCCCGGACCAGCCGCCGGCCCTCGCAGCCGCGCTGCGGAACTGGATCGGGGACGCCCAGCTGCGGAGTCGGCTCCACCGGACGGCACGGGAGCGCCGTGCCACGCTGAAGGGTTGGCCGGACACCGTCGCGCAGGTCGCCCGCGTGCTCGCCGAGGTGGCGGCATGACGGCCGCGGCGCAGCTCATCGCGCGCCCGGTTGAACCACGCCGACCTCCCATCCGTATGTCAGGGCAAGCGGCGCCGCCGGCCTGGCAGCTCAGCTTCACCGTGGCCGTGCGACAACCTCGACGAGAGGGCACCGGGATGGGTGGGTCATGGTGGGCCCGAGTTCGCCTGCTTGGCGGCGTCGCGATTCTGTTCGCGCTGGTGAGGACGCTCGGCGCCGGCCCGTTCCTGGACGGTGTCCGGACCGTCGACGGCTGGTCGCTGGCGGCCGCGACCGGCATCGCCTCGGTGACCACGGTGTGCTGCGCCTGGAGGTGGAGCCTGGTCGCGCGCGGGCTGGGCGTCGCGGTGCCGCTGCGTCCGGCGATCGCGGCCTACTACCGGTCGCAGTTCCTCAACACCACGCTGCCCGGCGGCGTGGTGGGCGACCTGCATCGCGGCGTGGTCCATGGCCGCGACGCCGGCAACGTCGGCCGCGGGCTGCGGGCAGTCGGCTGGGAACGGACGGCCGGCCAGGTGGTGCAGGCCGCGCTGGCCGCGGTGGTGCTGCTGGCCCTGCCCTCTCCGGCGCATTCGGCGGTGCCGGTGATCGCCCTTGCGCTGGCGGCAGGTGCGCTGATCGCCCTTGCGCTGGGCCTGCGGTCGCGGCTGCTGGCCCCGGGCGGGCTGGGTAGCGGCCGCCTGCCCGGTGGCCCGTCCCGGTGGGCACGGGCCGTCCGCGCGGTCGGTTCGGATCTCCGCGACGGCGTGCTGGCCCGGCGCGCCTGGCCCGGCATCGTCGCGGCGTCGATCGTGGTGGTGGCCGGCCACGTCGCGACGTTCCTGATCGCGGCGCGGGCCACCGGGGTGACCGCGCCGCCGGCCAAGCTGCTGCCACTGGCGCTGTTGATCCTGCTGGCCATGGGGATTCCGGCCAACATCGGCGGCTGGGGCCCGCGCGAGGGGGTGGCCGCCTGGACGTTCGGCGCCGCCGGGCTCGGCGCGGCCCAGGGCCTTGCCACGGCCGTCGCGTACGGCGTGCTCGTGCTGGTCGCGAACCTGCCCGGCGCGCTGGTGCTGCTCGCGGCCCGGCCCGCGCGTCGCGACAGTGACCGCGACGGCCCCCGCAATGAGCTCGGCCGCGACGGCCCCGGTCACAGCGACGGCCCCGGTCACAGCGACGGCCCCGGCCACAGCGACGGCCCCGGCCACCGGCCGCAACCCACCGATGCGGCCCCGGCGGCCTTCGCCCACCCGGAACGGGCCGTGCATGGCTGAGCGCCCCTACACCTTGCTGAGCTGCGGCATCTCGATCGACGGCTACCTCGACAGCGCGACCCGGACCCGGCTGGCGTTGTCCAACGACGCCGACTTCGACCGGGTGGACGCCGTCCGGGCGAGCTGCGACGCGGTGCTGGTGGGTGCTGCCACCGTCCGCAACGACAACCCGCGGCTGCTGGTGCGTTCGGCCGAGCGGCGGGCCGAGCGGGTGGCGCGCGGGCAGCGCCCGTCGCCGATGAAGGTGACCCTCACCGAGGGCGCGAAGCTGGACGCCGACGCCGATTTCTTCAGCTGCGGTGATGCCGAGAAGCTGGTCTACTGCGCCAGCGCGACTGCGCCCGAAGCCCGGGACCGGCTCGGGTCGGTGGCGACCGTGGTCGACGGTGGCCAGCCGGTCGACCTGCGGTGGCTGGGCGAGGATCTCTGCGCCCGGGGCGTGCGGCGGTTGATGGTCGAGGGCGGCGGCACGGTGCTCACCCAGTTCCTGACCGCGGACCTCGTCGACGAGCTGCAGCTTGTCATCGCCCCGTTCTTCGTCGGCGAAGCGGCGGCCCGGCGGCTGGTGGACGCCGGGCGGTTCCCGTGGAACCCCGACCGTCGGGCGCCGCTGGCCCAGGTGCGCCAGATCGGGGACGTGGTGCTGCTGCGCTACGCGCTCTCGCCGCGATTCGAGCTGGACTGACTCGGATGTGGACTGCGCAGGAGATGCCAGCACGGCCGCCCGCGGCGACGATCCGCACCCAGCTGATGCTGCCGTTGCGGTTCGCCGACGGCTATGCCACTACGGCGCGGGTGTTCAGCTTCGACGGGCTGGTCGACGGCCGCGAGCATCTGGCCTTCGGGCTCGGTGACCGGACCGGCGCGATTGCCTCGCCCGGGTCGGATCACTCGGCACCGGACAGCTCGGCACCGAGTGGTCCACCGCGGGCCGAGCCGCTGGTCCGGCCGCACAGCGAGTGCCTCACCGGCGATGTCCTGGGCAGCCAGCGTTGTGACTGCGGTCCGCAGCTGCGCGAGGCGGTCGAGCGCATCGCCGACCACGGTGGGTTCCTGCTCTACCTGCGGCAGGAAGGCCGCGGCATCGGCCTGTACGCCAAGCTCGACGCCTATGCCCTGCAGGACGCGGGCCTGGACACCTACCAGGCCAACCTCGCGCTCGGCTATGCCGAGGACGAGCGCGACTACACGGTCGCGGCGCAGATGCTGCATGCGCTGGGCCTGACCCGGGTGGCGCTGCTGAGCAACAACCCCGACAAGGCCACCCAGCTCGAACGGCTCGGCGTGACGGTGACTGAGCGAATGCCGACCGGCCTGCACCTGTCCGCGGCGAACGCCGGATACCTGGCGGCGAAGGCCCGGCACGGATCGCACACCTGGGCGCGCAAGCACGCCGTCTGACAGTTGAGCCTTTCCGGCCGAGCGCGGGTGGGGAAGGATCACGGCCAGGAACGGCAGAGCGAACGGAGCGCCATGTCAAGCTCACCGAACTGGACGACGCTGGAGGTCCTGAACGGCATCACGGTCCAGGTCGTCGAGTCGGTCGAGCCCTGGACCCTCGACATCGACACGCTGGTGGTGGCGGTCGGCCCGGGGGGTTTCGGCAGCTTGGGCCGAGCTGTGTCGCAACAGCTGTCCACCACCTTTGCTGACATTCCTTTCAAACAGGTCACCCCTGAGAACCCGTACTGGTATCCGCTGACATACCAAGACAGGTCTGATGCGCCAGCGCGCCTGAGGTCCATCGTTCTTGCGACGGCTCACGACTCCCAGGGCCGGGCGGCAGTCACGTTGTCGTCACGTCCGACGATCGAAGCGGCCGCTACCGGTCTGGTCAACGCTCTCAGGCTCGCGGACCAACATGGGTCCACCTGGGCGGGAGCCACCCTGCTAGGCACCGGACGTCTCAGGCTCGGTACGAACGAGGTAGCTGCTGCGACCGTGCCTCGCGTTCGCAAGCTGATCGAGGACGG
>NZ_DASVQG010000023.1:0-1964 GCF_036389215.1 Jatrophihabitans sp.
TCTACATTCAAAAGTAGGCCGTCCGGCGAGCCACGTGCAAACCGACGTGCCGGATATCGGTGCGGCAGTCCGGTCCCGAGTGCCGATTTCCAGGGCTGGTGAGCGCAGCACACCGCCGCGAAAATCTGCCGTTGCGATACCGTCTAGACGGCTCAGCCACCAGCCGACATCGCGCGTCCTCGGACCCGCGCCTATCGAGGGGTAGCCCATGCCGGCCAAGCCGAAGCCGATGACCGAAGTGCGCGGGCAGGTGCGCGCCGATGCCGACCGGGTCTTTGCCGAGCTGGCCGACGGCTGGGCCTACGTGGGCTGGGTGGTCGGCGCGTCCCACATCCGGGACGTGGACGCCACCTGGCCGGCGGTCGGCAGCAAGATTCATCACAAGGTGGGCGTCTGGCCCGCCGACGTCGCCGATTTCACCGAGTCGCTGACCTGCGAACCGGGTCGCCGGCTGCTGCTGCGGGCTCGGGGCTGGCCGCTGGGCGAGGCGCTCGTCGAGATCGTCCTCGAACCGGTCGGGCCCTCCCTCACCGAGGTGGCGATCCGGGAGGCTCCGAGCGCCGGGCCCGGGCTCTGGCTGGACAACCCGGTCCTGAGGCTGCTGCTGCGGCTGCGTAACCGCGAGACCCTGCGGCGGCTGACCGACCGGGTCGAACACCGCGCGTTTCCGCTGTCAGCCTGACGGCCCGCGAGGCTGCCGCACCGGCAATGGCACACTGAAGGGGAGAAGAGAGCTGCGAAGACGCCGCAGCCGGGCCATCCCGACGCGGGCGCAGCGACCCGGTGTCCTGTGCGTAAAGGTGGAGCATGCCGGGTAACTCACAATTTCGATTCCGCAATTCCAGCGTGCTGGCGGTCGCCTCGGTCGATGCCCCGGTCGTGGTGACCTCGGCCGAGCTGGACGACCAGCTGACCGAGACCTACCGCCGGGTCGGCTTGCGGCCCGGCCTGATCGAACGGCTCGCCGGTATCCGGACTCGGCGGTGGTGGGCTGAAGGAACGACCTTCGCCGACGGCGCGGCACTGGCCGGCGGCAAGGCGATCGCCGAGTCGGGTATCAGCGTCGAGGACATCGGCGTGCTGATCAACACCTCCGTCAGCAGGGCGCACCTGGAGCCGGCAACTGCCGCATCGGTCCATGACGCGATCGGGTTGCCGACGTCATGCCAGGGTTTCGATCTCACCAATGCCTGCCTGGGGTTTCTCAACGGCATGCAACTGGCCGCCTCGATGATCGACTCCGGCCAGATCCGCTATGCCTTGATCGTCAACGGCGAGGACGCACGGCCGGCGCACCAGGCGGCGCTGCGGCGGTTGGCCCAGCAGGCCTCGACGTCGAAGGACGTGATCGCCGAGTTCGCCACCCTCACCCTCGGCTCCGGCGCGGTGGCGATGCTGCTCGGGCCGGCGGACCGCAATCCGCAGGGTCACCGGCTGGTCGGCGGCGCCACCCGGTCATCGACCGCGCACCACCAACTCTGCGTCGGCGACGTCGAGTTGATGCGCACCGACAGCAAGAACCTGCTCAAGCACGGCCTGGAGTTGTGCACCGGGCTGTGGCGGGATGCCGAGCAGGAGTTCGGCTGGGGACGTGGAGCTGACCGCTACGTCATCCACCAGGTCTCGCAGGTGCACACCGACGCGATCTGCGCGGCGCTGGACATCGATCCGTCGCTGGTTCCCCGGACGTTTCCGACCCACGGCAACATCGGGCCGGCATCGGTGCCGTTCACCCTGGCCACCCAGGTGGACCTGCTCGCGCGGGGTGCGAAGGTGCTGCTGATGGGAGTGGGTTCCGGCCTGAACGCCTGTTGCCTCGAACTGGAATGGTGAGCGGCGCGCCGGGCACGGCGCAGCTGCCACCGAGCCTGCCGGGACTGGATCCGGCCTGGTCACGCATGGTCGAGACGGTAGGTCAGGACGGCCGGCGACGGCGCTGGCACGTCCTGGACTCCGAGCCCGCG
>NZ_DASVQG010000024.1:0-6622 GCF_036389215.1 Jatrophihabitans sp.
GTCGGTCGCGAACACCCGCTCGACGCCGTACTTGACCTGCTTGCTGGTGACGGTCGAGCCGTCCTCCCACTTGATGTTGGGCTTGAGCTTGTAGGTCCACTCGGTGAAGTCGGCGTTGTGCTCACCCAGGCCGGTCGCCAGATCACCTTCGACCGCGACATTGTTGGCACCCGGTATAGAGGAATAACCAACCAGCGTGCGGGTGAACAGCCGCTGCATGTTCCAGCACCAGCCGTAGTAGGTGTTCGCGGGGTCCCACGAGTCACAGTCACCGGTGGCCACCAGGTTCAGGCTGCCGCCGGTCTTGTCGGACTTGTTGACGAAGCCGATGGTCGCCGCGTTGAACGCCGCCGGCAGCGGCTGAGTGCTGCCGCTGCTGTTGCTGGCGCTCGCTGTCGGCCTTGGGCCGCCGCCTTTATCGCCGCTGTTACATGCGGTCATCACCATGGTCGCGGCGGCGGTCAACCCGACCGCCATCGCGACCTTCCTGTTTCGTAGCATGGCTCTTTCACCCTCCTAGCGGAATGGTTGCAGTACCGGCAGCGGTCAGCGAGCAGCCTGACCACTTCGCGGCGGCGATGAAGTCGCCTCGTCGAGCGCCGGGTGGCCTCGGAGGCGCTTCTCCCAGCCCGATCTCGCAAGGGTTGGGACAGTGTTACTTCGACGGAAATCGCTGCACTGTTGCGATTCGAAAATTGTCGTGTGCTGATGACCTTGTTACCCATTCACCGAAGACCAGGCCAGCGTCGATGCCAAATCGGTATGGATAAGAGGCCGAAATCGCACCGTTGCCGGCCGCTGCCTCAGTTCCAGGTTATTTCTAGCTCGGGCCGATGACCAAGGAGTTCCTCTTGAACGTCAACATCATGGAACTCATCGGTCACAACAATTACGTGACGGTGGTAATGAGAAGCTCGGAATGACGATGAGCGATAACTGGCAAGAATTGTGATGCAAATGTGCTCCGCGAATCACTGACATTGGGTGGTATCTGACGTCGGTGCTGCGCCACGATGAGGCAGCCGGGAGCGCAAAGCTGTTCCGGACTACCGGCGAGCTCATACTCGGGCTGGACCGGGCCGACCAGCGCAAGACTTACCGGCTCGTTGCCGCCGCGAGGTACTGCGACGCCGCTATGAGCACGTGCGCCTCAGTTCGCGAGCACCGGCCAGCAGCAAGGCGCGCTGCTCGCGCTGGAACCTCGAGTCGTCCGTGGCCGATCCGGAGGCCAATGCCGCGCTGTCGGCGATCAGGGTGTTGGTCGCGAACCGGTGTTGGCCGACTTCGCCGGGACCGTTGCCGAATAGGCCATGGTCGGCGCGGTGTCATGACCCGGGGTCGGCGTCTTGCTGGTGTCGAAGACCGGCGACGTCCAGTACGCGAACGACCCGGCCGGGTCGGTCGTGCCGTCCGGGTTGTAGGTCTTGTAGGAGTTGCTCACCGCCTGGCCGTGCCGGTCGCCGTACAGGCCGGTGTAGATGGTCGGGCTGTCGTTGGCGGTGTGCGCGATCACGGCGTGTGGGTGTTGGACAGCACGGTGCCGTTGGACGTCAGGAAGTTCAGCAGGTGCGGCATCTGTTCGAGGTCGGAGGGGACGTTGGGGTTGTCCCGCGAGAAGTGCACGTTGTCTAACACGATGCTGATGACGTGCTTGACGCCGTTGCCCAGCCGGCACGTCGACGCCGAGGACGGCCGCGGTGTGGCGGTGGCCGGAGCGGTGCTCGCGAATGCGACGGCAGCGCTCGTGACAACGGTCGCGGCGCATACGGCGGCGATGCTCGTCGCCTGATCCGGGTGTGAAGGCCCATGACTAACCTTCCCGGAGTGGACAAAGCAGCTCCACGCGGCCGGCTGAGCCGAAGGCACTGTGTTCAGGTACCACCGCGGCGTCCGGAGCGGACCGCGAACGCGTCAAGTGCGGCGAGTACCTCCGGCGCGCTGTAACGGCGATAACGCTGCCTGCCGGAAACCTTGGTCAGCACGCCTGCCTCGACGAGCTGTTCGATCGCCCGCAATGCGGCTGGAGCGGTAATGCCAAGCTCGTGCTGCACCAAGGGGGAGTCCACTACCGGTTGGCCGAGCAGCAGGTCAGCCACCCGCCATGCGGACGCACCACGCCTGGCGGGGATCGCGGCGCTCCACCCGTCACGGACGGCATGTAGCTCGGCCACCAAGGCCCGGCCATTGTTGACTGCGGCGAACGCCGCGTTGGACAACCGCTCCACGATGGGTTCGGGGTCGCCGTCCCGGTAGGCGGTCAGCGCGGCGAAGTAGGTGCCGGTGTCCGCCAGCAGGCCGGCCGAGACCGGCACCGTGACCTGCCTGGTCAGGCCCTTCGCGCGGAGCAGGCTGTGCACGAGCGCACGTCCGGTGCGGCCGTTGCCGTCCGGGAAGGGGTGGATGGTTTCGAACTGGGCGTGTGCGATCGCGGCCTGGATCAACGGTGGCAGGTCATCGCGGCTGAGGAACGTTTCCAGGTCGGCGATCGCGGCTGGCACCCGGGCAGGATGCGGCGGGACGAACAACGCACCGTGCGGAGACCAGTCGGAGCCGCCTACCCAGTTCTGCACATCGCGCCACTTGCCTGCCCACTCCGGATGAGTGGACGCCAGTAATGCGGAGTGCATGGCGAGGATTGCGGCACCGTCGAGACGGTCTGCCAGCGCGATGGCCGCCTTCATGGCCGTGGTGTTGGCGACGATGACGGTCGCGTTCTGACGGCTGGTGTCACCAAGCTCAGCGAGCGCAATCGCTTTCGCCGAGGCGGTCAGGTTTTCGATCCGGGACGAGGCTACGGACTCGCTGCGCAGCAACATCGTCATGAAGGGTGCGATGTCACCACCGACTTCGGCGTCGAAGCGAGCGATCTCGGTGGCGGCTTCGGTAGCAAGTGAACGCGTCGAGGCGGACAACGGCACGTCTGCACGTGGTGTGATGTCAGGAGGTATCGCCGCGCGGTAAGGTCCGGCCTGACGTCGAGCCTGCGACTTGGGGACGGTCTGCCAGCTGGCGGGAACCCATGGCAGTTCTTCACTGTCCAGGGACGGCCACGAGGGTGCGACGGCCTCAGCGCTTCCGTTACCCACGCCCACACTTTAGCAACGGATAGCGGACTTTGTTTACTTAACCGTTAGCCAAGTAGTGGTTGTGTCGCAATGTGCAGCAAGGTTATGACAGCGCGTGCATGCCAGAGGGCGATCTCGACTGCCTCTCGCGGCTACAGCCCAAGCGGGATGTCGGACTACATCGTGGGTGCACCTAGTGGAACTCAGCCCTTGGACCAGTAACTGCCAGGATGGTGCGGTGACCACGCTGCGACTGCTGTCCTACAACGTCCGGTCGATGCGCGATGACGTCGACGCCCTGGCCCGGGTGATGCGCGAGATCGCCCCGGACGTGGCGATCATCCAGGAAGCTCCGCGGTTCCTGCGCTGGCGGTCCAGGTGCGCGGCACTGGCCCGGCGGGCCGGCATGGTGGTGGTCACCGGCGGGCGGCCCAGCGGGGCCAACCTGGTGCTGTCCTCGCTCGCGGTCGAGGTCGCGGCCACCCACGAACTCGCCTTCACCGCCGACCGGCACCTGCACCACCGGGGCGCCGCCGTCGCCGTCCTGAAGCTCAAAGGCGCACCGTTCGCGGTCGCCGGCACCCACCTGGACCTCATCGAGGCGCCCCGGCTGCGGCACCTGGACGAGCTCGCCGCCTTCGCCGCCAGCACCCTGCCCGAGGACGCGCCGCTGATCGTCGGAGGAGACCTGAACGCGGTCCCCAGCTCCGCGACCTGGCAGCGGATGCGGCAGTTCGGCACCGACGCCTTCGCCGCCGCAGGCATCGGCGACGGCCTCACCTACTCCGCCATCGCGCCGGTCCGCCGGATCGACGGGGTGTTCGCCGACCCTCGCCTGCAACCGACCAAGGCCGAGGCGATCGACTCCGCCGACGTCCGGATCGCCTCGGACCACCGGCCGCTGGTGGTCGAGTTCCTACTTCCCGATGCTGGCGGCGGAGCCGACGCCCAGGGTGTCCAGCTCCCAGGCCAGGACCAGTGAGGCCTCGTGCCAGGCGTCGTAGCGGCCGCTGCGCCCGCCGTGCCCGGCCTCCATCTCGGTCTTGAGCAGGATCGGCGCCGAGCCGGTCGCCACCGCCCGTAGCTTGGCGATCCACTTGGCCGGCTCCACGTACAGCACCCGGGTGTCGTTCAGGCTGGTGATCGCCAGGATCGCCGGATAGTCCTTGGCCTCGACGTTCTCGTACGGCGAGTAGGACTTCATGTAGGCATAGACCTCCGGATCGGCCAGCGGGTTGCCCCACTCCTCCCACTCGATCACCGTCAGCGGCAGCGACGGGTCCAGGATCGTGGTGAGGGCATCGACGAACGGAACCTGCGCCATGATCCCGCCGAAGGCCTGCGGCGCCAGGTTCGCGACCGCGCCCATCAGCAGGCCGCCGGCACTGCCGCCCTGGGCGACGATCCGCTCCGGACGGGTCCAGCCGGCACTGACCAGATGCTCGGCGGCGGCGATGAAATCGGTGAAGGTGTTGCGCTTGGCCAGCATCTTGCCCTCGTCGTACCAGTGCCGGCCCAGCTCGCCACCGCCGCGCACGTGCGCGATCACGAACACCACGCCGCGGTCCAGCAGCGACAGCCGCGGGATCGAGAAGTACGGGTCCATCGAGACCTCGTAGGCGCCGTAGCCGTAGAGCACCACCGGCGCGTCACCGTCCAGCTCGACATCGGCCCGGCGCACCACCGACAGCGGGACCAGCGTGCCGTCGGAGGCCCGCGCCCACTCCCGGGCCTGCCGGTAGTTGCTCAGGTCGATGTCGCCCAGCACCGGCTGGCGCTTGCGCAGCAGCAGCTCCTTCGACAGGACGTCGTAGTCATAGACGGTGTCCGGGGTGACCAGCGACCGGTAGGTGAGCCGGTAGCTGGTGGCATTCCAGTCCCGGTTCTGCCCCGGCAGCACGCTGTAGAGCGGCTCGTCGAAGCTGATCGGTTCCGGCTGGCCGAAACCGTCCTGGGCACGGGGCAGCACCGCGAGGTTCGTCAGCCCCTCACTGCGCAGGTGGAGCACCGCATGCCCGGCGAAGGCGTGGACCCCCAGCAGCCGGCGCTCGGCCGAGCCGGGGACCAGCGTGCGCCAGTTCGCGGCGCCCGGGTCATCGGCGGGAGCCAAGCTCAACTCGAAGTTCGCTTCACGGGTGTTGTGCACGATGAGCAGGTGGTCACCGGCGTGCTCGACCTGGTACTCGATGCCCTCGATGCGGGGCGCGACGACCACCGGGTCGGACTGCGGCGCCTGCGCATCCAGCAGCCACACCTCGGTGGTGAGCTTGCTGCCCACCGAGATCTGGATCGCCCGCTCGTTGCGGGTCAGCTCGACGTTGACCCAGAACCGCTCGTCGTCCTCGGTGAAGATCACCACGTCCGCGGCCGCCTGGGTACCCACCGTGTGCCGCCACACCCGGTTCGGGCGCCAGGACTCATCGACGGTGACGTAGAAGACGGCGCTGGCATCGGCGGACCACGCCGAGGAGTAGAAGACCCCGGCGACGGTGTCGGGCAGGTCCTGCCCGGTCCGCAGATCCTTGATGTGCAGGGTGAACCGCTCGTCGCCGGTCAGGTCGAGGGAGTAGGCGAGCAGGTTGCCGTCCGGCGAGGTCTCCATCGTGCCGAGCGCGAAGAAGCCCGAATCGGCGGCGACCTGGTTGCCGTCCAGCAGGACTTGCTCGCCGGCGAGCGAGGTCCCCGCACCACTCGCGGACCCGTCGCCGGCCGAGCCTTCCCCGGCGATGACCGGTGGCGCGTCGCCGTCCGCGGGCAGCCGGCAGTAGATCGGGTACTGCTGGCCCTCGACGGTCCGGCTGTAGTACCAGTGGCCGCCGCGCCGGTACGGCACCGAGAGGTCGGTCTGCTGGGTCCGGGCCACGATCTCGTCGAAGATCTGTTGCCGTAACGGCTGCAGCCGCGCGGTGCAGGCCTCGGTGTAGGCGTTCTCGGCTTCGAGGTAGCCGATCACCTCGGGGTCCTCCTTGTCGCGCAGCCACTCGTAGTCGTCGACGAAGGTGTCACCGTGGTGGACCCGCTCGATCGGCTTGGTCATGGCGATGGGAGGCGTCGGCTGCTGCGGCTGGTCAGACATCTGTCCGAGGCTACCCGGCCGGTGCAGTCAATGGGCCTCCCGCAGCAGCACGGCGCCCGCCGGCAAGGGGTGCTCGCGAAAGTACCGGTCCTCGTTGTCCAGCCAGTCCTGCCAGGGCTGCCGCAGCGGCCCGTCCCGCTCGATCCAGCGCCGCTCCCGGACGTCGCGGGGCACGTCGAGAAAGATCGCCACCGAGGCCCGGCCGGCGCAGGCGTCGATGGCCGACACCCCCTCGATCACCAGCACCCGTGACACCGGCACCGCAACCGTCTCGGCGAAGCGCATCGCGTGCCAGTCGTAGCGCCGGTAGCCGCCGGGCCGGCCCGCGGCCAGCGGCGTCAGGACGTCGGCATGCAGCCGCGGCCAGAAGCTGAACTGCCCCGCCCAGCCGTCCAGCATCGCATCGGTGGACAGCACCGCGGCGCCGTCCAGTCGGGCCGCCAAGGCCGCGGCGAGGCTCGACTTGCCGGCCGCGGCACCG
>NZ_DASVQG010000025.1:0-4163 GCF_036389215.1 Jatrophihabitans sp.
CCGGCGGCGTTCCGGCTCATCCGCTGGCCCTCGACCATGAACGGCACGCCCCACAGCACCCCGAAGGCCAGCGAGGTCGACATGGACGCGAAGTGCACCCAGAAGCCGACCCGGGTACCGGCCAGCGACCAGGCCGTGTCCACCCGCCGGCCGACGCCGCGCAGCGACTCCAGCAGCGCCGAGGCCTCCCGGGGCCGGCGTTCCAGCCGGGGCGAGCGTGGCAGCAGCAGGTACACCGCGGCGCCGCTGACCAGCGACAGCAACCCGGCGCCGAGAAAGGTGGGAGTCCAGCCCGCCCGGTGCAGCAGCGCGGTGAGCGGCAGGGTCGCCACCAGGTTGCCGAACTGGCCCAGGGTGCCGGTGAGTGCCACCACGACCGGATAGCGGCGCGGCGCGAACTGCCCGGCGGCGAAGCGCAGCACGCTCACGAACGTCAGGGCATCGCCGAGGCCCAGCACCGCCCGGGCCAGCAACGCCAGCGGGTAGCTGTCGGCCACCGCGAACAGCAGCTGGGCGACCCCCATCGTGCCGGCCGCCACCACCAGCAGCCGGCGAGGCCCGTAGCGGTCGACCAGGATCCCGGTCGGGATCTGCATCCCGGCATAGATCCCCAATTGCAGCAGGATGAAGATGCTCAGCTGGCTGGGGCTGATGCCGAACCGGCTGGCCGCCTGCAGGCCGGCCACCCCGAGCGAGGTGCGGTGGAACACCGCCACCAGGTAGACGCCCACCGCGATCGCCCAGCGCCATAGGGCGGTGGCGCGGCGTCCGCGCATGGTGGTCACTGATGAGGCCCTTCGAATCGGCATGCCGATCCAGCCTAGCGACGGCCGAAGCCCACCGACGGCCACGGCCCGGGCGTCCTTCAGGCGGGCTGAGGAGTCCCAGCGGGCCCAGCGGTTGCAGGCCGCGGTTCGGTCACCGGATGACGCTTTTGTGCGACCTAGCCGTTCTGGCTGGTCCACCACGCCGGAGGCTTGCGCGTCGAACGGGCCGCGGTCGCGGCGCCGGTGGTGGCCTGCACCGAGTTGTTGACGCCCGACGGCCTGTGCACGAAGGCAACCAGGTCTATCAGCACATGGGTGGTGGTATTGGCGTACAGCCGCATCCGGTCGAGGCTGAGACCGCTCACGGCGAAGTTGCCCACCGTCTGGCCGGCCGAGTAGTTCAGCGTGGACGTGCCGGGTCTCGTGCCGCTCGGCCACAGCGTCAGGTAGCCGTCCGCCACCGCCTGGGTCACGGTCAGATTGACGAACGCCGAGATGCGGTACGCCACCCCGGTTCTTGCGAGGTTGATGTCGATGGTGTGGCCGCCGATCAGCCGCCCAGCACTGTCTAGATGTTGCGCGGGGTTGACGAGGTTGCTCCGTCCGGCGGCGGTGCGGGTGTCGACGATTCGGAACGGCCGGAACGGAACCAGTCGCGAGGTGTTGTAGGAGGTGAAGACCGACCCGGGCGCGAGGTGGCTGTTGCCGAGCTGGAGGTCTCCGTTGACGTTGACCAGATCACCTGAGTTCGCTATCGCTTGCGCGGTGTCCTCCAACCTCAGGGGCGCGCCATTCCCGTTGTTCACCAGGGTCATCGTCGGAATGTTCCCGGACGACTGCAGAGCCGTGTACTGGTTTTCCGCATCGTTGATGGCGCCCATGACCAGCGGATCGCCCGCCGCGGCGTCAGCTGCCGGGGCCTGAGCGGCGGCAAGCCCGCCAAGGCCGGCGATCCCCGCCGCCACCCCGCTCGCGCGCAACAACGCACGACGATTGACTACCGTGCCGGACGTACCTGCCGCCGTGCCGGACGCATCTTCGGTGTCGCTCATCGGATCCTCAATTCCCCGTAAGCAATGTGTTGTTGATGTCCGACGCTCTGCCCACGGCAAACGCGACCACGTCCAGCAGCACATGCGTCGTGCGCTGTGTGTACAGGCGCATGGTGTCGGAGTTCAGGCCGGTGACGGTGAAGTTGGCCACCGTCTGTCCGGCCAAGTAGTTCAGCATGGACGTGCCGGGCCTCGTTTCCATCGGCCACAGGGTCAGGTAGCCGTCGGCCAGCGGATCGGTCACCGTCAGGTTGGCGAAGACCGCAGTGCCCCGGAACACGTGGCGTGTCAGGTTGATGTCGATCGTATGACCGCCCATCAGCCGGCCTTCAGTGTCGATATGCTGCCAGGGATCGATCAGGTTGGCCCGCCCTGCCGCGGTGCGGGTGTCGACGATGCGGGTCGGCCGCACCGGGACCAGCACTGTGGCGTTGTAGGAGTTGAAGATCGACCACGCCCCGCCATCGCGGTGCGCGAATCGAAGATCGCCGTCGACGTTGATCAAATCGCCTGAGCCCACACTCAGAGGCTCCGTCGACTCCCTCGGGAGCACCCGCAGGGTTGGGCCCGTCCCATCCATCACCAGAATCATCGTCGGGCCGTTCTCGGCGGATACCAGAGTCGTGGACGGTGACGTCCCCCCATCATTGATGCGGCCGATACGCAACGGATCGCCTGCCGCGGCGTCGGCTGCCGTTGCCTGAGCGGCGGCAAGCCCCCCGATGCCGGCGATGCCCGCCGCCACCCCGCTCGCCCGCAACAACGCACGACGATTCATCACCGTGCCGGACGTACCTGCCGCCGTGCCGGACGCATCTTCGGTGTCGCTCATCGGATTCCTCAATTCCCCGTCATTACCTACATGGTTTGTGGGACCCGGTCGGCTCTAGCCGTTCTGGCTGGTGTGCCAGGCAGGAGGCGTGCGTGCCGCACCGGCCAGATTTGAGGAGCCGGTGGTGGGCTGCAATCTATTGGCGACGTCCCTCGGGTCGCCCACGTCGAAGGCAAGCACATCCACCAGCACATGGGTCGTGCGCAAGGTGTAGAGCATCACGGTATCGGTGGGGCCCATGTCGCTGACGCAGAAGTTGGCCACTGTCTGGCCGGCCGAGTAGCTCAGCGCGGACGTGGCGAGCCTCCCGCCGTCCGGCCACACGGTCAGATAGCCGTCGGCCGCCGGCTGGGTCACCGTGAGGTTCATGAAGACCGCGTTTGCCAGGTACACCACTTCTGAGAACTGGAGCTGGACCTCACGGCCACCGAGAAGCCGTCCGGCACTGTCGAAATCGTCGGGAGACGCCAGCAGGTTGGCCCCCCCGTCAGAGATGCGGGTATCTATGAAGCGGTACGGCCGCACCGGAACCAGTCGCGAGGCGTTGTCGGCGGTGAAGACCGACGCGAGCATGGAGTCGCCGTGCGAAAATCGAAGGTCGCCGCCGACGTTCATCAGATCGCCTGAGTCCGTGGTCGGGATACCCCCGGATATGCGCTGGCGCAACCGCAGCGGCGCGCCCCGCCCTTGGTTTTTCAGGATTAGGACCAGACCGTCCTCGGTCGATCTCAGAGCCGTGGACGACGTCCCCGCGTCGTTGGTGGCGCCTATGAGCACCGGATCGCCCGCCGCGGCACCGGCCGGCGGAGCCGAAGCGGCGGCAATACCGCCGATGCCGGCAATGCCCGCCGCCACCCCGCTCGCGCGCAACAGCGCGCGGCGATTCACTACCGTGCCGGACGTATTAGCGGCTGTACCGTCGACGTCACTCATCAGAGTCCCCGATTCCCCGTGGTCCTGCTGGTGGCCATCAGCAGTGCGAGGAGCGTACAACCTAAATCTGGTGTCTAGACCGTTGAGTCCTATTCACCCCTTAAATGCTCCTCACATCGATGCATTGCTGTGATGTAATCCTTTTCGGTTGCGAGAGAGCCCGGGCAGCAGGCCCGCACTGGCCGGGCTTGCCGGCCCCGGCTCGGCAGCGAATGGAGGTGTGCGCTCTAACGATTGGGGTTGGTGTGCCACGCCGGAAGCTTGCGCGCGGGAGCGGCCAGCCTCGAGGCGCCGGCGGGGGTGGCCAGCACTGCGGGGTTGACGTCCCACGCACCCCCCACGGCGAACCCGACCACGTCCAGCAGAACGTGGGTCGTGCTACTGGCGAACAGACGCACTCTGTCCAGGGAGAGACCGCTGACGGCGAAGTTGGCCAGCACCTGGCCCGCCGAGTAGTTGAGGTTGGACGTGCCGGGCCTCGCGCCGGCCGGCCACAGGGTCAGGTAGCCACTGGCCAGCGGCTGGGCCACCGTCAGATTGGCGTAGACCGCGGTTCCCTCGAATACGTAGTCCTCCAGG
>NZ_DASVQG010000026.1:0-2960 GCF_036389215.1 Jatrophihabitans sp.
CGCAGGAGCAGACCGACGTGGAGACGTTCGCGGTGCTCGAGCCCACCGCCGACGGCTTCCGCAACTACCTGCGGGCCGGGGAGAAGCTGCCACCGGAGGTCCGGTTGCTGGACCGGGCCAACATGTTGACTCTGACCGCTCCGGAGATGACGGTGCTGGTCGGCGGCCTGCGGGCCCTGAAGGCCACCCACGGGCAGTCCGATCACGGGGTGTTCACCGACCGGCCCGGGACGCTGACCAACGACTTCTTCGTGAACCTGCTCGCGGCGGACACGGAGTGGAAGGCCTCGGAGTCGGCCGAGCACGTCTACGACGGCCGGGACCGCGCCAGCGGCGACCTCAAGTGGACGGCTACCGCCGTCGACCTCGTGTTCGGGTCCAACTCCCAGCTGCGGGCCATCGCCGAGGTCTACGCCAGCGCCGACGCGCAGGAGAAGTTCGTCCGGGACTTCGTGGCCGCCTGGAACAAGGTCATGATGCTCGACCGGTTCGACGTGCCCTCACATCAGATCGCCTGATGGTGTGACGTCCGGGCCGGCCAGCACCTGGCCGGCCCGGACATCCTCGGGCAGCACCTGGCAGGCAGGAGGCCAGAGAGGCTCTGACGCTGGCCGTGCGGCTCGGGATGGACGCCGGCATCGTCGGGATCGGAGAAACGGCTGTTTCGCCTGCTCGTGACACCTCGACGTGGCACCGCCGGTCCCCAGCGCGCTACGCCACGGCCTTGACCTTGCAGAACCTCGTGGTTCGGGATGTGGCGGCGTTCTCGGTACCGTCAGTGCAGCCGGATGTTCCGCGGCGGCTGGAAGGTGCCACGAACGGTGTTGACCCTGCTGGGCTGGCTGGCGGTCGTGGCCCTGATTGCCGCTAACGCTGTCTTCGTGGCCGCGGAGTTCGGCTTGACCTCCGTCGATCGCGGCCGGGTCGCCCGCGACGCCGAACGCGGGGACCGGCGGGCCAGGGCGGTGCAGCGGGCCACGTCGACGCTGTCGTTCCAGCTGTCGGGCGCACAGCTCGGCATCACCGTCTGTTCGCTGCTGCTCGGGTTCGTCGCCGAACCGGTGGTCTCGGCCGCGCTGCACCCGGTCACTGTCGCGGTGGGCTTGGGCGAGGCCAGCGAGGTGGTGGCGCTGATCGTCGGTCTGCTGCTTGCCACGATCGCGCAGATGCTGTTCGGCGAGCTGGTACCGCAGAACCTCGCACTGGCCCGTTCGTTGGCAACCAGCCGCCGTATCGTGCCGCTGCTGCTCGGCTTCACCCGCGTGTTCCGGCCAGTCATCGCGGCGTTCAACGGCGCCGCCAACGCCGTGGTCCGCGCGCTCGGCGTCGAGCCGCAGGAGGAGCTGCGCTCGGCCCGGTCACCGGCCGAGCTGCGGTACCTGATCACCTCGTCGGCGGCCGAGGGGGCACTGCCGGCGGCGACGGCGGACCTGCTGCGCCGCAGCCTGTCCTTCGGGGACAAGATCGCCGCCGACGTCATGACGCCGCGCGTGGACGTGGTGGCACTGTCGCGACACGCGACGGCAGCGGAGCTGTTGGCGGCGGCCCGCACCAGCGGCAGGTCACGGTTTCCCGTCTACGGCACCGACCTGGACGACATCACCGGCGTCGTGCACCTCAAGCACGCCTACGGTGTCGATCGGCACTCGCGAACCACGGTGCGGGTGGATCGGCTGATGGTCGAAGCCGAGCGGGTGCCCACCACGCTGCACTGCGAGCCGCTGCTGCACACCCTGCGCCGCGGCAGCCTGCAACTCGCGGTGGTCATCGACGAGTTCGGTGGCACCGCCGGCGTGGTCACGGTGGAGGATCTGATCGAGGAGATCACCGGGCCGATCCGCGACGAGTACGACACCGGCGAGATACCGGAGGTCATCGCTCTGACCGACGGCCGGCGCTCGGTGAGCGGCCGGCTGCATCGCGACAACTTCACCGAGGTGTTCGGCTGGCCTCAAGTGAAGGGGCCGTTCGACACGCTGGCCGGGTTGGTCCTGGCGCGCCTGGGGCATCTGCCCGGTCGAGGTGAGGACCTCACGATCGAGGGCTGGGTACTCACCGTGGACCGACTCGACGGCCATCGCATCGACAGGCTGATCGCTGCTCCGCCACCACAGGTCTCGCCGTTCGCGACGGAAGAAGGCACGCCGTGAGCATCGCGCTGGCCATCGTGTTCCTGTTCGGCAACGCCGCCTTCGTCGCCGCGCAGTTCGCGCTGATCACCACCCGCCTGGACCAGGTGGAGCCGCTGGCCCAGGCAGGCAACCGCCGCGCGGCGATCGCACTGGCGCAGATGCGCGGGCTGGACCGGATGCTGGCCGGCTCGCAACTGGGCATCGCATTATGCTCGCTCGGACTCGGCGCCGTGGCCGAGCCGGCATTCGCGCACCGGCTGGAAAAGCTGTTCGACGCCTGGTCGCTGCCGGCCTCCGCGCTGCACCCGGCGGCGTTCGTGCTCGCCCTCGCCTTCGTGTCCTTCTGCCATATGGTGCTGGGCGAAATGGTTCCCAAGAATCTCGCGCTGGCCAACCCGCTGCCCAGCGCTCTGGTGCTCGGGGTGGTGATGGCGGGGTGGACCAGGCTGACCGGCGTCGTGCTCACCGTGATCAGCGCGCTCGCCAACGGGGTGCTCCGGCTGGCAGGTGTGCAGCCCACCAGTGAACTGAACACCACGTACTCGACCGAGGATCTGGTGCACCTGGTCAACGAGTCCGCCGCCGAGGGCCTGCTTGCTCCCGATGATCAGCGCCGATTGCAACAGGCCCTCGCACTGGACACGCTCACCCTTGCCGACATCGTCATCCCCCTCGGCCGCCTGGTCGCCCTCAGCCCCGGCGCGCGCATCGGGGATCTGCAACGCGTGATCGCTGCCAGCGGCTTCTCCCGGTACCCGATCCGGGCCGGCAACCGGCTCACCGGCTATGTCCATGCCAAGGACCTGCTCAGGCTGGAGGCGCTGGGAC
>NZ_DASVQG010000027.1:0-22440 GCF_036389215.1 Jatrophihabitans sp.
GCCGGCGGGCCAGCGTGCGCAGCGTGCCGGCGGCCAGTTCGGTGCCCAGCGGCAGCACCATCCGGGCCGAGATCAGGCAGTCCCGGCCGAACAGGGTCAGGTACCACGGTGCCCCGGCGCCGAGGAAGTGATCCTCCGGTGCCTTCGGGTCGGCCAGTTCCAGCGCGGCGAGGTCGGCCACCGACTGCGCGAGAAGGCTCCCCAGCCGCGGGTCGCCGGCCCGGACCGTCGGCACCGCCAGCTGGGACGGGCCGGTGGGGGCGCTCACCACCGGCGGCGCCGGGTCCGTCACGGTGTAGCTCAGCTCGATCAGCGCGGTGTCGCCGGGGCCGAGCTCGACGTCCCAGCTGAGCGTGGCCGGCTCCGGCGCGATCTCGGCCGGAAGCGGCGCCGCCGTGGCGCTGACCCGGATGCCGGTCGTGCCCGTCCAGCTGAGGCCGTCGGGCTGCCCGGTAGCGGCAAGCGGGGGACTGGTGATGCCGGCCTTGACAGCGGCCATGCCGGCCAGGTCGCAGGCCAGTTCGAGGGTGAGCCTGGCCGTCACCGGCTGCCGGGCGGCAGAGGTGAGGGTCACGGTTTCGGTGGCCGCCGTTCCCGACACGGCCCGGCAACGCTCGACCCACACGGTGGGGTCCGCCCCCGGGTCACCGAGGCCTCGCACGACCGACACGCTTCGAGTGGCGCTGGAACCGGTGAGTTCGCCCGAGATCGGTGCCAGCTCGGCGCCGGTGACCGTGAGCACGGACCGGGACAGGATGCGCCGGTCGGCGAGGTAGATCCCCTGCACGCCGCTGCCGCGCAACTGGCCGTCCGGATCAGCCAGTGCCAGTGCCGGTGCCCGCACGCAGGCGAGCAACTCGTGCAGGTACGGCTGCCGGCCTGCCGTGCTCGTCATCAACCGCGCTCCTCTGCCGTTCTGGTTCCCTCCTCGCCAGCCTGCCAGCTGCCGCGAAACTGTCGGCGCCGGGCGGTAACTTGAACGCGTGACGACAGCCGATGACAGCCCACCGGACAGTGCCGAACTCACAGCAGCCCGCCAGCGCCATGCCGAGCTGTCCGAGCAGCTGACCGACGCCGCCTACCGGTACTACATCGCCAACGCGCCGACGCTCTCCGATGCCGACTACGACGCTCGGATGCGGGAGCTGCAGTCGATCGAGGACCGGTTCCCCGAGCTGCGGACACCGGATTCACCGACCCAGCGGGTCGCCGGTGACTTCTCCTCGCAGTTCGCTGCGGTGCAGCACCTGGAACGGATGCTGTCCCTGGACAACGCCTTCACCCCCGATGAGCTTGCTGCCTGGCTGGTCCGGGTGGAACGCGAGATCACCGCCCCGAGCTTTCTCTGCGAGCTGAAGGTCGACGGCCTGGCGATCAACCTGGTCTACGAGCGCGGCCGGCTGGTGCGCGGAGCAACCCGGGGCGACGGCCGGACCGGCGAGGACGTGACCGGCAACGTCCGGACGATCGCCGCCATCCCGGATCGGCTGACCGGCACCGACGTCCCTGACGTCATCGAGGTGCGCGGCGAGGTGTACTTCCCGCTCACCGAGTTCGCGAACCTGAACGCCCGGCTGGTCGCCGAGGGCAAGGTCCCCTACGCCAATCCACGCAACACCGCGTCCGGGTCGCTGCGCCAGAAGGACCCGCGGATCACCGCCAGCCGCAAGCTCCAGATGGTGGTGCACGGGGTCGGACACGTCGAGGGCGGCCCCAGGGTCGAGACCCAGTCCGAGTGGTATGACCACCTGCGGCAGTGGGGCCTGCCGACCTCGGGGCGGGCCAAGGTGGTCGCCTCGATAGCCGAGGTGACGGACTACATCGAGTACTACCGCGAGCATCGCCACGACGTCGAGCACGAGATCGACGGCGTGGTGGTCAAGGTCGACTCCCTGTCGATGCAGCGCCAGCTCGGCTCTACCAGCCGGGCGCCCCGGTGGGCGATCGCCTTCAAGTACCCGCCCGAAGAGGTGAACACCAAGCTGATCGACATCCAGGTCAACGTCGGGCGCACCGGCCGGGTGACCCCGTTCGGGCGGATGGAGCCGGTGGTCGTGGCCGGTTCCACGGTCGAGATGGCAACCCTGCACAACGCCAGCGAGGTGGCACGCAAGGGCGTGCTGATCGGCGACACGGTGGTGCTGCGCAAGGCCGGTGACGTCATTCCGGAGATCCTCGGCCCGGTGGTCGCGCTGCGCGACGGCTCCGAGCGGCCGTTCGTGATGCCGACCCACTGCCCCGAGTGCGGTACCGAGCTGCGTCCGCAGAAAGAGGGGGATGCCGACATCCGGTGCCCGAACCACCGGTCCTGCCCGGCCCAGCTGCGTGAGCGGCTGTTCCACGTCGCCGGCCGGGGAGCCTTCGACATCGAGGTGCTCGGGTACGAGGCGGCGGTGGCGCTGCTCAAGGCCGGCCTGGTCACCGACGAGGGCGACCTGTTCTCGCTGACGGCCGCCGACCTGGCGCGTTCGGACTTCTTCCGCCGCAAGGACGGCGAGCTCGCCGCCAACGCCCGCAAGCTGCTCGACAACCTCGAAGCGGCCAAGACCCGCCCGCTGTGGCGAGTGCTGGTGGCGCTGTCGATCCGGCATGTCGGGCCCACCGCGGCGCAGGTGCTGGCCCGCGAGTTCGGCTCCATCCAGGCCATCGCGGAGGCCACTCCTGAGCAACTTGCCGCTGCCGAGGGCGTCGGGATGACCATCGCCGAGTCGATCCACGAGTGGTTCTCGGTCGACTGGCACCAGGAGATCGTCAAGAAGTGGGGGGCTGCCGGCGTCCAGCTGGAGGAGGAGCGGGTGATCGACACCAGCCCGAAGCCGTTGGCCGGCCTTGCCGTGGTGGTCACCGGGTCGCTGGAGAACTACAGCCGGGACGAGGCCGCTGCCGCGATCACCAGCCGCGGCGGCAAGGCAGCCGGCGGGGTGTCGAAGAAGACCGCTTTCGTCGTCGTGGGCGACACCCCCGGCAGCAAGTACGCCAAGGCCGTCGAGCTCAAGGTCCCGATCCTGGACGAGGACGGTTTCACGGTGCTGCTGGAACAGGGACCGGAGGCCGCCACCGCGGTCGCGAAGATCGGGGACTGAGCAGGCTCCGCTCAGGAGGGGTGGTTCGGGTAGAGCACCGTCGCCCCGATCGACGCCAGGTGCGACAGCCGGATGATCTCGCTGGCGAGCCAGCGCAGCGCCGGCCGGCCGACCAGGATTGCCTTCGTGCCGAGCGGCACCACCGCCAGTTCGGTCCCCAGGTTGGTCCAGGCCGATGGCGCCCAGTCCTCGTCGGCATCCAAGGCCCGCGACGGGGTGGGCGGCCACCAGGGCGTCGGCAGGGTGTCGATCTCGGGCGCGGCGGAGCTGCGGGCGATCACCCTTGACGGGCCACCCTCGACCTCCGGGGCCTGCAGCACCAGTGCCCAGCCCGAGCGGAACAGCCGGCAGACGCCGTCGGCCAGCACGCTCGGGGCGTCGTCGGTACTGATCGCCAGCTTCTCCAACAGTTCCAGCTCGCGGAACGGGTCGATCACCCCGGCGTACGGCCGGATCGACTCGACCCGGACGCCCGGCACGCTGGCGGCGGCGGTCACCAGGGAGTCGGCCAGCTTGTCCGACGGCAGCTCGACCACCAGATCATCGGTGGCCTGGCCGCCCGAGCGCTCGACGATGTCGACGCTGAGAATGTCCCCGCCGGCGTGGCCCAGCGCGGACGCGACCGCACCGAGCGCGCCGGGGCGGTCGGGCAGGACCACGCGGATCAGGAAGGACACCCGCACAGTGTGCCGTGCGCAGGTGACTCCAGTGTTACGCGCGCCGAGCGGCGCAGCGCCGAGGGCACGTCCGGCCACCAGCCGCCCCAGCCCTAGACTCTGCAGTCGTGCCTGACGATCGATCGACCCTGACCCGCGACGAAGTCGCCCACCTTGCCCGGCTGGCCCGGCTGGCGGTGACCGAGGACGAGCTTGACCTGTTCGCCGGCCAGCTCGACGTCATCCTCGGCGCGGTGGCCCGGATCGGTGATGTCGCCGCCGCTGACATCGAGCCGACCTCGCATGCGGTGCCGCTGCAGAACGTGCTGCGTCCCGATGGTGTCGCACCGTCCCTGCCCCGCGACGCGGTGCTGGCAGGTGCCCCCTCGGTGGAGGACGACCGGTTCCGGGTTCCCCAGATCCTGGGGGAGGAGGAGTAGTGAGCGAGCTCTTCGAACTCAGCGCCGCCGAAACCGCCGCCAGCATCGCCGCCGGCCACGCCAGCGCGGTCGAGGTCGCCCAGGCCCACCTGGACCGGATCTCCGACGTGGACAGCGACGTCCGGGCCTTCCTGCACGTCGATCCCGAGGGTGCGCTCACGGCGGCCAGGGCGGTCGATGAGCGGCGCCGGGCCGGTGAGCCGCTGGGCCCGCTGGCCGGCGTCCCGCTGGCCATGAAGGACGTCGTCGTCACCAAGGGCCTGCCGACCACGTCCGGCTCGAAGATCCTGCAGGGCTGGATCCCGCCCTACGACGCGACCGTGACCCGCCGGGTCCGCGAGGCCGGCATCGTGATGCTGGGCAAGACCAACATGGACGAGTTCGCGATGGGGTCCTCCACCGAGAACTCGGCCTACCAGGTGACGCGCAACCCATGGGACCTGTCCCGGGTGCCGGGCGGCTCGTCCGGCGGCTCGTCGGCGGCGGTGGCGGCCTTCGAAGCGCCGCTGTCGATCGGCACCGACACCGGTGGCTCGATCCGCCAGCCGGCCGCGGTCACCGGCATCGTCGGCCACAAGCCCACCTACGGCGCGGTCAGCCGGTACGGCCTGATCGCCTTCTCCTCCTCACTCGACCAGGCGGGCCCGTTCGGCCGGACGGTCGAGGACACCGCGCTCTTGCACCAGGTGCTGGCCGGGCATGACCCGCTGGACTCCACCTCCATCCCGCAGGCCGGCCCCGATGTCGTCACCGCCGCGCGTGAGGGCGCCCGGGCAGATCTGTCGGGGATCCGGGTCGGCATCGTCACCGAGCTGACCGGGGCGGGTGGCGGTTACCAGGAGGGCGTGCTGGCCTCCTTCCGGAACGCGGTGGCCATCCTGCGGTCCCTGGGCGCCGAGGTCGTCGAGGTGTCCTGCCCGCACTTCGACTATGCCCTGGCGGCCTATTACCTGATCGCGCCCAGCGAGGCGTCCTCGAACCTGGCCCGCTTCGACTCGGTGCGCTACGGCCTGCGGGTGGGTGATGACGGCAGCCACTCGCTGGAGGAGGTCATGTCCCTCACCCGCGAACAGGGTTTCGGCGCCGAGGTGAAGCGCCGCATCATGATCGGCACCTACGCGCTCTCCTCGGGGTACTACGACGCCTACTACGGCCAGGCGCAGAAGGTACGCACCCTGATCGCCGCCGACTTCACCCGGGCGTTCGAGCAGGCCGACGTGCTGGTCTCGCCGACCTCGCCGTTCGTGGCGTTCGGCGTCGGCGAGCGGGTCGCGGACCCGATGGCCATGTACGTCAACGACCTGTGCACGCTGCCCGCCTCGCTGGCCGGCACCCCGGCGATCTCGGTGCCGTGCGGCCTGTCCGACGAGACCGGACCGGCCTTGCCGGTCGGTTTGCAGATCATGGCGCCGGCGATGGCCGATGACCGCTGCTACCGGGTGGGCGCCGCCTTCGAGGCGGCTTACATCGCTGCCCATGGCCACATCTTGAAAGGCATGCCCCGACTGGGTTCGGTCGGGGCCGGCGCGGACGGAGCCGCACGATGACAACCCAGACCGCCGGGGTCAGCGCCTACGACGAGGTCCTGACCAGGTACCAGCCGGTGTTCGGCCTGGAGACCCACGTGGAACTCGGCACCGCCTCCAAGATGTTCTGCGGGTGCTCGACCGAGTTCGGCGCCGAGCCGAACAGCCACACCTGCCCGGTGTGCCTGGGCATGCCCGGCGCGCTGCCGGTCATGAACGCCGCGGCCATCGAGTACACGATCAAGATCGGGCTGGCGCTCAACTGCACGATCGC
This sequence comes from Jatrophihabitans sp., assembly GCF_036389215.1. GTDB lineage: Bacteria > Actinomycetota > Actinomycetes > Mycobacteriales > Jatrophihabitantaceae > Jatrophihabitans_A. The sequence goes on from NZ_DASVQG010000027.1 coordinate 5,980, forward strand.
CTCGTGGTGCCGCTTCGCCCGCAAGAACTACTTCTACCCCGACATGCCGAAGAACTACCAGATCTCCCAGTACGACGAGCCGATCTGCGGCGAGGGCCACCTCGACGTCGAGGTGAACGGCCAGACGGTGCGGATCGGCATCGAGCGGGTGCACATGGAGGAGGACACCGGCAAGAACACCCACGTCGGCGGCGCTACCGGGCGCATCCACGGCGCGGACTACTCGCTGGTGGACTTCAACCGGGCCGGCATCCCGCTGGTGGAGATCGTCACCAAGCCGGTCCCGGGGACCGGTGCGATGGCGCCGGAGGTGGCCCGGGCCTACGTGGCCGAACTGCGCGACATCCTGCGCACCCTCGGGGTGTCCGACGTCAAGATGGAGCAGGGCAGCCTGCGCTGTGACGTCAACACCTCCTTGACACCGGCAGGTTCATCGGAGTGGGGTACCCGCACCGAGACCAAGAACGTCAACTCGCTGCGCAGCGTCGAGCGGGCGATGCGATCGGAGATCATCCGGCAGGCCGGCATCCTCGACGCCGGTGGCCGGATCAAGCAGGAGACCCGGCACTTCCAGGAGACCACCGGCCAGACCCGGTCCGGACGCAGCAAGGAAGAGGCCACCGACTACCGGTACTTCCCGGAGCCCGACCTCGTTCCGGTCGCGCCCGCGGCCGACTGGGTCTCCCAGATCCGGGCCTCCCTGCCCGAGCTGCCGGCGGCCCGGCGCAACCGGCTGCGTTCCGAACTCGGGCTCAGCGCCGAGGAGTTGCAGTCCCTGGTGAACGCCGGGGCCGTCGACGCCTTCGCCGACACCGTCGCCGCCGGCGCGCCGGCCGCCGAGGCTCGCAACTGGTGGCTGGGCTACCTGTCCCAGCTGGCCAACGCGCGCGAGGTCGAGGTGTCGGCGCTGGCGATCACGCCGGCGCAGGTGGCCAAGGTGATCGAGCTGGTGGGCACCGGCACGCTGTCCACGGCGCTCGGGCGGCAGGTGGTCGATGGTGTGCTGGACACCGGTGCCGGCGTCGAGCAGGTGATTGCCGAGCGTGGCCTGGCGGTGGTCTCGGACACCAGCGCGCTCACCGAGGCGGCCGACGCCGCGATCGCCGCCAACCCCGATATCGCCGAGAAGGTGCGCGGCGGCAAGCTGCCGGCGGTCGGGGTGCTGGTCGGCTCGGTCATGAAGGCCACCCGCGGGCAGGCCGACGCGGCCACCGTCAAGGCGATCCTGCTGGAGCGGCTGGGCGTGTCCGGCTGAGCCGTGCCGGTGGGTTCCAGCTCTCTGTCCGGCCCGGTCGGCGGTGTCGGTGCCCGCTGATAGAAACCGACCATGGCCAGCTGGCAGGAACTGACGCGAGACGCCCCCGAGTTCGCCGCCCGGATACAGGCCGTATTCGACGCGGGCACCAACAAGACGCTGGCAACACTGCGCCGGGACGGCTCGCCGCGGATCAGCGCCAGCGAGCTGAGCTTCGCCGGTGGCCAGGTCAGCCTGGGCATGATGCCCCGGTCGGTCAAGCTGGCCGATGTCCGCCGGGATCCCCGGGTCGCGGTGCACTCACCGACCCTCGAGCCGCCGAAGGACCTGGCCGGCTGGCTCGGTGACGCCAAGCTGGGCGGCGTCCTGGTCGAGGCCGAGCCGCCGGACGAGCAGCATCCCGAGGCCGCGTTCTTCCACCTGGACATCACCGAGGCGGTGCTGACCTACGTCACCAACTCCCGGCCGGACGGCCCGGTGGACCTGCTGGTGATCGAGTCCTGGCATCCAGGCATCGGCCACCGGCGGCGCAGCCGGGACTGACAGGCTTCCCGGTCGTGAACTCGGTTACCCCGCCGGGCAGCGTCGACCAGCAGTTTGGAGGCAGCGGCCCGATCGGACAGACTCGATGGATGGCAAAGGACAAGTCCGAATCAGATACCAGCTCCGATGATCACGTGGCCGGCAGCAGGGCTACCGGCGGCGTCGACAACCCTGGCGCGCCTGATCAGGCAAGCACCACCGGGACCAGTCCCACGCCTGAGTTCGTCGGGCGGGTAGCCGGCACCGATGAGAGCGATATCGGCGAGAGCGGCGCCGAGGCCCGGGCCGAGGCTGCCAGACAGGGCAACGACTGAGCGCCCTGCGGGCGCAGCACCGAAACTCAGCCCAGTACCGAACCGGGCTGAGGCTCGTCAGGTGACCGGGCTCGCCGTGCTGTCCGACGGCGAGATGCGGATGACCCGGTCGTCATCGGGGATCGGCTTGCCGTGGCCGTCCCGGTTGCGGGTGGTCAGCCACAGCGCTCCGTCGGTGCCGGCCACCACCCCGCCCAGCCGGCCGTACCTGTTCTGCAGGGTGCCGGTGAAGGCGCCCAGGGTGTTGCGCCGGGCCACCTCGCTGACCGCCAGCGACTTGCCGGTGGAGGTCGCCACGAACAGCCGGTTCGCCAGCAGCGCGCAGCCGCCGGCACCGCTGCTGGCCGGTGGCAGCGTCTTGGCCGGTGGCACCGAGGCGGCGTCGTCGCCGGGCCAGCCGTAGTCGGCTCCCGCCCTGATCACGTTGGCCTCGTCGAGCGAGTGGGACGTTCCGGGGGCTTCGGCCGAGATCGCGATCCGCAGGCCGGTCCGCAGGTCCACGCACAGCCCGTCGACGCTACGCAGGCCCCGGGCGTAGATCCGCGAGCCGGGCACCGGGTTGTCCGCCAGCGGCCGGCCGATGTCGCTGGTGCGCAGGATCTTTCCGGCCAGGCTGGTGGGCGAGGCCGCCAGCGCGGGCCGGCCCGCGTCGCCGGTGCCGGTGAGCAACGCGCCGGTGGCGTCGAAGGCGATCCGGCCGGCATTGCCGGTCCGGCCCCTCGGAATGCCGGCGATCACCGCCGATGGCCGCGAGCCGAGCGAGAAGTGCACGACCCGGTTGTCGGTGGCGGTGCTCAGATAGGCATAGAGCAGCCCGTCCTGGTCGAAGGTCGGTGAGATCGCGAGGTCCAGCAGGCCGCCGTCGCCGCTGCCGTCCACCCCGGGCAGTCGCTGGACCAGGACGGCCGGCTTGCCGGGCACCGGCTGTACCCGCCAGATCCGGCCGGTGGTGCGCTCGGCCACCAGCGCGGTGCCGTCGGGCAGGACCACCAGCCCGGTCGGCTGGTTCAGCTTGGTCGCCACCACGCTGGGATCGGTCACCGGCTCGGTAGTCGAGGGGGACGGTTGCGGAACCCCCGGGCTCGTGCCCGGGCCGCCGGGCGGGTTGCTCGACTCCGACGGGGCCGGCAGGCCGGGCCGCGGCAGCTGGGGCCTCGGGTCGATGTTGCCCTGGTAGTTCTGCTGGGGCACCCAGGTCGGACCGGTGCCGGCCGCGCCGTCGTTGCAGCCGGTGGTGCCGGCGAGGGCAACGGCAGCGGCGGCAGCGACCACCGTCCGGGTCAGCACCCTGCCTGGAGTCAGCACCGCGGTTCGGGTGAGCAGTGTGGGCAACACCGGTCCAGTCTGCCTGCTCGCAGGCCATCACAGGCATCGAAGGCCCGAGTCGGTATCCAGCTCAGGCTAAGTTTGATGGCGTGAGCTCCTTGTGCCTGCCCTCGACAGCCGTGCGCGACCGTGGACTGGCCCTGGCTCGACGGCAGCGGGATCCGGAACCGGAGCTGATCCAGACGCTCACCGGCGCGCTCGTCCACGACCCCGCCCACACGCCCCCGGAGGAGCTGTCCGGCGTCCGGTTCTGGGTGCCGGACTTCCGCAATGCCGATCCGGTCCTCTACCGGGCCGCCGTCGTGGCGATGCCCGAACTCCAGGTGATACAGGCCCAGACGGCAGGCGTGGACGTCCTGCTGCAGATCGTTCCGGACGGGGTCGAGCTCTGCGACGCCCGTGGCGTGCACGGCTCGTCGACCGCCGAATGGGCGCTGACCGCGCTGCTGTCGGTCTTCCGGGAGTTCCCCCGGTTCGAGCGGGCCCGCCAGCAGCGCCGCTGGGACTACTCGGTGACCGATGAGCTGGCCGGCAAGCGGGTGCTGATCGTCGGCGCGGGTGATGTCGGCCAGCAACTCGCCCGCCGGGTCACGGCCTGTGACGCGATCCCCGTCTTCGTCGGCCGGACCGCGCGCGAGGGCGTGCACTCGGTCGCCGAGCTGCCGCAGCTGCTGCCGCAGGCCGACGCCGTGGTGCTGATCGTGCCCAAGACCGACGAGACCGTCGGCATGGTCGACGCCGAGTTCCTGGCCGCGATGCCCGACGGCGCGCTGCTGGTCAACGCCGCCCGTGGACCGGTGGTGGACACCGGTGCGTTGCTGGCGGAGCTGGCCTCCGGCCGGCTGCGGGCCGCGGTGGATGTCACCGACCCGGAACCGTTGCCCTCCGACCACCCGCTGTGGACGGCGCCGAACCTGCTGCTCACGCCGCACGTGGCCGGCTCGGTGCTCGGCTTCGGCGACCGGTTCGCGGCGCTGCTGGTGCAGCAGGTGCACCGCTACCTGCACGGGGAGCCGCTGCAGAACCGGGTGACCGGGCTGTACTGAGCCGTGCCGGGCTGTACTGAGCCGTGCTGGCTGTACTGAGCCGTGCCGGCTACCTGGCGGCTGACGGATCAGGTATCCGGCCGTTCCCGGCGGCGATCAGCGCATCGAGCCTGGTGCTGCGCACGCACGGCAGCTTCAGCTGGCCGCCGGAGGAGTCCACCGCGTACACCGCCCCGGAGCGGTCCAGGCGCAGCCCGGTCAGCTCGTGCCAGCCGACCGTCCGGGATCCGAGGATGGCCCGGGCGTGCACTCCCTGCTCGTCGACCACGGTGGCGGTCCGCGCGACATACAGCGCCGCGACCAGCGGCACCAGGTAGACCAGCGCGAGCAGCTTGGAGTGCACCACCGCCGTGCAACAGAGCGCGGTGAATGCCACGATCAGATAGGCCAAAGCGGGGTGCTTCAGCACGGTGCGACGCGGTGCCGTCATGGTTGCCCAGCCTAGGTCGTAGGCTTTTCGCTGTGACGACGGACCAGCCCAGCAGTAAGCCACGCCACCGCAAGCCGCACTCCGGCGCGGTCACCGACGGTATCGAGCGGGCCGGCTCGCGGGGCATGCTGCGCGCGGTCGGCATGGGCGACGACGACTGGCGCAAGCCGCAGATCGGGGTCGCCTCGTCCTGGAACGAGATCACCCCGTGCAACCTCTCGCTGGACCGGCTGGCCAAGCAGGCCAAGATCGGCGTCCGCGGCGCCGACGGATTTCCGCTCGAGTTCGCCACCATCTCGGTGTCCGACGGCATCTCGATGGGGCACGAGGGCATGCACTACTCGCTGGTCTCGCGCGAGGTCATCGCCGACTCGGTCGAGACGGTCTTCCGGGCCGAGCGGCTGGATGGCGCGGTGCTGCTGGCGGGCTGTGACAAGTCGCTGCCGGGCATGCTGATGGCTGCTGCCAGGCTCGACGTCGCGGCGGTGTTCCTGTACGCGGGATCGACCCTGCCGGGCAGGCTGCACGGCAACGACGTGACGATCATCGATGCCTTCGAAGGGGTCGGTGCCTGCCTGGCGGGCAAGATCACCCGCGCCGAGCTGGACGAGATCGAGCGGGCGATCTGCCCCGGCGAAGGCGCCTGTGGCGGGATGTACACCGCGAACACGATGGCCTCGGCCGCCGAGGCCCTCGGCATGTCGCTGCCCGGCTCGGCCGCGCCGCCGGCTCCGGACTCCCGGCGCGACGCCTATGCCGAGCGTTCCGGAGAGGCTGCCGTGCACCTGGTCGACGCGGGCATCACCGCTCGGACGATCCTGACCAGGCAGGCCTTCGAGAACGCCATCACCGTCGTGATGGCACTCGGCGGTTCGACCAATGCCGTGCTGCACCTGCTGGCGATCGCCAACGAGGCCGGCGTGGAGCTGGACATCACCGACTTCAACCGGATCGGGGACAAGGTCCCGCACCTGGCGGACATGAAGCCGTTCGGCCGCTTCGTCATGACCGACATCGACCGGATCGGCGGCATCCCCGTCGTCATGCGGGCGCTGCTGGATGCCGGCCTGCTGCACGGTGACGCCCTGACCGTCACGGGCCGGACCCTGGCCGAGAACCTGAAACAGCTCGCCCCGCCGGTTCCCGACGGCGAGGTGATCCGGTCGATGGCCAGCCCCATCCACCGCACCGGCGGCATCACCATCCTGCACGGCTCGCTGGCTCCCGAGGGCGCGGTGGTCAAGACCGCGGGGTTCGACACCGACGTCTTCGACGGCACCGCCCGGGTCTTCGACCGCGAGCAGGCCGCGATGGACGCGGTGGCGGCGGGCAGCCTCAAGGCCGGTGACGTCGTGGTGATCCGGTGGGAGGGCCCGAAGGGCGGCCCGGGAATGCGGGAGATGCTCGCGATCACCGGGGCGATCAAGGGCGCCGGCCTCGGCAAGGACGTGCTGCTGCTGACCGACGGCCGGTTCTCCGGGGGCACCACCGGGCTGTGCGTCGGGCACGTCGCACCCGAGGCCGCGGTCGGCGGCCCGATCGCCCTGGTGGCAGACGGCGACCGGATCGTGGTGGACATCGCCAACCGCAGCATCGAGTTGCACGTGGCGGAGCAGGAACTGCAGCGGCGCCGGGCGGACTGGCAGCCGCTGCCGCCACGGTTCAACACCGGGGTGCTGCGCAAGTACGCCCAGCTGGTGGGTTCTGCCGCTCAGGGCGCGATCTGCTGAGCTGCCCAGGCAGGTTCAGGAAAGCCGCGCGAAATCCTCGGTGACCCACACCCGGCCGTGCGCCGGGTCCAGCAGGACGTCGATTCCGACCGCGTTGACGGCGGCAGACAGCAGGTTCTGCCGGCGGCTGTCATCCGGCGGCTGTTCGGCCAGCATCTGCTGCTGCACCGCCAGGGCACCGGCCAGCCCGCTGCTCTGGGCGTTACCCAGGTTCGGGGCGTAACCCAGGCTCTCGGCGGTGAAGCTGGCAGCTACGCCCTGGTTCGCCTGCCGGACCCCTAACGCCGGCTCGTCGCCTACCCGGGACGTGAGCTGATTGGCCGTCGCCATGGCCTGGTTATGGCTGGCGGCGCTGCGCTTCAGGCCGGGGCTCCAGCTCAGCGGGGGTAACCCGGCCTGTTTGCGCGCGGTGTTGAGGGCGCTGAACAGGGCCTGTGCCAGCGCGGTGGGGCTGGAGTCGGGGGCAGGTGTGCCGGGTATGCCGGTTCGCGGGGTGCCGACGGGATGCGCGGGACGCGAGGCGGACGCGCCAGCCACTGACGGCGAGGACGGGGTCGCGATCTGCCCGGGAGTCCGGGATGAGCCCTGGGCTGCCGAGGTGTTCTGGGCCGGGATCACGCTGGCGGCCGGTGGCTGGTACTGGGCAGGGCTGACCGCGGCCGACGGAGCGGAGGACGGCCGCGTTGCGGTGCCGGGAGCGCTGGGCCGGCTCGGTCGAGTGGTCTTGCCGGCTGGCTGGGATGCGGCGCTGTAGTGGCTGTCGGGCACGAGGATCGCGCCGGCGAAGGTCAGTGGCCGCCGAGGCCCGTCCGAATTGGCCATGGCGGCAACGGCAACGGCGCTGATCGCCGTCGCGGCAACCGATAACCACAGCGTGGGGGGCCGGACCGCTGACATGCCGGAATCGTGCCATGCCCCAATAGCAAATGTCAGCAACGAATCGGCGTAAATTCCGGATTACGGTTGCATATGCCTTATAGGACCAACTACTTGTCGGGAGCTGTGTAGGTTCGTCCGCATTCATTTCGTCCCTGCCGCGCCGAGCGGTGGGCGAACTCGATGAAAGGCGTCGAGATCGCGCCGTAACCTCGTTGTGTAGTAAAGGTAAAGTCATGCGAGAAACCCATACCCGCCGCAGTTCCTACCTGGTGAGACGCTGATCCCGAATCTTTGAACGCTTGCCGCGACCGGGTGTAGTGTCGGTGCCATGCAGCATCTCGTACTCATCGACTAGCGCGTCGGCAGCGGCCATCCCGCAGCAGACGCGCAAACCCTTCGTGCCTCGCACGAGGGGTTTTTTGTTGCCACGACGAGATGTTGGACGTCCTAGTAAGTGGGTATTGGCACGATCGCCGAGCAGAGCAAGGGCATACGGCGCCCAGGAAGGAACCGGATATGACGGGGACGCCCGCCTCCGAGCAGGTCACCGGAGCGCAGTCGCTGGTTCGATCGCTGGAAGAGGTCGGCGCCGAGGTGGTTTTCGGCATTCCTGGCGGGGCGATCCTGCCGGCCTACGACCCGCTGTATGACTCCACGAGAGTCCGCCACATCCTGGTCCGCCACGAGCAGGGCGCTGGACATGCGGCAGAGGGTTACGCCCAGGTCACCGGCAAGGTCGGCGTGTGCATGGCCACCTCCGGTCCGGGAGCCACCAACCTGGTCACCCCGATCGCGGACGCCTTTCTCGATTCGGTTCCGATCGTGGCCATCACCGGTCAGGTGCCGTTCCCCGCGATCGGCACCGATGCCTTTCAGGAAGCGGACATCTCCGGGATCACCTTGCCCATCACCAAGCACAACTTCCTGGTCCAGCACGCCGAGCAGATCCCACAGACCATCTCCGAGGCGTTCCACCTTGCCAACACGGGGCGTCCCGGGCCGGTACTGGTCGACATCCCCAAGGACATCCTGCAGTCCCAGACGGTCTTCACGTGGCCACCGGTGCTGGACCTGCCTGGCTACCGCCCGGTGCTCAAGCCGCATGGCAAGCAGATTCGTGAGGCAGCCAGGCTGATCGCCACGTCCCGGCGGCCGGTGCTCTATGTCGGTGGCGGAGTGCTCAAGGCCAGGGCCACCGCCGAACTGAAGCGCCTCGCCGAGTTGACCGGCATCCCGTTGGTGACCACGCTGATGGCTCGCGGGGCGTTTCCGGACTCCCACCCGCAGCACCTGGGTATGCCCGGGATGCATGGCACCGTGGCCGCGGTGACCGCGTTGCAGAAGGCCGATCTGCTGATCGCGCTGGGCACCCGCTTCGATGACCGGGTGACCGGCCGGCTCGACTCGTTCGCGCCGAACGCGGCAGTGATCCACGCCGACATCGATCCGGCCGAGATCGGCAAGAACCGGTTCGCCGACGTGCCGATCGTCGGCGATGCGCGTGAGGTCATCAGTGATCTGGCGACCGCGGTCCAGGCCGAGTACGCCGCCGGCAACCACCGGGACCTGACCGGCTGGTGGCAGGAGGTCGACGGCTGGCGCCAGACGTACCCGCTCGGTTACGAGGAGCCCGCCGACGGAAGCCTGGCCCCGCAGTACGTGATCGAGCGGCTCGGCAAGATCGCCGGTCCCGACACGGTGTTCACTGCCGGTGTCGGGCAGCACCAGATGTGGGCGGCGCAGTTCATCTCCTACGACAAGCCCTATACCTGGCTCAACTCCGGTGGCCTGGGAACCATGGGCTATTCGGTGCCGGCCGCGATGGGCGCCAAGGTCGGCGCGCCCGACACGGTGGTCTGGGCCATCGACGGGGACGGCTGCTTCCAGATGACCAATCAGGAACTGGCGACCTGCGCGATCGAAGGCATTCCGATCAAGGTTGCGGTGATCAACAACGGCAACCTCGGCATGGTCCGGCAGTGGCAGACGCTGTTCTACGACCAGCGCTACTCCAACACCGAACTAGGGACCCACACGCCTGACCGGGGCGGCGAGGTCCGCACCCGTATCCCGGACTTCGTGAAGCTGGCCGAGGCCCTCGGTTGCGTCGGCCTGCGGTGTGAGGCGGCCTCCGATGTCGATGCCACCATCGAGAAGGCGATGTCGATCAACGATCAGCCGGTGGTGGTGGATTTCACCGTCGGCAAGGACGCGATGGTGTGGCCGATGGTGGCCGCGGGCACCTCCAATGACGAGATCATCGCCGCCCGTGGCATCCGCCCCAACTTCGACTCCGGAGTGTGACATGAGCGAGCATCGCAGCGAGGTACGAGCGAGGAGCGGAGCGAGTTCTGCGATGAGCGCTCGCGCGAAGAGCGGGGTTGACATGAGCGAGCATCGCAGCGAGGTACGAGCGAGGAGCGGAGCCTGAGAATGTCCATCCATACGCTGTCCGTGCTGGTGGAGAACAAGCCCGGCGTGCTGGCCCGGGTGTCCGGACTCTTCAGCCGCCGCGGCTTCAACATCGAATCGCTTGCCGTCGGTCCCACCGAGCATCCGGAGATCTCCCGCATCACGATCCTGGTGTCGGCCGAGGGCAACGCCCTGGAACAGATCACCAAGCAGCTCAACAAGCTGATCAACGTGCTCAAGATCGTCGAGCTGGAACCGAGCCAGGCGGTGCAACGCGAATTGCTCCTGGTGAAGGTCCGCGCGGACGAGGGCAATCGCAGTGCGGTGCTCGACATCGTCGAGTTGTTCAATGCCAAGGTCGTCGATGTCAGTCCGGAGGCGCTCACGGTCGAGGTGGTCGGCCCACCCGCGAAGCTGGAGGCGGTGTTGAAGATGATGGAGCCGTACGGGATTCGTGAGATGGTCCAATCCGGCATGGTGGCCCTCGGCCGCGGCCCGCGGTCGATGACCCAGACCGCGTTGCGCGCCGTCGAACGAGCCGGCTGACTCGAAACCGGGCAACATCGACACGCACAGTGCAGCACCACCACAGCACAGCCAACACCGCACGAGAAGCTCAGCACCGCACCAGCAGCAGGCCGTCACCGGGACGGCCCGCTCCGGATGAGAGGGACGCAATTCCCATGGCCATGGAGATGTACTACGACGACAACGCCGACCTGTCGATCGTGCAGGGCCGCACGGTTGCCGTGCTCGGTTTCGGCAGCCAGGGCCATGCGCACGCGCTCAGCCTGCGCGATTCCGGCGTCGACGTCCGGGTCGGGCTGCCCGAGGGTTCCACCAGCCGCGGCAAGGCCGAGGACGCGGGCCTGCGGGTGCTGACTCCGGCCGAGGCCGCCGCGGAGGCCGACCTGATCATGATCCTGGCACCGGACCACAAGCAGCGCGCGCTCTACACCGAGTCGGTCGAGCCCTACCTGCAGGACGGTGACGCGATCTTCTTCGGCCACGGCTTCAACATCCGGTTCGGCTACATCAAGCCGCCGCGGAATGTCGATGTCGCGATGGTGGCGCCGAAGGGGCCCGGTCACCTGGTTCGCCGGCAGTTCGTCGACGGCAAGGGGGTGCCGGTGCTGGTGGCGGTGGAGCAGGATGCCACCGGCAAGGCCTTCGAACTGGCGCTGTCCTACGCCAAGGCGATCGGCGGCACCCGGGCCGGCGCGATCAAGACCACCTTCACCGAAGAGACCGAGACCGACCTGTTCGGTGAGCAGGCGGTGCTGTGCGGCGGTGCCTCACAGCTCGTGCAGTACGGCTTCGAGGTGCTCACCGAGGCCGGCTACCAACCGGAGATCGCCTACTTCGAGTGCTTGCACGAGCTGAAGCTGATCGTCGACCTGATGTATGAGGGCGGAATCGCCAAGCAGCGCTGGTCGATCTCCGACACCGCCGAGTACGGCGACTACGTCTCGGGCCCGCGGGTGATCGACCCGCATGTCAAGGACAACATGAAGGCCATCCTGCGTGAGATCCAGGACGGCACGTTCGCTGCTCGCTTCATCGCCGACCAGGACGCCGGCGCTGTCGAGTTCAAGGCGTTGCGGGCACGGGGCGAGCAGCACCCGATCGAGGAGACCGGACGCAAGCTGCGCGGCCTGATGAGCTGGGTGAACAGCGACGCCGACTACGACTATCACGAGGGAACCGCCGCGCGGTGACTCACCGGGTCACTGTGGCGATGAGCGCTCGCGCGAAGCGCGAGGTTGACATGAGCGAGCATCGCAGCGAGGGACGAGCGAGGAGCGGAGCGAATTCTGCGATGAGCGCTCGCGCGAAGAGCGAGGTTGAACGATGAAATTGGCTGTCGTACCCGGTGACGGCATCGGTGTCGAGGTCATCGAGCAGGCCTTGACGGTGCTCGACGCGGTGGCGCCCGGAGCCGAGAAGACCCGCTATGACCTCGGCGCGCTGCTCTGGCACCGCACCGGTGAGGCATTGCCGGATTCGGTGCTCGCCGAGCTTCGCCAGCACGACGCCATCCTGCTCGGCGCGGTCGGTGATCCGTCCGTGCCGTCCGGAGTGCTCGAGCGTGGCCTGCTGTTGAGGTTGCGGTTCGAACTCGACCACTTCGTGAACCTGCGGCCGGCCAAGCTGTACCCAGGCGTGCGAACGCCGCTGGAGGGCAGGCCCGACATCGACTTCGTGGTCTACCGCGAGGGCACCGAGGGACCCTACGTCGGCAACGGCGGTGCCCTGCGCAAGCACACCCCGCACGAGATCGCGACCGAGGTCAGCATCAACACCGCGTTCGGTGTGGAACGGGTCGTCCGGGCCGCCTTCGACGGTGCCGCCCGGCGGCCGCGCAAGCACCTGACCCTGGTGCACAAGAACAATGTGCTGGTACACGCCGGTGATCTGTGGTTCCGGATGGTCCAGAGGGTGGCCGAGGAGTACCCGCACGTCGAGGTGGCCTACCACCATGTCGACGCGGCAACGATCTACCTGGTGACCGACCCCGGGCGGTACGACGTGATCGTCACCGACAACCTGTTCGGCGACATCCTCACCGACCTCGCCGCGGCGATCGCCGGCGGCATCGGCCTGGCGGCCAGTGGAAACATCAATCCAGCCAGGACCACTCCGTCGATGTTCGAACCGGTGCACGGTTCGGCTCCCGACATCGCGGGCAAGGGGAAGGCGGATCCGACGGCGGCGATCCTGTCGGTCGCGATGTTGCTCAGCCATCTCGGCCACGACGAGGCGGCGGCTCGGGTCGAGGCCGCGGTAGCGGCCGATCTCAGCTCGCGCGACCCCGACCGGCCGGGCAGCACGGGCGAGATCGGCGAGCGGATCGCGTCCACCGCCACGCCCTGATCGCCTGCCAGGCCACACTAGGACCCGGAGAACCACACCATGCTCAGCGATGACTTCCACGTCTTCGACACCACCCTGCGCGACGGTGCCCAGCGCGAGGGCATCAGCTACTCGGTGGCCGACAAGCTGGCAGTGGCCCGGCTGCTGGACTCGCTGGGGGTGGGCTTCATCGAGGGTGGCTGGCCCGGCGCGGTTCCCAAGGACACCGAGTTCTTCGCCCGGGCCGCCGACGGTGAGCTCTCGCTGCGGCATGCGACCCTGGTGGCTTTCGGTGCCACCCGCAAGGCAGGTGTTGCGGTAGCCGAGGATCCCCAGGTACAGGCGCTGCTCGACAGTCGCGCCCCGGTCGTCACGCTGGTGGCCAAGTCTGACGTCTGGCACGTCGAGCGGGCTCTGCGTACCAGCCGGGAGGAGAACCTGGCGATGGTCTCGGACACCGTCGGGTATCTGACGGCGGCCGGCCGGCGGGTCTTCGTGGACTGCGAGCACTTCTTCGACGGGTACGGCCACGATCCCGACTACGGGCTGCGGGTGCTCGACGCCGCTGCGGCGGCCGGCGCCGACGTAGGGGTGCTGTGCGACACCAACGGCGGGATGCTGCCGATGGAACTCTCGGAAGTCGTGTCAGCGGTGGCGGCGCGTACGGGCATCCGGCTGGGCATCCATACCCAGGACGACACCGGCTGCGCGGTGGCCAACACCCTCGCGGCGGTGGCGGCCGGAGTGACCCACGTACAGGGCACCGCCAACGGCTACGGTGAGCGAGCCGGCAATGCGAATCTCTTCTCGGTGATCGGTGGCCTGGTGTTCAAGATGGGCCTGGACGTGTTGCCGCCGGGCACGATCGCCGAAAGCGTCCGGGTGTCGCACGCGATCGCTGAGATCGCGAACCTGGCACCGGACTCTCACGCTCCCTATGTCGGCAGTTCCGCCTTCGCGCACAAGGCCGGCCTGCATGCCTCGGCGATCAAGCTGGGCCCGGAGCTGTACAACCACCTCGATCCCCAGCTGGTCGGGAACAGCCAGCGGATCCTGATCACCGAGATGGCCGGCCGGGCTTCGGTCGAACTCAAATCGGCTGAACTGGGGGTGGACGTCACCAGCCGGCCGGACGTGGTGAGCAGGGTGGTGGACCGGGTCAAGGAGCGCGAGTCGGCGGGTTGGTCCTACGAGGCCGCCGACGCCTCCTTCGAGTTGCTGGTCCGCGAGGAGTTGCAGACCGCCCCCGTGCAGTTCGTCCTGGAGTCTTACCGGGTGATCATCGACCGGCGCGAGGACGGCACCCTGACGACCGAGGCGACCGTCAAGGTGCATGCCGGTGATCGCCGGGTGATCACCACCGCCGAGGGCAACGGACCGGTCAACGCCCTCGACCTGGCACTGCGCTCAGCCCTGGAAGAGGCATTCCCCCGGCTCGCCGATCTGGAACTGTCGGACTACAAGGTCCGCATCCTGCCGGGCAAGCACGGCACCGACGCGACCACCCGGGTTCTCATCGAGACCTCGAACAAGGTGGAGGAGTGGACGACCGTGGGAGTTCATCCCAACATCATCGAGGCATCCTGGTTGGCGCTGGCCGACGCGGTGCGGTTCGGGTTGCTGGAACGCTGAGGTGGCCGGGTTGGCCGGGTTCGCCGGGTTGGCCGGTGGGGTCGGTTGGCCGGTCGGTTTGCCCCGGTCCTGCCCGCTGTGGTTTTCCACAGCTTGCTATCTCCGAGAGTTTGTCAGCCCGTGCCCGCTGTGGGTTTTCCACAGCTTGCTATCTCCACGGAGTTTGTCAGAACCTGCCCCTAGTGTCTGATGCATGGAGAAGCTGACTGACGGCGAGGTTTCGGCAGCGCTCGCCGACGTCGTCGGTGAGCTGTCGCGCTACCTCGGCGATGTCTCGACCGGCCTGTTCGGCAAACTGACCGACGCCGACGTGCTGGCGGAGTTGCACGAGTTCGAGATGCTGCGCCGCCGGCTTGCCGTGATCGATCATGCCCTAATTGCCGAGCTCGGGCGGCGTGCCTTGGCCGGCCGGCTCGTGGTGGCCTCGACATCGGCGCTGCTGCAGGCCGTCCTGCGGCTCTCGCCCCATGAGGCGAAGCAGCGGGTGAGCGCGTCGCAGCTGTGCGGGCCGCGGTGGTCACTCACCGGTGAGCAACTGGAGACGCTACTGCCCGAGGTGGCGGCGGGTCAGGCGGCCGGGATCGTGTCCACCGAGCATGCCCGGGTGATCGCATCGACGCTGGAGGAGCTGCCGAGTTCGGTCGGTCCAGCCGAGATCTCGGCAGCCGAACAGCACCTGGTCGCGGCGGCGGCGCACCTGCAACCCCGTCAGGTCGGTGTCCTCGGGCAGCGGATTCTGGCGCAGTTGAACCCCGACGGCGTGCTGGCCTCGGACGAGGAGCACGCTCGCCATCGGTCGTTGACACTGATACCGCAGGCCAACGGCAGTTACCGGGTGAACGGCCGGTTGACGCCGTCGTGCGGTGCGCTGTTGCTGTCCTGGCTGACTCCTCGATCGGCGCCTCGACCGGCAGCCGAGGAGGCTCACCAGGCCCGCGGGATCGCCGCCGACTCCCGCGGCCATGGTCAACGGATGCACGATGCGCTCGAGGAGCTGGCCGGATTGGCTGTCCGGCGCACCGAACTGAGCGACTCCGGCGCCCCGGCTCACGTGATCGTCAGCATGACTGCCGACCAGCTCCAGAGCCGTGCCGGTTGGGCAGAAACCAGTTTCGGTCAACTGATGACCGTCAACCAGGCGCTGGCGCTGGCCGACGAGGCCGCGATCAGCCTGCTCGTGCGCGATGCCCGTGGCGTCGTGCTGGGCCACGGCCGGACGAAGCGGATCGCCACCCGTGGCCAGACCCTTGCCCTGGTAGCCCGGGATCGGGGTTGCTCGTTCCCCGGCTGCGACAAGCCGCCCGAGTGGTGCCAGCGCCACCACATCGTCTCCTGGGCCGACGGCGGAAGCACCGATCTGGACAACCTCACGTTGCTGTGCCACAACCATCACCGCAACTTCGACGCAGCAGGCTGGCGCTGTCAGTTGCTCGACGGTCTGCCGGCGTGGATTCCGCCCGCCTGGATCGATCCGGAACGAATACCCCGGCGCAACCACCGCATAGAAGAGGGCGGCTTGTCGTGACGGATCAGCCTCGATGGGGTGCGGTGCTGCGCTCGGCTCCCGGGTCCACGCTGCGCTCGGCTCCCGAGTCCACGCTGCGCTCGGCTCCCGGGTCCACGCTGCGCTCGGCCGAGTTCGCGCGGGTCAAGCAGCTTGCTCCGCAGCCGCCCGGTGCACCACTCGACCCGCATACCAGACCGGTGGCGCCGCAGGTCGAACTGTCCGAACCGTGGGTTGAAGTGTCCGAACCGTGGGCGCCCACACCGCCCACACCGGCCGCGCCGCCCACACCGGCCTCACCGCAGGTTGCGCCGCTGGCCTGGACAGCGGCGACGAGCACCTCGTCCAGTCGCTGCTCTCCGGCCGCCACCTCGCTCAACGCGGCCGAGCGGCGCAAGCCCCAGGCGACTCCGAGCAGCACCACAGCCAGCCCCGCGACGAGCAGGCCGGCAAGCGTCCACCCGACGCCGTCCAGCGACGCCGCCAGGATCCCGGCGACCAGCAGCACCAGGCCGAGGGGTGCCAGCGCCAGCGCCA
>NZ_DASVQG010000028.1:0-16425 GCF_036389215.1 Jatrophihabitans sp.
GGCACCGGCTACTCCAGCCTGTCCTACCTGCAGCGGTTGCCGGTGGGCGAGGTCAAGATCGACCGCTCCTTCGTGCAGGGGCTGTCCGGAGAGAACCGTGCCAGCACCCGCGCGCTGATCAAGACGATCATCGGCCTCGGTGCGGACCTGGACCTGCGGATCGTGGCCGAGGGCGTGGAGGACCTGGCGACCCTGGAGGAGCTGCGGGGGATGGGCTGCCAGGTGGCGCAGGGTTACTACATCAGCCGGCCGATGGCGGGTGCGGACCTGCGCGGCTGGCTGGGCCGGACCGCCGAGGCAGCTCCCCGGTTGCGACTGCTCAGCGTCGGCGGCTGAGGGTCGGTCTCACAGCTCTTCGCGCGAGCGCTCATCGCCGGCCGAGGCCCGCTCCTCGGCGCTGCGCGCCTGCGATGCTCCCTCAGGTCCTCCGCCGATCGGCGGCGCTGTAATACCCTCGCGCTTGTCCTAGCAACCGCCGACCGGACCGGACGGTTCTCGCCGTGAAGCCTCAGCGCCCGCAGCTCGGGCAGGCCTGGGCGATGCCTGAGGCCGAGACCGCGGCTGCGCCGGCCGACGCCGGCCGGACCGCGACGGCCGCGGTCGAGATCGTCGACGTCACCCCGGCCCGGGTACGCCGGCCCTGGGACCTGGTACGGCTGGCCGCCCTGGTCCTGGCCGGCCTGCTGCTGGTCGGCCTGGGGCTGATCGCCAGCGACACCACCCGCGGCGTCAACGACGACCTGGTGCGGTTGCTGGCCGACGTGCCGCCGCTGCTGCTGCGGATGCTGCGCACGCTGGCCGCCTTCGGCGCGCTGGCCGTTCCGCTGGCGTTCATGACCCGTGAGATCGTCCGGGGCCAGACCCGGCGGCTGATCGAGGCGCTGGTCACCGGCATGATCGCGATCGCGGTGGTCGACGTGCTGAACCGGCTCATCGTGGCCTTCGCCTCCGGGTCGCTTCATGCGGCACTGATCCGATCCGGCGCGGACGCCTCGGTCAAGCCGTTGGACACCTACCTCGCCGCGCTGCTGGCCTTCGTGGCGGTGGTCGGAGTGGCTCAGGACCCGCGCTGGCGCGCGCTGCTGGTGGCGGTCACCGGGCTGTACGTGGCCTCGGTCTTCACCGCCACCAGGGTGTCGCTGCTGTCGCTGATGCTGAGCCTGGTGATCGGGGCGACCGTCGGGATCGTGGTGCGCTACCTCGCCGGAACCCTCAACGAACGCCCCGACGCCCGGCAGATCGTGGCCGCGCTGGCCGGCCGCGGCATCGTGCTGCGCCGGCTGGAGCGGATCGCCTCGGGCCCGGGGGACCACCGCAACTACCTCGGCACCGACTCCGGGGGACGGCAGTTGCGGGTGCACGTGCTGGACCGGGACCTGATCGCCACCGGTGCGGTCTACAACACCTACCGGCTGGTCCGGATCCGCACCGAGATCGCCCCGTCACCGGCCCTGTCGCTGGAACGGGTGGCCGAGCACCGGTCGTTGCTGGCGATGGCGGCGGCGGCCACCGGCGTGGCGATGCCCAGGCTGCTGGCCGGGGTGCGGTGCGGGCCGGATGCGATCGCCCTGGTCTATGACCGGGTGACCGGCAGCCCGCTGGTGGAACCCACCGACCGCCAGCTGGACGAGCTGTGGGCCAGCGTGCTGAAGCTGCACCGCAGCCGGATCACCCATCGCGGCCTGCGGGCGGGGAACCTGCTGGTGGAGCCGGGCGGTGCGGTGCTGCTGCCCATCCCGCAGGACGGCACCGCCTTCGCCACCGACCTGCGGATCAACCTGGACCGGGCGGAGCTGCTGATCAGCACCGTGGGCCTGGTAGGCGTCCAGCGTGCGGTGCGCAGCGCCCGCGGGGTGCTCACCGACGACGAGCTGGCGGCCACCGTCGCGGTGCTGCAGCCGATCGTGCTGAGCCGGCAGGCCCGGGAGGCGCTGCGCGCGGATCCGGGCCTGGTCGAGGCGGTCCGGGAGGAGATCCAGGGCCAGACCCACCAGCAGCCGCCGGAGCCGGTCCGGGTGGAACGGGTCCGGCCGCGCACCATCATCTCGGTGGTGGCCGTCATCGTGGCCGGGTACCTGATCGTCGGCCAGCTCGGCTCGGTGGACCTGGTCACGGTGCTGGCCGGCGCCCGCTGGCAATGGCTGCCGCTGGTGCTGGTGGCCTCGGCGGCCACCTACCTGGCCGCGGCGCTGGCGCTGATCGGTTACGTGGGTGAACGGCTGTCCTTCGCCCGGACGGTGCTGGTGCAGCTGGCGGCCTCGTTCGCCGGTTTCGTGACCCCGCCCGCGGTGGGTGGCCTGGCGGTCAACATCCGGTACCTGCGCAAGGTGGGGCTCCCGACGGCCGGGGCCGCCGCCAGCGTCGGGATGGCCCAGCTGGTCAACGCCCTGTCC
This sequence comes from Jatrophihabitans sp., assembly GCF_036389215.1. Classification (GTDB taxonomy): domain Bacteria; phylum Actinomycetota; class Actinomycetes; order Mycobacteriales; family Jatrophihabitantaceae; genus Jatrophihabitans_A. Next base: position 2,394 of record NZ_DASVQG010000028.1, read on the forward strand.
CATGTGGTGCTGCTGATCGCGTTCGCCGCGGCAACCGGGGTCTCGGCCCGGCACAGCGTGCCCATCCCGGGCTGGGCCTTCGGGGTGCTGGGTGCGCTGGGGGTGCTGATCTCGGTCGCGCTGGCAGTTCCGGCGGCCCGGCGGTGGCTGCTGGCCCGGCTGCTGCCGCCGCTGCACGAGGCGCTGCCGAGGCTGCTGTCGCTGCTGACCAGTCCCGTCAAGCTGGCAGAGGGGGTGCTCGGGGCGCTGCTGCTCAACGGCAGCTACATCGCGGCGCTGTGGTTCTCGGTGCACGCCTTCGACGGCGGGATCGCCCTGGCCCAGGTGGCGGTGGTGTACCTGGCCGGCGCCGCCATCGGGTCGGCCGCCCCGACGCCCGGCGGCCTGGGCGCGGTGGAGGTGGCCCTGGCGACCGGCCTGGCCGCGGCCGGCATGGCCAGCGCCGCGGCGATCAGCGCCGTGCTGCTGTTCCGGCTGGCCACTTTCTGGCTGCCGGTGCCGGCCGGATGGCTCGCCATGCAGTGGCTACAGCGTCAGGACACCTTGTAGACGCTATCTTCGTAGACGCAATCTTCGACTCGCCGCAGCGTTGAGACGAGGTGCAGTCGTGAGAACTGCAGTAGCCGGAGAGTCCGACGAGGTGATCGCGGCGGTCGAGGAACTCGCCGGCCGGCTGCGCGACCGCGGCGCCGAGATAGAGCAGGACCGCCGGCTGCCTGCCGACGTGGTCGCCGCACTGCGCCAGGCGCGGGTGTTCCAACTCTGGATGCCGCGCGAGCTCGGCGGCCTGGAGGCGGAGCCGGCGGCCGTGCTGCAGGTGGTGGAGACGCTGTCGGCGGCCGACGGCTCGACCGGCTGGTGCGCCGCCACGGGCCTGGCCAGCAATGTCGTCGGCGCGTTCGTCCCGGAGGCCGGCGCCCGGCAGCTGTACCCGACCGGGCAGGAGATGGCCGGTGGCGCGCTGATGCCCGGTGGCCGGGCCGATCCGCAGCCCGACGGCTCCTACCTGGTGGCGGGGACCTGGTCCTTCGGCAGCGGGGTGCAGCACTGCGACTGGGTGGTCGGCGGTGCCGTGGTCACCGGTGACGGGCCGCCCCAGCTCCGCGCGGTCGTGATGCCGGCAGCTGAGGTCGAGTTCCTCGACAACTGGGACGTCCTGGGGCTGCTGGGCACCGCCAGCGTGGACTTCCGGGCCGAGGGCATCCGGGTGCCCGCCGAGCACAGCCTCGTCCCGGACCGGGTCTCGCCGTGGCCGGCCGGCTCGATGTGGCGGGTGCCGCTGATGTCGCTGATCTTTCCGGTGCTCGCCGCGGTGCCGCTGGGCCTGGCCCGCCGGGCGGTCACCGAGCTCCGCGAGCTGGCGGTGGTCAAGACGCCGTTCCGGTCCGGCCGGCTGCTGGCCGACCGGGAGGTGGTGCAGGCCGGCCTGGCCCGGGCCACCGCGCTGATCGAGTCCGGTCACCACCACCTGACGGCGAGCATGCAGGCCCTGTGGCAGGCTGCCGCCGCCGGTTCGGCGCCCACCGTGGAGCAACGGGCCCACGCCCGGCTGGCCGCGGCGCACGCCACGGCGGGCGCGGCCGAGGCGGTGTTGCTGTGCTACCGCAGCGCAGGATCCACGGCGTTGTACGGCAGCAACCCGTTGCAGCGGCTGCTGCGCGATGTCAACACCGCCACCCAGCACTACGGGATCAGCGCGGCAGGTTATGAGCTGACCGGGCGGGCGCTGCTGGGAATGGAGCCGGATCCGGGTTTGTAGCGGCTCGGTGTCGTGATGCGGTGACACCCGCGCGCGGGGTTCCGACCCCCGTCGGTGGCAGCGTCCAGGCATGGCGAAAGCCGCTACGCCTTTCCTGCCACGGGGGAGACACGAAGGTTCAGCGGCTTTCGATTGGCTACTCTACGTAACATTGACGAGCTGTCAAGCCCCACTTTTCCGAGGGCCGGACGGATGGTCAGCGGAGGCTGGCGAACAGGTCCGGAACCGGCGGCCGGCCCGGCGTCCGGCCGGCTTCGATGTACCACTCGGCACCGAAAACCCGGCGGTAGAGGGGGCCGGGCAGCTTCAGGAAGAACGCCAGGGTGCGGGGGCCGGTGCCGCCGCCGGCCTGGCTGGCGTGCGCCTGCATCGACCGGCGCTTGGCACCGGTGAAGCCCCGCACGTCGATGCGGTGGGTAATCATCTTCCGGTCGCTGTAGCTGTGCCGCAGCCGGTCCGGAGCGAAGTCCGGCGGCAGCAGCCTGGTCCAGCGCACCAGCGACAGCGCCCGGATCAGCGCGGTCCGGTCGACGGTGGCCTCCAGGACCAGCCGGGTGCCGGCCAGCTCGGCGGCCCGGTGCCCGACCCGGTGCACCTGCACGTGGTCCGGGTGCCCGTAGCCGCCGTTGCGGTCATAGACCGTCAGGGCATCGGCCCGCTCTTCGCGCAGGATGGCGGCCAGTCGTGCGGCGGGCTCCTCGACCGGCATCGAGGCGAAGCCCTGGTGCTCGTTGCGCATTCCCGAGTCCGGGTAGTCCAGCCTGATCACCTTGGCGCAGCCCAGCGCCGCGGCCGACCGGTCCAGCTCGTCGGCCCGCCGGTCGCCCAGGTCGCGCGCCTCGCCGCTCGAACCGGTTCCGTCGCTCGAACCGGTTCCGTCGCTCAGGCCGGCCTCGCCGCGAGTGGCGACCACCAGGACGACCCGGTGGCCTTCGGCCGCGGCCCGGGCGAGGGTTCCCGCGGTCAGCAGCGCCTCGTCGTCCGGGTGGGCGTGGAAGGAGACCAGGCAGAAACTCATCTGGGGACGGGCGCGGCCATCGAACCAGGGATCGGCGGGGCGAGCCGGCCGGCCTGCCCGAAGGCGCGCTGGTACACCTGCTCGCAGGTCTGCAGCACGTGGTCCCAGCTGTAGTCCGCCTCGCCGCCCTCGGCGCCGGCCAGCTCGGCCCGGGCCGCCGGGGAGCGGGCCAGGCTCGCCAGGGCGGCGGCCAGCTCGTCGTCGCTGCGTACCAGCAGGCCGTTGCGCCCGTGCTCGATGAAATCCGACACCCCGGTCCCGGCGAAGGCCACCACCGGCAGGCCCGCGCAGCGGGCTTCCAGGGCGGCGATGCCGAAGGACTCGAGGGTCGCCGGTGAGACATACAGATCGGCGTCGGCGAACCGGTCGCGGATCGCCGGCTGGTCCAGCTGGCCGGTGAGCTCCACCCAGCCGGTCATCCGGTGCCGTTCCAGGTAGCTCAGCATCCCCTCGCGTTGCGGGCCGGCCCCGATGATCTGCACCTCGATCCTGATCTCGGCGGGCACCTGGGCCCGGACCGCGCGCAGCACCTTGAGCAATTGCAGCGGCCGCTTGCGGGCCGCCAGCCGCATCACGCTGACGATCACCACCCGCCGCGGGTCCCGGAGCCGGCGCGGCAGCTGCCACAGCTCGGGGCGGACGCCGTTGGCCAGCACCGAGATCTCGGTGCCCGGGCGCAGCACCTGCGACAGCGCGCCGGCCGCCGCGGTGCTCACCGCCGTCCAGGTGATCGGCCAGCGCCGCCAGTCCAGCGCGGCGTCGAAGCCCCGGAAGATCGGCGTGGCGTAGGACCACAGCGAGTGCAGCGTCGCCACCGTCGGCACGCCCGAGCCGCTCGCGGCGCCGGCTGCCAGATAGGCCATCGGCGAGAAGGTGGAGGCATGGATGTGCACCAGGTCATAGCCGCCCCGCGCCACCGCCTGGCGGCCGCGCAAGCTGGCCAGGTAGCGGATGGAACCCGGTCGCGAGCCGGCGCCGGCCGGCCTGATCACCGCGGGACCGTCCACGCCGGGGCTGACCAGGGCGGGGCTGACCAGGGCCGGGCTGTCCGGGGTCGGGCTGACCAGGGCGGGGCTGTCCGGGATCGGGCTGTCGGGGGTCGGGCGGTCCGCAGGCACTGCCGGCACCGAGGTGATCACCGACACCTGGTGCCCGGCGGCCAGCTGGGCGGTGGCCAGGCCGTGCACCTGGCGTTCGATACCACCCATCCGGGGGAGGTAGCAGTCGGTGACGTGCGCGATCCTCATCCGCACCGGCCGCCGGCCCGCCGGTTCCCGGTAGCTGACCAGAATCGCCGGCAACCGGCGGGTCGCCGGGCGGCTGCGGGCAGATCGGAGTCGGCTGACATTCAGGGAATGCTACTGATGCGGATTCCACCACGCGGACGGCTCGCGAGGATGATCTGTGCATTGACATCTTCTCCACATCTTCCAGTTCCTAGAGTGCCGGTTATGCGAATCTTGGTGGCTGAGGACGACGTCCGGATGGCAGCGATGCTGCGGCGCGGGCTCGGTGAGGACGGCTATGCCGTCGACGTGGTCGGCGATGGCCTGGAGGCACTGTGGCAGGCGACCGAGGTCGAGTACGACGCCATCGTGCTGGACCTGATGCTGCCCGGCGCTGACGGCTTCGAGGTGTGCCGGCGGCTACGGCAGGCCAACCGGTGGGCTCCGGTGCTGCTGCTCACCGCGCGGACCGACGTGCGCGACCGGATCACCGGCCTGGACAGCGGTGCCGACGACTACCTGGCCAAGCCGTTCAGCTTCAGCGAGCTGGCTGCCCGGCTGCGCGCGCTGATCCGGCGTGGCAGCCCGCGCCGGCCGACCGTGCTGAGCGCCGGCACGCTGCGGCTGGATCCCGCCGCCCGGCTGGCCTGGCGGGAGGACACGGTGCTGGAGCTGTCGGCCAAGGAATTCGCGTTGCTCGAACTTTTCCTGCGACACCCCGGTGAGGTGCTCAGCCGTGCCAGGATTCTGGAGCACGTCTGGGACTTCGCCTATGAAGGGGTGAGCAACGTGGTGGACCAGTACGTCGCCTACCTGCGGCGCAAGATCGACCGCCCGTTCGGGATCGAGCAGCTGGAGACGGTGCGCGGCGCCGGCTACCGGCTGCTGGCCAACGCCAGATCCAGCACCGTCGACGTGGCAGGTTAGCTCACCCGGTGCCGATCCGGCTCAAGCTTGCCCTGCAGTTCAGCGCCGTCACCCTGCTCCTGCTGCTCGGAGTGGGCGCGCTCTTCGGGATGGACCTGCGCACCGACCTGCAGCGCAGCATGGACGCCGAACTGCGCGCGCATGCCGATGACCTGATCGCCCAGCTCGACACCGCGGGCGGCACAGCCGTCCCCGGGCGCCGGCTGCGGCTGCCCGCCGGCAGCTACGGGCAGGTCCTCGACAGCGCCGGCCGGCTGGTGCAGTCCACCGAGGACGCCCGCTCGCATCCGCTGCTCACCGTGGCCCAGGTGGCTGCGGCCGGTCGCGGCCAGCAGCTCTTCGACGGCGTGATGCAGCCCGACCAGCACGGCCAGGCACCTGTCCGGCAGGAACAGGTACGCATCCTGTCCGGGCCCACCGGGCGGCCCGGGCTCGTGATCGCGGTCGCGACCAGCCGGGAGGTGCTGGACGAGGCCACCGAGCGGGCCGCCGCGCAGTTGCTGCTGATCGGCTCGATCGTGTTGCTGCTGGCCGGTCCCGGCGCCTGGCTGCTGGCCCGGGCGGCGCTGCGGCCGGTGGAGCGGATGCGCGCCCAGGCCGCCGACCTCCAGGCCAGCGACGCCGGCGCCGGCCTGTCGGTACCAGGCGGGCGGGACGAGATCTCCCGGCTGGGCGACACCCTGAACGCGCTGCTCGGCCGGCTGCACGCGGCCTACGAGCGGGAGCGCGCCTTCGTCGCCGACGCCGGCCACGAGCTGCGCACCCCGCTGACCGTGCTGCGCGGCGAACTCGAACTGGCCCGCCGGCCCGGCCGCAGCTCCGAGCAGCTGGCCGCCACGGTGGAGGTCGCGGCCGAACAGACCGAGCGGCTGATCAGGCTCGCCGAGGACCTGCTGGTGCTCGACCGGGACGAGCACGAGACCGCGAGATTCGTCCGGTTCGACCTGGTCGAGCTGGCAGAGCAGTCCCGGTCGGCGGCGCTGGCCGCAGCGCGGTCCCAGCCGGTCAGCATCGTGGTGCAGGCACCGGCGAGGCCGGTGCCGGTCTGTGGCGACCCGAACCGCATCCGGCGGGCCCTGGACAACGTGGTCGCCAACGCCCTGCGGTTCTCACCGGCCGGTGGCCGCATCGTGATCGAGGTGGCCGAGTCCTCCGCCGATGCCGAGTTGGTGGTGACCGACCAGGGGCCGGGCTTCGCGCCGGACTTCCTGCCGGTCGCCTTCGAGCGATTCCGCCGCCACGACCCGGCCCGCACCCGCATCGAGCAGAACGGCGGCGAGCAGGCCGGCACCGGCCTGGGCCTGGCGATCGCGCGCAGCGTGATGCGGGCACACTCGGGTAGCGCCACGGCAGCCAATCTCGAGGGCTCGTCCGGAGCACGGGTTACCCTTCGCTGGCCGACCGGAACAAGGTCGTCCTGAGCCGCTGGGCAGACCCGGAACGGAGCCCGAGCATTGTCCGTGGACTGGCTCGTCGTCCTGCTGAGCCTGGGGGCAGCTCTCGCCTTCGCCATCTCCACCAATCTCAAGCATTCCAGCGCGGCCCAGGTGCCCTACGTCAGCCGGCTGCGGGTCGGCGCGGTGGCTCGCTTCGTCACGGCCACCCTCAGCCACCGGTTGTGGCTGGCCGGCATCGTCACCGACGCGATCGGGCTGAGCCTGCAGGTGCTTGCCCTGCACCTCGGCGCGCTGGCGGTGGTGCAGCCGCTGCTGATCAGCGGGCTGCTGTTCTCGCTGCTGCTGCGCCGGCGGCAGGGCCGGCCGGTGACCGGGGCCGAGGTCCGGTGGGCGCTGGTGCTGACCGGCTGCCTGGTCGGCTTCCTGTCCCTGGCCGGTACCAACCCGGGCGCCGGCGGGGACGGCCCGGACCGGCTGCCGGCCGTGGTGGCCGCCGCGGCCGGGGTGGGGTTGGCGCTGGCCTGCCTGGTGCTGGCCCACCGCCGCCGTCCCGCGGCCGATGCCGCCGCCCTGATCGGAGTGGCGGTCGGTGTCGTGTACGCAGCGACCGCCGCGCTGCTCAAGGGCCTGACCGACCGGGCGGTGCACGGGCCGCTGGTGGCGCTGACCAGCTGGCAGCTCTACACCGTGGTGGTGGTCGGGGCGATCGGGTTGTTCCTGAGCCAGCTGGCCTTCCAGGCCGGCCCGCTGACCGCCAGCCTGCCCGCGATCGCCACCGTGGACCCGCTGCTGAGCATCGTGGTCGGCGTGCTGGTCTATGACGAGCACATCCATCGTGGCCCGTGGTCCGGGCTCGGCCTGGTCGTGCTGATGGCGTTGCTGGGAGCCTCGGTCATCCAGCTCGGCAAGGTCGACACCGACAGGCCGGTGCCACAGCGGGTGTCCGGCGGCCGGCCACGCTGATCCCCGGCCCGGCCACCCCCGCCCCGGCCATCCCCGCCCCGGCCATCCCCGCCCCGGCCAGCTCCGCCCCGGCCGTCCCCGCCCCGGCCGTCCCCGGCGAACCCGCCCGTCCCGCAGCCGGGCCGGTAGGGCAGGATCGACGGGCGGCCGGGGGAGCGCGTACACATGTCAACCGCTGAAGTATCGGTACTCGGCAGTACCGGGTACCCAGCAAGCACCGGGAGCCTGAGTGACCGACGCGGCGATGGCTGACCTGCTGCGCGCGGAACAGGCCGAGCTCGACATCCGCTACGCCCGCCTGGACGAGCTGCGGGCCGAGACCGCCCGCACGCTGGCTCAGCTGCGCAGCTCCGGTACCGCCGGCACCCCGGCCGCCCGCGTCGAGCGCGACGCCTTCCTGGCGCTCAACGCCCAGAACCAGCAGCGGCTGGCAGCGGTCGAGGAGCGGCTGTGCATCGGCCGGCTCAACATGGCCGACGGAACCGATCGCTACGTGGGCCGGATCGGGCTGACCGACCGCGACGGCGTCCGGCTGCTGCTGGATTGGCGGGCGCCGGCCGCGCAACCGTTCTACCGGGCCACCCCGGCGGTGCCCGACGGCGTGGTCAGCCGGCGGCACCTGAGCACCGCCGGCCGCAGGGTCACCGGGATCTCCGACGAGGTGCTGGACCTGGACCGGTTCACCGCCTCGCACGCCAGCACCGCGACGCTGTCGGCCGAGGGCGCCCTGATGCTGGCGCTGAACGCCCACCGGACCGGGCGGATGCGCGACATCGTGGCGACCATCCAGGCCGAGCAGGACGAGATCATCCGGGCTCCGCTGGCCGGCGTCCTGGTGGTGCAGGGTGGGCCGGGCACCGGCAAGACGGTGGTGGCGCTGCACCGGGCGGCCTACCTGCTGTACGCCCACCGCGACCGGCTGGCCCGCAGCGGGGTGCTGGTGGTCGGTCCCAACGCCCGGTTCCTGCGCTACATCGAGCAGGTGCTGCCCAGTCTCGGCGAGACCGGCGTGGTGCTGGCCACCGCCGGCCAGCTGTTTCCCGGGGTCGATGCCCAGGGCGTGGACAGCCCGGAGGCGGCGCTGGTCAAGGGCGACCTGCGGATGGCCCGGCTGCTGGCGGCGGCGGTGAAGGCCCGGCAGCGGGTACCGGCCGGGCCGGTGCGCCTGGATGTCGAGGGCAGCACGATCACCCTGTACCCGGGCGATGTCGAGCAGGCGCGCAGCCGGGCGCAGCAGTCGCGCAAACCGCACAACGTGGCCCGGGTCCGGTTCGCCGGCGACCTGCTGGAGCGGCTGGCGGGGCGGCTGGCCAAGGTGCTGAAAACCGACCTGGACGCCGACAGCAGGCCGGAGCTGATCAACGCCCTGCGCAATTCCGCCGACGTCCGCCGCGAGATCAACCTGTGCTGGATGCCGCTGACCGCCGAGCGGCTGCTGCGCGACCTGTATGCCGACGCCGAGGCGCTCGGCCGGCTGACGCCGCGGCTGTCCGCCGCCGAGCGCCAGGCGCTGCAACGGCCCCGATCGGCGCCGTGGACGCCCGCCGACGTCGCGCTGCTGGACGAGGCGGCCGAGCTGCTGGGCGCGGACGAGGCCCAACTGGACGAGGCGGGCAGGGTCGCGGCGGCCGAGCGGGCACACGAGGTCGAGTACGCCGGCCGGGTGCTGGACATGATCGCCGACATGGAGCCCGACGCGCCCCGGATGACGACCGCCGACGCCCTGGCCCAGCGGTACGAGGCGACGGCGGATCGGCGGGTGCTGGTCGACGAGGCGGCCAGTGACCGGAGCTGGGCCTTCGGGCACGTGGTGGTCGACGAGGCGCAGGAGCTGTCGGCCATGCAATGGCGGGTCCTGATGCGCCGCTGCCCGTCACGGTCGATGACGGTGGTGGGCGACACCGCCCAGACCGGCTCGCCGGCCGGTGCCAGCTCCTGGGGCCGGATGCTCGATTCCTACGTCGGGGGCCGCTGGCGGCTGGCGGAGCTGACGGTGAACTACCGCACCCCGGGGCGGATCATGCAGGTGGCCACCCAGGCGCTGGCCGAATCCGGCATCAAGCCCAGCACCATGACCTCGGCACGCCCCGGGGACTGGCCGCCGACCGCCGAACGGGTCACCGGCGAGCTGGCAGCCACGCTGATCCGGACCGTGACGGCCGAACTCGCCGCGCTGGGGGACGGCCGGCTGGCGGTGATCGTCGCCGCGCAGGCGCAGCCGGAACTCGCCAGGGCACTCAGCGGGCAGCCCGGGGCCGGCGAGCAGGTGGTGGTGCTGTCCCCGGCGCAGTGCAAGGGACTGGAGTTCGACGTGGTGGTACTGGTCGAACCGGCCGCGATCCTGGCCGGCTCCCCCCGGGGACCCAGTGACCTGTACGTGGCGATGACCCGGTCCACCCAGCGGTTGCGGATCCTGCACCAGCAGCCGTTGCCGGCGGCGCTGACCGGGCTGGCAACACCGGAGCAGGCCGGCCGCACCCCGCGGTAACGCCAGTTACCGCAGGGCACGGATCCGGGAGGCGGCCAGGGCTCAGATCGCCAGTCGCTGGCCTACGTAGATCAGGTTGGGGTTGTGGATGCCCGGGTTCATCCGGACGATCGTGGGCCAACCGCCGGGCACGTGGTAGGCCGCCGCGATCTTGTACAGGGTGTCGCCGGAGCGAACCGTGTAGACACGGGTGGAACGCGCCGGAGCCGGCTTCCTGACGACCGGCCGGGCCGGAGCCGTCCGGGTGGTCACCGGCCGGACGGTGTAGCTGGTCAGGTACCTGCCGCACACCGGCCAGGCACCGATCCCCTGACCGCGCAGGGTCCGCTCGGCGATCACGATCTGCTGGGCCTTGGTGGCCAGGTCGGCCCGGCGCGCGTAGGCGCCGCCGCCGTAGGCAAGCCAGGTGCTGTAGCTGAACTGCAGGCCCCCGTAGTAGCCGTTGCCGGTGTTGATGTGCCAGTTGCCGCTGGACTCACACCGTGCGACCCCGTCCCAGTTGTGGGCCGTCGCGGCGTTGGCGGTGCCGCCGAACGCGGTCAACGTGAGTGCCGCGGCCGCGGTGACGGACCCGGCCAGGGCGAGGTGCGCGCGGCCGGCGGGCTTGGCTGAGACAGGTGTGGCCGCCCGGTGGCAGCCGACATACTTTCGTGCGGACATGGATCCTCCCGATCCACCGCCTGCGGGGTTAGCTGTCGGATTCGGACGATCGGTGTCCGGCCGGAGCGATCCCGGCTTTACCCCAAGACGCGCGAGGCGTCACATGTGGGTTCCCCGCCCCCGTCTTTCGAGATCTCTCCTGGGGCGACCGGCAGACGGGGCTCAACGGACCGGTTTCGCCACACCTGCCTTGCCGAGGTGCCTGGCAACCCTAACCGATGGGTGGGCCGGCGCCAGACCCGGCGACCAGCACTGTGGACAAGTGCCAGTTTCGGCCTCACTTCAACTGGCCGACCCCGTAAGAAATCACCAGCACCGAGAGCACCAGCGCCGACACCGACTCCAGCCCCATGAGGATCTTGGCGCGGGGCGACAGCGGCATCGTGTCGGTCGGGCTGAACGCCGAGGAATTGGTCACCGAGACGTAGAGGTAGTCGATGAATCCCGGTGCCCATCCCGACTTCTCCGAGGACCGCTTGGCGACCTCACCGACGGCGTCGTGGTCCTCGTCCTGCGGAAACCGGAAGTCGGCGATCGGCAGCCGCGGCCGGGCGACCTGGGTCCGGCTGACCGGGCCGCCACGGTCGAGCTCCCAGTAGGCCAGCGCGAACACCAGGACGTTGGTGAGCCACACCTGGCCGGCCGCCATCAGCAGGGTGGCCGGATCGTCCTGGCCGTGGCCGCCGACCAGCTGGCGGATCAGCAGCACCAGGGCCACCCCGTTGCTGGCCGCGATGAGCAGCACCAAGGCGATCGCCAGCCGGCGCAGCTCCCGGTTGCCACGGGTCATCCGGCGCGGGTTGGCGGCTACCAGCGGGATGAACAGCAGCAGCTCCAATCCCGGGACGGCCAGCCTGGGCACGATCAGCAGCTTGTTGGGCAGCAGGCTGTAGAGGGCGATGGCGACCAGCACCGCGAGGGCGGCGGGCAGCCGGGGCTCACCCGGATGACGCTGGTGCTTACGCTCGGTGGCCGCCACCCGGTATTGATATGCCATCACCGCCGCCGAAGGCGGCAGGCACGGCGAGCTAGGGTGCAAGGATGTCTGTCCTCACCCGGGCCGCGCTGCTCGGCCTCGCCACCGGCGCTCGGAGCACCTCCGGCCTCGCCGCGCTCGCCCTGACCACCAGCTCCGGAATTCTGGGCAACCGGTGGGCCCGTCGGCTGTCCGGGGTTGCCGCTGCGGGTGAGTTCGTCGGCGACAAGCTGCCGCAGACGCCCAGCCGGTTGCAGCCGGAAGGGCTGGCGCCGCGGCTGATCCTCGGCGCCGTGACCGGCGCCCTGCTGACCCGCCGGGAGGGCGGCAGCCGCAACCGGGCGTTGCAGGCCGGCGCGCTCGGGCTGCTCGGCGCCACGGCGGGCAGCCAGCTCGGGGTGTCCTGGCGGCAGCTGGCGGCCCGGCGGTTCGGCCGGGATGTGCCCGGCGCGCTGATCGAGGACGCCTGGGCCGCGGCCGCGGCGCGCTACGCCAGCCGGCGCCGCTGAAACGCTGCCCTGAACGCTGCCCAGAAACGCTGCCTCAGTCGCAGCCCTGGGTGCTGACCGCCGCGGTCGCGGTCCGGCCGGCCCGCAGGTCCGGGGCGACCTCGGCGGCGGTCAGCACGTAGCCGACCTCGGACTGGTCCACGCTGGCGGCGAAGACCACCCCGTAGACCTGGCCGGTGGTGCTCAGCAACGGGCCGCCCGAGTTGCCCGGCCGGACCCGGCCGCGGACGGTGTAGACCTGCCGGGTGACGGTGCGGTCCTGGTAGATGTTCGGGCCGGTGACCTTGGTCCGGGCGGCGATCCGGGCCGGCAACGCGGTGAACGGGCCGTTCTCCGGATAGCCGGCGACCACGGCGGCGGTGCCGCTGGCCGCGGGCCCGGCGATGCTCAACGGCCGCCGGTTCAGCCCCGGCACCGACAGCACCGCGATGTCGCGGTTGGGGTCGTACAGCACCACCCGGGCCGCCAGCGTGCTGCCGCCGGATGCGGTGACGTGCGGGTTGCCCACCCCGGCCAGCACGTGGGCGTTGGTCATCACCCGGTCGGGAGCGAAGACGAAACCGGTGCCCTCGATGGACCGCCGGCAGGACGGCGCGGTGCCGGTGATCTTGACGATCGATGATGCGGCCACCCGGACCGCGGCCGGCACCACCGCCGGATCGGGCGGGGCCACCGACGGGGCCAGCAGGGTGGCGAACGGTCCGGAGACCGCGGGCAGGTCGTGCTGCTGCAACTGCCGGAGCAGGCTGGCGACGACCCGCTGGCCCTCGCCCGGAACCATCCGGTCGATGGTGTGCAGCACCAGGCTGCGATGGATCTGGCGCGCCACCGCGGGAGCCGGCGCGTAGGCCAGTGCCAGGGCCAGCAACCAGGCCAGCGTCAGCAGGGTCGCGACCGACACCACCGCGCCGCCGACGCCGTCCGCGGGCCCCAGCACCGTCCGGGCGATCTGGGCGCGCAGCCGGCCGCCGATGGCCTGGCCGATCAGGTGCCCGATGGTGGCCAAGGCGAACACCGCGATCAGCGTGACCGCGCGCTGGCCGAGTGCCTGGTCGGCCGATCCGGGGTCACTGGGCGCCTTGAGCAAGGTCCGGGCGATGGCCGGTGCGAACTGGACGCCGAGCGCGGCGCCGGCGATGAAACCGGCGAACGACGTGATCGAGCAGATCAGGCCGCGGCGGTAACCGGCCAGCGCCGACAGCACGGCCAGCGCCACCAGCACCACGTCCAGCAGATCTCCATGCATCTGCCAGATAGTGCTCTACCGGGCTGTGGGCGGCGACCCAGCCCGCTTCGCCGCGCCGGGCCGTCCGGACCCGACGCCGGACCCCCGACGCCGGACCCCGACGCCGGACCCGACGCCGGACCCCCGACGCCGGACCCCCGACGCCGGACCTAGAGCCGGACCCGACGCCGAGCCCAACCGTCGATGCCCCGCCCGACCCCTAGGGATGTCCGTGATCGGTGGCCGCCCAGCCGAGCTCCGTCCGGCGAGTCGCCCTGCCCGGCGGCCAACGATCGGGAGCGAGCCAGCGGTAGCGTGCCCAGCGCACCTAGAGTCGGGGAATGGAGTACACCAAGCTCGGCTCGACCGGACTGGACGTCTCGCGGATCTGCCTGGGGTGCATGAGCTTCGGGGTTCCCGAGCGCGGCAACCACGAATGGACCCTGGACGAGGAGCGCAGCCGCCCGCTGATCCGGAGTGCCATCGAGGCCGGCGTCAACTTCTTCGACACCGCCAACGTCTACTCCGACGGCACCAGCGAGGAGATCGTCGGCCGGGCGCTGCGCGAGTTCGGCAACCGGGACGAGATCGTGCTGGCCACCAAGGTGCACGGCCGGATGCGTCCCGGCCCGAACGGCGCCGGCCTGTCGCGCAAGGCGATCATGGCCGAACTCGATGCCAGCCTGCGCCGGCTCGGGGTGGACTACGTGGACCTGTACCAGATCCACCGGTGGGACGACAACACCCCGATCGAGGAGACCATGGCCGCGCTGCACGACCTGGTCAAGGCCGGCAAGGTGCGTTACCTCGGCGCCTCGTCGATGTATGCCTGGCAGTTCTCCAAGGCCCAGTACCTGGCCGAGCGGCACGGCTGGACCCGGTTC
>NZ_DASVQG010000029.1:0-31931 GCF_036389215.1 Jatrophihabitans sp.
CTGGCTCGCCAACTACCTGCTCATCGCGATGGCTGCCGTGGCCCTGCTCACCTGGATGCTGCGCGAGGACCGCCACAGCAAGACGCGGTCCGCGGCGATCGCGCTGATCGGGCTGGTGTTCGCGGTGCTCCTGCTGGTCACCGCCGCCGCCCTGCATACCGACGCCCGCCCGTTCGTGCAGGACCCGTCGCTGCATCCGCTGATCCGGCATAGCGCCGACAACGGCTTCCCCTCCGACCACTGCGTCGCGGCGGGCCTGCTCGCCAGCGTGGTGTTCTTCCGGCACCGGTTGACCGGGGTGGTACTGGCTGCCGCGGCCGTCGTGCTCGCCGCCGCCCGGGTGGCCGCCCACGTCCACCACCTGCAGGACGTGCTGGCTGGCCTCACCCTGGGCGCGCTGGCCGGCTGGCTCGCCACTGTGCTTCTCGCCAAGGCAGCTGTCTCGGGTTTGCGGTACCGGGGGCCAGGTATTTGACTCAAGCCCATGGCTCCCAGTTCGGCACCGGCTGAGAAGCTCGCCAGCTACCGGCGCAAGCGCGACTTCAGCCGTACCTCTGAACCGGCCGGCGACCCGTCCACCGCTGTCGCCGCGCCTGCGGCACCGCGCTTCGTGGTGCAGCGGCACCGGGCCCGGCGGCTGCATTACGACGTCCGGTTCGAGATCGACGGCGTGCTGGTGAGCTGGGCCGTGCCGAAGGGCCCCACCCTGGACCCGGCTGCCCGGCACGCCGCCTTCCATGTCGAGGACCACCCGATCGAGTACATCGACTTCGAGGGCGTCATCCCGGCCCGCGAGTACGGCGGCGGTGACGTCATCGTCTGGGACGCCGGCACCTGGGAGCCGGCCAAGCCCGGCATCGATCCCGCCGCCGCGGTGGCCGGCGGGGAGCTGCACGCCGAGTTGCACGGCACCAAGCTGCGCGGCCGCTTCGTCCTGGTACGGACCGGCCAGGATTCCGGTGGCAAGGAACAGTGGCTGATGCTGCACAAGCATGACGACTTCGCGGTGGCCGGCTGGGATCCCGAAGAGCACCCGCGCTCGGTGCTCAGTGGCCGGACCAACGAGGAGGTGCTGGCCGACCCGGACCGGATGTGGCGCTCGGACCTGCCGGCCAGCGAGGCCTCGATCGCCCTCAAGGAATCCGGAACCGAGCGGCCCAGCCCCGCCGAGCTGGCGGCGCTGGACGAGCTGCCCGCGACGGGCCGGTGGGAGATCTTCGGACGCGAGCTGAAGGTGACCAATCTCGACAAGGTGCTGTTCGCAGGATCGGCGGAGCACCAGCCGATCACCAAACGAGAATTCCTTCGCTACGCGGCGCAGATCGCCCCGGTCGCGCTGCCCTACCTGGCGGGCCGGGCTCTCAACATGCACCGCTTTCCCCAGGGCGCCGGCAGCAAGGGCTTCTGGCACAAGGAGCTTCCGGACTGGGCCCCCGACTGGCTCACCCGGTGGGAGAACCCGGAGGCCGACCCCGGTGAGACCCGTAGCTACCTGGTCGTCAACGAGCCGGCCGCGCTGGTGTGGGCCGCCAACTTCGGCGCCCTGGAATGGCATGCCTGGACGTCGCTGACCGACCGGCCGCGCCAGCCAACGTACGCGCTGATCGACATCGACCCGGGCGACTCGACCTCCTGGCAGGACGTGCTGGTACTGGCCAGGCTGCACCGGACCGCCTTCGAGCACCTGCGGGTGCTCGCCGTGCCGAAGGTGACCGGCCGCCGCGGCATCCAGATCTGGGTGCCGATCAGCCGCGGCCCCAGCTTCTCCGAGACCCGGCGGTGGGTGGAGGAGCTGTCCAAGACCGTCGGCGCGGTAGTGCCGGAACTGCTCAGCTGGAAGTGGGGGGTGCGCGACCGAGCCGGCAAGGCCCGCTTGGACTACACCCAGAATGCGATCAACAAGACCCTGGTCGCCCCGTACAGCGCCCGCCCGGCGCCCGGAGCGCCGGTGTCGATGCCGATCGGCTGGGACGAGCTGGACGATCCGGGTTTGAAGCCGGACGGCTTCGCGATGCGGGCCGCCCTGCAGCGCGTCACCGAGCAGGGCGACCTGTTCCGCCCGCTGCTCAACGCCGATCAGCGATTGCCCGCGGTGAGCTAGCTGCTCCTACCGCAGCCTGGTGCTGCCGCAGCCTGGTGCTGCCGCAGCCTGGTGCACACGCCAGCGCGGCCGGGCAGCCCCCGTGGCTGCCCGGCCGCGCCGGGATGGTGCTCAGCTCAGGTCAGCCGGCACCCGTCGACCGCGGCGTCGAATCTCTGCTGTTCGGCGCGCAGCCGTGCCTTGATGGTGAAGGTGATCTTGGTGCCGTCCTCGGCGACGCCCCGGAACGCCACCCGCAGGTTGACGCTGATGTCCGCCTGCTGGCCGGCGTCCCCGGTGCCGCGCATCTGGGCGAGTTCGGTACCGGTTCCGGTGAAGGTGCGGACCACCGTCCCGTCCGCGGCCAGCTGCTGCAGCGTGAACGTCTCGTCCAGGATCTTGCCGGTACCGGTGAAGGAACCGGCCTGGGCACCCCGGGTCTTGGTCTGGATGAAGAAGACCTCATCCATGTTGGCCAGGGTGAGAGCACTGCCCTCGAAGCCGCACATCCCGTCCAGCGGAACGAAGTCCCAGTAGGACTGCGGGTTCTCGGTGCTGTACTGCTCTCCGGTGGCCAGATAGATCGCGTGCGATCCATGCTGGGCCACCAGGACGGTGTCCTGGGCGTGCGCGATGCCGGGCAGGCCGGCCAGCATGCCGAGGCCCAGCGCCGAGGCGACTGCGGTGCGCGCGATCAAGCGCATCTGAACTCCTTTGCCGATAACGGTATTCTGGACTGGTGAGCGAGTCCGGGCTCAGCCGCCGCGAACGGTCAGGAAGCTCGACGGGCCGGCGAAGCCGCCGACACTGTCGTACAGGCACCACTGGACGTAGGCGCTGCCCGTGCTCAGCGTCCCGAACACCGGCTTGACGGTGATCCGGCTGACGTGCCACTTGCCGTCGCAGTCGACGGTCAGGCCGGCCGGGTCATTGGCGTAGTTGTAGTTGGTGTCGTACCAGGCGGTCGCGAACTCGCTGGTGGTGTGCTCGGTGTCCAGAGCCGGGCCCTGCTTGACCGACACCCAGAGGTGCGTGCCGGTCTCGCCACCGGAGCACCGGTACTTGCCCAGCACCGTCGCGGTGCTGTGGTCCGGTGACAGGATGATGTTCTTGTTCACCCAGGCGACCTCCGGTTCACCGACGGCCGGTGCGGCTGATGCTGCCGACGCGGGAGCGGCTTGGCCGCCGAGAACGGCTCCTGCCGTCAGGGCGATCACCGCTGCTGCGCGCTTGAACATGAGATTCCTCTTTCTGTGTCGGATGGTGCGGTTGGTGGAGTTTGGTGGGTGGTGATCAGTTCGATGCCCCCGGCGGCCAGTGCCTGGGCGAGGGAGACCGTGCTGCCGGACTGCTGCTGCGCCGGTGCGGCCAGCACGTCGTCCTGCTCGTCGCCCGGCGTCTGGATGACCAGCAGCCGGCCGGTTCGAGAAGTGGACCGCAGCGACCGGCGAAGCCCGCGCGGCACGTACACCGAGGCGCCGGCGTCGAGGCCGGCCAGCTGCTGCTCGCCGACGGTCATGCTGAATTGCCCGCTGATGACGTAGAAAGCCTCGTCACAGCGGTGGTGTACGTAATCCGGATGCGCCAGCTCGCTGGACACCCGGACGTCCAGGCAGCGGAACGCGCCGCTGGTGAGCGTGGCCGGCACGACCTCGGTGACCAGGTCACCCCACGGCGTCCTGGTTCCGGTTCCGTCGCCGTAGGCGTACCAGGCCGGCCTGGTGGCGGTCGCCATGGTGTCCTCCTCCCCCCGCGCCGGTCGATGATGTCGTCAACCTTGCGGTGCGCGGCGCGGGCGCGGAACACTCAGCACCCGCACATTGGCCACACAACCCCTGAGCCGTTCCTAGACTGGGGATCGTGCAACGGCGCCCAGACCATCAGGTATCGATTCCCTCGTTCGGCGGGCGGCTGCGAGCCCTCCGCCAGAACGCCCGGCTGACCCAGGACGAGCTTGCCGAGCGGGCCGGTCTCAGCACGAACGGGGTGAGCGCCCTGGAGCGCGGCACCCGGCGGCGGCCACATCCGCACACCGTGCGCAGGCTCGCCGAGGCGCTGACACTGTCCGAGTCCGACCGGGAGTGGCTGTTCCAGGCGCTGCCGACCGACCTGGGAAACGGCGTTGCGGACGGCGGCGACCAGATCGGTCACCGGGCCGCAGGGCCCCCGTCAGGCTCCGAACGCCGGGCCGGCGAACGCCGAGCAGACGACCGCCGAGCCGACCGCCGAGCCGGCGAGCGCCGGCAACCAGGCAGCGCCGCTGGCCGGGCAGCGGTTGCCGGCCCGATCACCGAGCTGGTGGGCCGGGACGCCGAGGTCGAGGACGTGCTCAGGATCCTCACCGGGTCCGACTGCCGGCTGCTCACCCTGACCGGCCCGGGCGGGGTCGGCAAGACCCGGTTGGCTGTCGAGGTCGCCCGGCGGGTGACGGGCAGCTTCGAGGACGGCGTGGTGTTCGTACCCCTGGCCCCGGTCACCGATCCCGAGTCGGTGCCGGCGGCCATCGCCCGTGAGCTGGGTGTCCGTGACCTGGATTCGGAGTCCGGTGCGGCGGTCCCGGCGCTGATCGAGCAACTTCGGCACCGCAAGCTGCTGCTGGTGCTGGACAACGCCGAGCACCTGCTCGCGGCGGCACCGACCATCGCCGAGCTGCTGGCCGGCGCTGCCGAGCTGAGAGCACTGGTCACCAGCCGCGCCCCGCTGCGGGTCGGCGGCGAGCGCGAGCATGTGGTGCCGCCGCTGGCGCTGCCGCGCTCGACCCAGTCGGCCGACCCGCGCGTCGTCAGCTCGTCCCCGGCAGGCCAGCTCTTCCTGGCCAGGGCGCGAGCGGTGCTGCCTTCCTTCGAGCTCACCGAGGCGACCGCCGATGAGGTAGCGGCAATCTGCTGGCGGCTGGCGGGCCTGCCGCTGGCGCTGGAACTGGCCGCGGCCAACGTCAAGCTGCTGTCACCGCAGGATCTGCTGCAACGGCTGGACCAGGCCCTTGCCACCGGCTGGACCCGCGACCTGCCGGCCCGGCAGCGTGGGCTGCGCACGACGCTGGACTGGAGCTACCAGCTGCTCGACCCGCAGGCCCAGGCGCTCTTGCCCAGGCTCGCCGTCTTCGCCGGCGGCTTCGAGCTCGACGCCGCCGAAGCGGTGGCGGCAGCGGTTCTCACGCCGCTGCAGGTGTTACCGGCCCTGCACAACCTGGTCGAGCACTCGCTCGTCAGGGTCGATCGCGACCCCGACGGCAGGGTCCGCTACGACCTGCTGGAGCCGATCCGGCAGTACGCCGACTCGCTGCTGGCCGAGCCGGACCGGCCTGGGCTGGGCGCCGCCCACGCGGCCTGCTACCTGCGGCTGGTGGAACTCGCGGCACCGGCATTGCAGACCGGCGAGCAGGTTCGGTGGCTCGGACGGCTCGAGCGCGAGGACGGCAACGTCCGGCGGGCGATCTCGCAGTCCCTGGAATCCGGCGATGCCGGCACGGCCGGCCGGATGTGCTGGGCGATGTGGCTGGTGTGGTGGATGCGCGGCGGTGACCAGCAAGGCCGGGACTGGACCGAGGCGGCGCTGCGGGCGGAGCTGGCCGACGACGTCCGGGCCAGGGCGGAGACGGCTGCCGCGTGCTTGAGCTACGTGCACCGTGACTACCAGCGCGCCGCGGCGCACTGGCAGCGGGCGCTGGACATCTCACGGCGCACCGGTGAGCTGGGCATGCAGGCGAACGCCCTGGGTGGCCTGGGCCTGGTGCCGCTGGCGACCGGTGACCTGTCCCGCGCCGAGCACTACTTCCGCAACGCCCTGGACCCGGCGGTGCAGGCGCGGGACGACTGGCTGCACTCGCTGTTGCTGGTCTGGCTGGGAACCGTCCAGCTGGTCCGCGGCAGCACCGGGCCCGCGACCGAACTGTTCGAGCGCGGCCTGGCCCTGGCACGGCGGCGGGCCGACCGCCTGGTCAGCTACATCGCTCTCTACAACCTGGCCCAGGCCGCCACCGCGGAGGGCCGGTTGGAGCGGGCGTCGCAACTGCTCCGCGAGGGAGTGGAGCTGTCCCGGGAAACCGGCGACCGGGCGAACACCTCGTACTTCCTGGACGCGCTCGCCGTCGTGGAGGGACTGGCCGGCCGCTGGGCCCGCGCGGCGCTGCTGATGGGCGCCGCACAGGCCGCGCTCGCCGGCTCCGTCGGCAGCGGCTACAACTACTACCTCCCCGATCTGGAACTCAAGGACCGGACGGTCGCCCAGGCCCGCGCCGCCATCGGGGCGGCATTCGACGCCGCGCTGCGGCACGGGCAGCAACTGCAGATCGACGCCGCGATCGCCCAGGCGCTGGAAGGCCCGGCTTCGGTCGAGCTCTCGATCGACCTTCCCGAAGTCCCGGCCGGGCTGGCGGTCGACTGACCAACGGCTGTCGAGAGTGTGGTAGCCGCCGCTCAGGCGCCGACGGTGGTGGGGTCGCCCGCGGTGTCCTCGGCCGCAACCGGCGCCGCGGCCTGCAGCACCGGCGCGGCAGCGCCCCGCTGGCCGGCTTGCATGGTGAGGAAGGCCGCACCCACCCCGGTAGCCAGCGCAGCCAGCGCCCAGCGGGCACCGCTGCGTTCCATGCCGAGGTAGTGATCCAGCGACACCGGACCCGGCCCGGTCTCGGCCAGTGCGGTGAGGGCGGCGATCAGCACGGCGTTGTACTCCCAGCCACCGTTGGCTGCCCACGGCCCGTTCGGCAGGTGGACCTTGCGGATCGCGGTGGTCATCACGCCGGTCAGGCCGGCCGCCGCCAGCGGTGTTCCCAGGCCCGCGGCGATCATCGCGCCGCCGGCGGTCTCGGTGACACCGGCCAGGGTGGCGTGCACCTTGGCCGGGCGAAGTTGCAGGGCTTCCATCATGCCCTCGGTGCCGGCGCGGCCCGGGCCGCCGAACCAACCGAACAGCTTCTGGGTGCCATGGCCGATGAACAGGCCCCCGATGACGGCACGAGCCGCCAGTCTTCCCACGCTCATGATGCATCTCCGGTCATGGTGCTGCCTCTAGGACCCCAGTGCAGCGCGCTCAGCGCGGTGCTGCTGACTTTGGGGGGCCGGCTGGTTTGGTTCACCTCGTACCGTGTCGACCACGCTACCGCGTTGCCGGCACGGGCGCGCTGGCACTCCTTCACCCCGCTCTCCACCCGCACCGCCCGGGTGCGACCGGCAGCTTTGGGGGCAGTCAGCGGCAGGGGTTACGGTGGGATCACGGACCGTGGGTCCTCGCGGATCAACAGCGATCCGGCGTGCGCCGCGAGGTGCGCATCGCCTCTCCTCCTTGGAGTCACCGTGCTTTTCAACACCATTTCCCGTTCGATGCATGACGTAGGTCTGGCCGCCTGGTTCGGCGGCACGCTGGCCAACGCGGTAGCCCTGAACCCGGCCGCCGGGCAGGCCGGCAGCGCCAGCGCCTCCGGTGCGGTCGCCAACACCGGTTGGGACCGCTGGACGCCGGTGAACGCCGCCGCGATCGGCGCCCACCTGATCGGCAGCGTGGGGCAGCTGCTGGACAACAGCGATCGACTGGCCGCGCAGCAGGGTGTGGCCACCATGTCGATGGTCAAGACCGGAGTGACGGCCGCCGCGCTGGCCGCCACCGGATACTCCCGCATACTGGGCCGCAAGGTATCGCAGTACCACGCGGTTCCGGCCGCTGACGGCACCACACCGGCCCCCGAAACCCCTGCCGACGTAGCCGGGGCGCAGAAGCAGCTGACCGCCTTGCAGTGGGTCGTTCCGGCGCTCACCGGCGCGCTGGTCGTCATCAGCGCGTTCGCGGGCGAGCAGCAGCGGCCCACCAATGTCCTCACCGGCATCACCCGCCGGCTGGGCGCCGCGTAAACAATCGATTTGGTTCTCATGTCTGGCCCCTCCGGCACGTTCGACCTCAGGTCGACCCGGAGGGGCCAGCTTCGTTGGTCCTACAGGCGGAGCGCCAGGTAAACGGCGACCTCGTCGGCGTGGCTGGTGGCGGCGTACAGGCTGGTGTCGAGCCCCACGAGGCCGAAGCCATAGCGCAGGTAGGTCGCGATGGCGGGCGCATTGACGTTCGACGTCTCGGCGAAAACGTGGCTGGCACCGAGCGAAGATGCGTAATGCGCGACCGTCGACAACAACGTGGTCCCGACGCCCCGCCGCCGGTGAGCGCTATCCACGTACAGATGCCAGAGCCGCACCCGGCGGTTCCAGGTCTCGTAGCCGACGGCGGCGAAGCCAGCCGTTGAACCGTCGCTGACGGCGAGCCACGCGTCGCTCCAGAGTGGACTTCCCGCCAGCTCCGCAACGATCTGCCCTCCTGGCCGGTGGAGGCCAGGGGACACTGCGCGCGGTACGAGTTCGAACCCGAACGGGAACTCGCGAACGTCATACACGCTCGTCGTCTCGTAGGACGTGTCCATCGCCGCCAGCGCCTCATGGTCAGCCGCGGGCACGATGCGGCGAGCTGAGATCGGGCCAGTCATGGGAGCGACTCTGCCAGAGGCGTCGATCACCCGACGATGTCGAGTGGACACCGGGCATCGCAACCACCGGCGGACGGGACACTCAAGATCTAGAATGTTCCTGCTATGACGCGCTGTCGCCCATCGCCGAGGGCATTCGCGTCACGGCGGCACCGGGCTGCCGGCTGACTAAGATTGCGCTCCGGCCAGTCGATTGGGAGGTGATCTCAGCACGCCGACACGACGGAAGGCCGTGGGACGGTTTCATGACACATTCGAACTCCGGTCCGGATCAGCCTGACTATCAGCCGGAAAACCAGCCTGAATACCCGTCTGAATACCCGTCTGAATACCAAGGGCCGCCCCTTCCGCACGACGTGCCGCCGCAGCAGGTCTTTCCCCAGAATCTGCCGCAACATCAGAGCTTCGGCCAGGATGTGCCACCTTCTCAGGCCCTTCCCCATGATCACGCCTTCCCCCATGATCACGCCTATCCCCATGATCACGCCTTTCCGCATGAAGCCTTTCCGCCTGCTGTCTACCTGCCACACCCGGCCGGGCCGCCGCCGTCCAAGGGCGGTCAGGCCAAGAAGATCATCGCTGGCGCTGCCGTGCTCGCGGTGCTTGCCGGCGGCGCGGTAGCCGCCTACGCCTACACCGTGCTGGCCAGCAGCGGGATCCAGCCGGAACGAGTGCTTCCCGCGACGACGGTCGCCTTCGCCAAGCTCGACCTCGACCCGGCCGCCGGCCAGAAGATCGCGGCCTACCGGCTGTCGGCCAAGTTCCCGGCAGTGTCCAAAGGCGCGTCCAACATCGACGCGGAGAAGAACGCGCTGCTGTCGGCGTTCTTCAGCGACCAGACCGAGGTCGACTACACCACCGAGATCAAGCCCTGGCTCGGCGACCGGATCGCCTTGGCCGCCGTGCCGGACACCGCCAGCGAGGCCGGCCTTGATCCGGTCCTGGCGGTGGCCTACACCGACGAGGCCAAGATGAAGGCCACGCTGAGCAAGGCGGCTCGCACCGACAAGGACCTCGGCTGGGTCACCATCGACGGGTACGCCCTGATCAGTGACAGCCAGTCACACGCCGAGGCGGTCCTGGCCGGTGTCCGGCGCGGGACGCTGGCCGGCGTCGATCGCTACCGCGCGGACCTGAAATCACTGCACGGTGACCAGATCGCGGTCGGCTGGGCCGACTTCGCGGCAACCGTGGCGGCGCTGAAGGCCGGAAGCGGCTCGGCCAAGGCGCGGCTGGAGGACCTGCAGAGCCTGAACGCCCTGTCGGCGAGCAAGGGCCGGATCGTCCTCGGCGCGCACGCGAGCTCGGACTACCTGGAGGTGTCGGCCGTATCGCATGACACGGGCACCACCGGCACCGCGCGGTCGGCGGGCAAGCCGGTGAACGGAACCCTGACCAAGCTCGCCGCCGAGGACACCAGCGCCGCGCTGGAGGTCACCGGTCTGGGTGACTCCCTCAGCGCGGCCTGGGCGGGCACCTCGGCGGCCCTCGGCCTGCGCGAGCAGTTCGAGAGCCTGATCGAGGAGACCGGCTTGCAACTGCCCGAGGACCTACGGGCGCTGTTCGGCACCGACACCACGATCTCGGCCCGCCTCCCCCACGGTCCCGACGGCGATGCCGAGATCGCCGCCCAGGTCAGCACCACCGGCGCCGACCGGGCGATGCAACTGCTGGATTCATTGGGCGAACCGTTCGGCGTGCCTGCCGACAGCTTGCATGCGCAACGGACAGCTGACGGTTACCTGCTGAGCAACAGCACGAGCTATGACCCGCGCGCCCGTTCCGGCGCCCGGACCCTCGGTGAGGACCCGGCCTTCCGCAAGGCGGTACCCGACAGCGCCACGGCCGGTCTGATCGCCTACGTCAACATCGGCGGCCTCCTCGACTCCGACCCGGAAGCCTCCGCGAAGGACAAGGCGGACTGGAAGCACATCGGCGCTTTCGGGATGAGCGTGGTCCCGACGCCGGACGGCGCCCGGATGACCATCCGGCTGACCACCCGGTAGGCCACCCGGTAGGCCACCCGGTAGGCCACCCACGCCTCAGCATCGGGGCCGGGTCGAAGGCGGCGGATCGTCATGGTTGGCGGCGGATTGTCATGCATTCCAGGCGGCGGCACGCCGGATGATTTCCGGAGCTCGAAACCCACTGCTCACCTGGCTGAAACCTGCCTCCTATTACGCTGGCTGCGCACCGAAGACCCCGCCTGCGGCCGACAGGCTGGTACGCAGGCAAGGTTCGTGAGACAAGCCCAACAAGCGGCAGATCGGCAAACCGTCATGACTTCTTTCGATAACCTCTCCGTCCCTTCCAGCCCGGTACGCGATGAGAGCCACAACACTCAGATCAACACGGCGGCGGCCCAGGCACATCGCTGCGGCATGACCCATCTGGCCACTGGCCGGATTTGCCTGCTTCCCGAACGGCATCCTGGATCGTGTGACTTCCGGCACCGGCAGAACGAGATCGAATCCGTGATGACCCAGACCTGAACCGGGACCCAGCGCCGGACCTTGACCACAGCGCCCCCGGCATCGCGCGGCCACCGTCGAGTACGTTCACCGGATGCGCCACGGACTCTCCGTTCCCTGTTTCGGAACCGGGCTGGATGCAGCCCTGGTAGCGGACTGGGCGCTCGCCGCCGAGTCTGCCGGCTGGGACGGCTTCTTCCTCTGGGACCACCTGTTCGCCTTCGCTGCGGGACCGATCGACGTGGTCGATCCCTGGATCGCGCTGGCCGCGGCGGCTTGTGCCACCGAGCGGATCCGGTTGGGCACCCTGGTCACGCCGCTGCCCCGGCGGCGGCCGCTGGTGATGGCGCGCCAGAGCGTCACCCTGGACAGGCTGAGCGGGGGGCGGCTGATCCTGGGGGTCGGCACCGGCGACTATCCGTACGAGTGGGACTACTGCGGCGAGCAGACCGACGCCGCCACCCGGGGCGACATGCTGGACGAGCATCTGGACCTGCTGGAGCGGCTGTGGACCGGCGAGCCGGTGCGTCACGAGGGCCGGCATTACCGCGTCGCCGGCCCGGACTGGTCCGCGGTCTGCTACCCGCCGCCGGTGCAGCAGCCACGCATCCCGGTCTGGGTCGGCGGTACCTGGCCCGGCAGCCGGCCGTTCCGGCGGGCCGCCCGGTGGGACGGCGTGGTCCCGATGCGCCTGGACGGCAAGTGGGACGTTGCCGACACCGCGGCGGTCGCGGCCAGGATCGCCGCCCTGCGGACAACCGATGCCTCCTATGACCTCGCCGTTCCGGGTGAGACCGAGGGCGGTGACCCAGCACGGCTGGAGCGCTATGACCAGCATCGCGAGGCCGGAGCGACCTGGTGGGTCGAGGCGGTCCATCCGTGGCGTTACGGCTGGGTGGACAACGCGCCGTGGCCGCTCACGGCGATGCGGGAGCGCATCGAGGCCGGTCCCTGAACGGCGACCCACGGCCGGTCCCTGGATCGGGCCGGCTCCGCGGCCGGCCCTGCGGCACGCCGCCAAAAAAAGCGCTGGCACGCCGCCGAGGGGTGCGTTTTCACCGTCCTTGATGGCATCATTGCCCGGTCAGTGGGAGGTTGGATGCCGCCAACCAAGGAAGGAAGCATGTCTGAACTGCTCGACCGGGCGCAGGCCGCCCACCCGCAACGGGAGCACCGGCGCGCCACCGAAGATCCGAATCGACCAGCCGGTACTGCCGGCAGCTCCGCCTTCGCGGCGGCCCTGACGGAGTTGGCACTCACCGTCCATGCCGGCGACTCCGATCCCCTGACGGTGATCACCCAAGGAGCGGTGGACCTGATTCCGGGCACCGAGTTCTCGGCCCTGGTGGTGCCTACCGGTCCGCGGCGGCTGGAGGCGCGAGCCACCTCGGGGGAACTGACGCCAGAAGTCATCGGTCTGCAGAACGAGGCCGGCGAGGGTCCCTGCCTGGACGCGGCCACCCAGCCGGAGCCGGTGTGGGTGCCCGACCTGCGCAGTGAGAGTCGCTGGCCGAGGTTCACCGCCGCGGCCACCCAGCTGGGGGTGGGCAGCATGATGTGTACGTCGCTGGTCGCCAAGAACCGGGTCTACGGCTCGCTGAGCCTGGCCTCGGGGCACCCGCACGCCTTCGACGAGGAATCCCAGGTGCTGGCCACCGTCTTCGCCGCCAACGCCACCATCGCCCTGGCCGCCCAGGAATGGCGTCGCAACATGGCGGTCGCCCTGACCAGCCGGGATGTGATCGGCCAGGCCAAGGGCATCCTGATGGAGCGGTACCGGCTGACTCCCGATGCCGCCTTCGCGCTGCTGATCAAGGCATCCCAACACACCCACATCAAGCTCCGGGCCATCTGCGAGGAGCTGTGCCGAACCGGCGAACTGCCGATTCCCGGGGACACCCCAGCGGGCGGCTGACACCCGGCGGTGGCCGAACACCAGCCACTCGGGCACGGCACGCAGCCACGCCATAGTGGCGTGTGACGGCGCTGAGCGTTAGCGTCGTGCCAACCAGAAGGGACGTTGTCATGAAAACGCTCATTATCGTCATCGTGGTGATCCTGGTAGTGCTTGCCCTGCTTGCCGCGTTCCTGCTCCCCCGGATGCGGGCACAGGCCACCGAGCGCAAGCGGATCGCAGCTCAGCAGCACCTGGAGGAGGCCGGCGAGCGCTCTGCCCGGGCCGAATCGGCGCAGGCCGCGGCCGAGGAGCAGGCGGCCCGGGCCCGGCGGGAACGGGCCGAAGCCGAGTTGCGGGCGACCGACACCGAACGCGAGGCCCAGCAGCGGCTCGCCGAGGCCGAGCGCGAGCGCGCCGAAGCCCAGCGGTTGCAGGAGAAGGCCGGCAACCTGGATCCCCGGCTGGGCGATCGCACCGACGGCGACCCGACCACCCGCTGACCGCCCCCCGAGCTGCCCGGCCCCGCCGCTGGCGGGCTCCGGGCAGGAAGTCAGGCTGAGTATTCGGTCCCGCTCGACCAGCTCCGCGGGTCCGCGGTCCTCGGCTCGCTCGTCCGACCCCGGGTACGCCACCGCGCATCCGACTTTTGCGACAGTTCGGGCGTGCCGCACGCCGTTGCGGCTACCGAGTGGAACTAGCCTGGGAGTACCAGGCGGCGAGTTCGGCCCCTTGGCGGAGCGGAGCGCAAGACGACCGAAGGGGCTGAGATGGTGCTCGGGCTGCCCGAAGGCGTGCTGGCCTGCCTGTTCGATCTCGACGGCGTTCTCACCAACACCGCCGCGGTGCATGCCGTGGCCTGGCAGCACACCTTCGACGACTTCCTGCGCGAGCAGGACGGCCCGGATTTCCAGCCGTTCGACAAGGAGTCCGACTACGAGCGCTACGTCGACGGCAAGCCACGCGAGGACGGCGTACGAGACTTCCTGGCATCGCGTGGCATCACCCTTCCCGAGGGTCAGTCCGAGGACCCCGTCAGCGCGCTCACCGTGCACGGGCTGGGCAACCGCAAGAACGACGAGCTGACCCGCCGGATCGCCGAGGACGGCGTGGAGGTCTTCGAGGGATCCCGGCGCTACCTGCAGGCCGCCCAGCGCGCGGGGCTGCGGCGCATCGTGGTCTCCTCCAGCGCCAACACCGCCCTGGTGCTGCAGACCACCGGACTCGATCAGTACGTCGAAGGCCGCGTCGACGGGGTGACGCTGGCTGAGCGGCACCTGCCGGGCAAGCCGAAGCCGGACTCGTTCCTGGCCGGTGCCGAGCTGGCAGGGGTCAGCCCCGACCAGGCAGCCGTCTTCGAGGACGCCCTGGCCGGAGTGGCGGCCGGGCGCGCGGGTCGCTTCCGTTACGTGGTGGGCGTCGACCGGGTCGGCCAGGCGGACGAGCTCCGCGAGCACGGCGCCGACGTGGTGGTGCGCGATCTCGCCGAACTGCTGGACGATGCCCCGTGATCACCGACGCCCGGTTTCCGGTGGAGCCCTGGCGGGTACGCGAGCTGGAGCTGGACCTGGGCATGCTGGCCCAGAGCGAATCGGTGTTCGCCCTGTCCAACGGCCACATCGGGATCCGCGGCAACCTCGATGAGGGCGATCCCGCGGGCCTGCCCGGCACCTACCTCAACTCCTTCTACGAGACCCGGCCACTGCCCTACGCCGAAGCGGGCTTCGGCTACCCGGAATCCGGCCAGACGGTCGTCAACGTCACCAACGGAAAGCTGATCCGGCTGCTGGTCGACGACGAACCCTTCGACATGCGCTACGGAAGGCTGGTGCGCCACGAGCGCACCCTGGACCTGCGCAGCGGGACCCTGCGACGCTCCGTCGAGTGGATCTCACCCGCCGGCAGCACCGTCCGGGTCCGCTCCGAGCGGCTGGTCTCCTTCACCCAGCGGGCGATCGTGGCGGTGCACTACGAGGTCGAGGCGGTCGGGACGCCGTTGCGGGTGGTTCTCCAGTCGGAGCTGGTGGCCAACGAGGAGGTGCCCGGGCAGAGCAATGACCCGCGGGCCGCGGCGGCGTTGCGGGACCCGCTGGAAGCCGTCGAGCACAGCGCCAGCGGCAACCGGTCCTCGCTGGTGCACCGCACCCGCCGGTCCGGGCTGAGGATGGCCGCCGCCGCCGACCACGTGGTCACCAGCGACGCTGAGGCCCAGTCGCACACCTATGTCGAGCCGTACTGGTCCAGGACCACCGTCGGCTGCCGGCTCGAGCCGGGTCAGACGCTGTCGCTGACGAAGTTCGTGGCCTACGGCTGGTCCAGTCAGCGCACCGTGCCCGCCCTGCGCGACCAGGTCGATGCCGCCCTGTCGGCGGCGCTGCACACCGGCTGGACCGAGTTGCTGGCCGAGCAGCGGTCCTACGTCGAGCACTTCTGGGACGGTGCCGACGTCGAGTTGGACGGCGACGACTCGGTGCAGCAGGCCGTCCGGTTCGGGCTGTTCCACGTCCTGCAGGCAGGCGCGCGAGCCGAACAGCGCGCGATCCCGGCGAAGGGGCTGACCGGCCCGGGCTA
Organism: Jatrophihabitans sp.; assembly: GCF_036389215.1. Taxonomy (GTDB): domain Bacteria; phylum Actinomycetota; class Actinomycetes; order Mycobacteriales; family Jatrophihabitantaceae; genus Jatrophihabitans_A. The sequence goes on from NZ_DASVQG010000029.1 coordinate 15,483, forward strand.
TGACGGCCACGCCTTCTGGGACACCGAGAGCTTCGTGCTGCCGGTCCTGATCGCCACCGCGCCCAAGGCAGCCGCCGACGCGCTGCGCTGGCGGCACTCCACCATGGACCTGGCCGTGGAGCGGGCCCGGGCACTGAACCTGCGGGGCGCCGCCTTCGCCTGGCGGACCATTCGCGGCCAGGAGACCAGTGCGTACTGGCCGGCCGGCACGGCCGCCTTCCACATCAACGCCGACATCGCACTCGCCGCCGTCCGCTACGTGCAGTGGACCGGTGACGAGGATTTCGAGAGGGGTTGCGCGCTGCCATTGCTGGTGGAGACCGCCAGACTGTGGCACTCACTCGGATATGCCGGCAGCGACGGCCGCTTCCACATCGACGGTGTCACCGGGCCGGACGAGTACAGCGCCATCGCCGATGACAACACCTACACGAACCTGATGGCTGCCCGGAACATGCGCTACGCCGCCGAGGCCGCTCAGCGCTGGCCGGCCGAGGCAGGCGAGTCGGACGTGACCGCGCAGGAGATCCAGCAGTGGCAGGAGGCGGCGGCCACCATGGCCATCTCCTACGACGAGCACCAGCAGCTGCCCGAGCAGGACCGCGGCTACCACCGCCACGAGGTATGGGACTTCGCCGCCAGCGCCCGCACCGGCGGCTACCCGCTGCTGCTGCACGCCCCGTACTTCCAGGTCTACCGCAAGCAGGTCGTCAAGCAGGCCGACCTGGTGCTCGCGCTGCACTGGTGCGGGGATTCCTTCAGCCCGCAGGAGAAGCGGCGCGCCTTCGACTACTACGAGCAGATCACCGTCCGGGACTCGTCGCTGTCAGCCTGTTCCCAGGCCGTTCTCGCCGCCGAGGTCGGCCACCTGCAGCTGGCCCACGACTACCTCAGCGAAGCGGCGTTGATGGATCTGCGGGACCTGGAACACAACACCCGCGACGGGGTGCACGTGGCGTCGCTGGCCGGCTCGTGGATCGGCCTGGTCTGCGGGTTCGGCGGCCTGCGGGACTACGGCGGCCAGCTCAGCTTCGCGCCCCGGCTTCCCGAGTCGATCACCCGGCTGTCCTTCGCCCTCCGGTGGCGCGGCTGCAAGGTCCGGCTGGTCGTCACCGGCGACCGGGCGTGCTACACCGTCGAGGACGGCGACACCGAACTGCGGCTCAGCCACCACGGTTCGCCGTTCACCGTGACGGCCGGCAAGGCCGTCGAACTGCCGATCCCCGCCATCGCCAGCACCACCGCCCCGTCCCAGCCCGAGGGCCGGGCACCGGGCGAGGCCTTCCGGCTGGATCGCTAGTCGGGGCCGTCTCAGCGCGCTCGTCCCAGCACGCTCTGTCTCAGCGGCTGTGCTCAACCGGTGGAGCGCGGCTGAGCGGATTGGAGGGCACTCCCTGTGACGGCTCGCTCATCTTCGGGCCCGCGTGGGCCGGACGCGCCGACGAACCAGCGCGACGAGTGACTAGTGCGATGACGAGGCCACGGACTACGGTGGTCCGGTCTGGTCAGAAGCGATCCAGTGCCCGCCGTTCGCTCGCCAGCCGCCCTGTGACCACCGAACAGCCGGTGCTGGTGAGTGTCGGCCAACACCATGGAGGTCATCATGGCTACAACCGTGTCCGATGTCATGACGAGAGATCCGGAGACCGTCGAGGTCAGCGAGCCGGTCGTCGAGGCAGCTCGCCGAATGCGCGACGCCGATACCGGCGACGTGATCGTCCTGGACAACGGCCGGGTGGTCGGCGTCCTGACCGACCGCGACATCACGATCCGGGTGGTTGCCGAGAACAAGGATCTCTCGACGCCGGTCGGCGAGGCATGCTCGGCCAGCGATCTGCAGACGGTCGGGCCCGACACCTCGCTGGACCAGGCGGTCCAGCTGATGCGCGACAACGCGATACGCCGGTTGCCGGTGGTCGAGAACGACCGGGCGGTGGGGATCATCAGCCTGGGCGACCTCGCCATCGAACTGGACGAGGACTCGGCGCTGGCCGACATCAGTGCCGCCGCACCCGACGAGTGATTCCGGCACCGGGCCATTCGACGGCAGTGCACACGAACGGCAGTGCACACGAACGGCAGTGCACAACTGAGTAGTTCGACCGGCTCCGGATCCTGACCGCGATTCGCGGTACGCCCGGGCCGATGCCGTTAGCTGCTGAGGGCGTCGGCCCGGGCTTCGGTCCGCGCTTCGGTCTGCTCGGCGGTCGAGCGGTAGGGAGCAGTATTCCGGTCGGCTGCGCTCGGACTGACCTTGGCGACCTGCCGGGTTGCCGAGGTCCGCCGCTCCCAGCGGATCACGAACACCGCGACCGCGAGGGCATCGGCTACCACCACCAGCACGCCGAGCAGCACCAACGACGCCGGGATCACCGGCGGTCACCGGCCGGAACGCGTGTCGACAGTGCGGTCGAGCAGATAAGCAAGAAAATCACGTGAAGGGTCTCCCGGGACGCAATGCCGCCGGGCGGCCACTGCGGGACGGATCGCAGCTCGTGGCCGAACGCCCTCTCATCCTAATGGCTGCCGGCAGCGCGCACGGCCACCGCCTGCCGCACCCCCATCCTGCCCGGCGCGAGAATCGCCCGAGTGCCGCACGGTTGTACCGTTGACCCAGCTGAGACCACAGCCCGGCACCCACCGCTCCAGCAGCCCGCGATCCGGACGTCGCCGTCCTGGCGCGAGGCGGTCCCGCGGAACCGGTGCGGATCACGCGCCGACCGGCGCCGGCCATCAGGAGCGATTCACGTGGACTCAGCTGCCACCGTGGCGGTGCTCGGCACCGGAACGATGGGCACCGGCATGGCCCGGTCGCTGTTGCGCAATGGTCTTGCGGTCCGGGTCTGGAACCGGACCAAGGACCGGGCCCAGGCACTGGCCGCCGACGGCGCCGACGTCGCCGAATCCCCCGTCGACGCGGTCTCCGGTGCCGGCGTCATCATCACGATGCTCTACGACGCCGCGGCGGTCCTCGATGTCATGACCGACGCCGCGCCGGCCGTCGCGCCGGGCGCGATCTGGCTGCAGTCGGCGACCATCGGCCTGGAGGGAACCACCCAGGCGGCCGCCCTGGCGCAGGCCGCGGCGCTGAGGATGATCGACGCCCCGGTGCTGGGCACCAAGGAGCCTGCTGAGCAGGGCAGGCTGGTGATGTTGCTCGGCGGTGACCGCTCGCTGCTGCCGGGCCTACGGCCGGTGCTCGACGCGATCAGCGTCCGCAGCATCTGGGCCGGCGACCTGCCCGGTCAGGGAACGGCCCTGAAGCTGGCCTGCAACGCCTGGATCGCCTCGATCACCGCCGCCACGGCCCAGTCCCTGAGCTTGGCGTCGGGCCTGGCCGTCGATCCGCAGCTCTTCCTGGATGCGATAGCCGGTGGCCCCTCCGACTGCGCCTACGCCCACCTCAAGGGCGCCCAGATGATGGCCGCCGAGTTCGCGCCCTCGTTCGGACTCGACGGCGTCAGCAAGGATGTCGAGCTCATCACCGACGCCGCCGGTCGGGCCGGCGTCGACACCACACTGCTGAACGCCCTCGGCGAGGTCTACCGGAAGGCCAGCGACCTCGGCTACGGCAAGGACGACATGTCGGCGGTGATCAGGACCTTCGACGCCGCCCTCATCGGCGGCCCTGCCCACTGAGAGGAGGATCATGCCGAGAGCCATCGGGTTCGCCGCGCTGTTGGCCGCCCTGCTGACGGTGGCAGGCTGCGGTGCCGGTACGTCGAAGTCCGCACGTACCGTCGCGTCGCCCGCCGGATCGAGCACCACCGCCTCGTCAGCGACCGGCTCGCCGGCGACCGGCACCGGTGCGATCGGCACGGCATCTTCCGGCACAGCAGCGCAGTCCGGCACGGCATCCTCCGGCACAGCGGCGCAGTCCGGCACCGCGGCGCGAACCGGGCCGGCCACGGCAGTTCCTCGCTTCGACCACATCGTCGTGGTGGTGCTGGAGAATCACGCCTACAGCCAGATCATCGGCAGGAGCAGCGCTCCGTTCCTGAACTCGCTGGCCGATCGCGGCGCGGTGTTGACCCGCTCGCACGGCATCACCTACCCCAGCCAGCCGAATTACCTCGCCATGTTCTCCGGCTCCACCCAGGGCTTGACCGACAACTCGTGCCCGCACAACTTCACCGGTCCGAACCTGGCCGCGGCGCTGCTGGCCGCCGGCCACAGCTTCGTCGGCTACTCCGAAGACCTGCCGGCGACCGGTTTCACCGGATGCGGTTCCGGCGCCTACGCCCGCAAGCACAATCCCTGGGTCAACTTCGGCGAGCTGCCGACGACGGTCAACCAACCACTGACAGCCTTTCCCGGCGACCTGAGCAGGTTGCCAGAAGTCTCCTTCGTCATTCCCAACCTTGACAACGACATGCACGACGGCACGGTGGCCGAGGGTGATCGCTGGTTGCGCGCGCACCTGGGCGCCTACGCCGACTGGAGCACTGCTCACAACAGCTTGCTCATCGTCACCGCCGACGAGGACGACAAGAGCCACGACAACCGGATCGCCACCATCGTCACCGGCGCGCAGGTGCGCCCCGGCCGGTACAGCGTTCGGACCGACCACTACGGCTTGCTGGCCACCCTGCTGGCCGGTTACGGGTTGACACCGTTCGGCGAGGCCGCGCGGGCCCAGCCCATCACCACCATCTGGTCGAGGTGAGCGGCGATGCGAAACTGACCGGCGATGGCAACTGAGCGGCGACGCCGCGAGCAAGCAGTATCCGCGAGCAAGCAGTATCAAGGTGTGTTTGTTGGACAGCGGCCCGGGCACCGTCTCTGCCCGGAAGGACTCACAGGAAGGCGCGCACGTGTCAGAGGCGGATTTCGGACTGGAAGTGCCTGAAGCGGATCGGCTGGAGCAACTGCAGGATGCCAATCTCCACGGCGGTTCCGACGACTACGAGCGGGACGAGCCACCGACCGTCGATCCCGACGCGGCCAACCCGGCCGATGTGCTGGAGCAGCATGCCACGGTCCCGGAGGACGACGAGGACTGGTGATCACCGGCGCGGCCAGGGGTGGACCTAATCCATCCGCAGCACGACCTTGCCCAGCGGGTGGCCGGATTCCACCGCGGCGATCGCGGTGGGCGCCTGATCGAAGGGCACCAGCTGGGTGACGTGCGGGTCGAGTTTTCCTTCAGCCGCCAGCCGGGCCACCGCGTCGAGCGCCCGCACGCTGCGATCGCGGCGGACCGCGGCGCCACCGAACTCGGCCGCCGCGGCGGGGTCGGCGGCGCTGATCAGCTTGGCCGGATCCTTGACCAGGCGACCGACGGCTGACAGCGCGTCGGCTCCCACCAGGTCATAGATCCCGTCGACACCCTCGGGGAGAAGTTCCCTCACTCGCCGCTCGAGGCCGTCTCCGTACGGGATCAGGGTTGCGCCGAGCGACTCCACCAGCGGGCGCTTGCTGTCGCTGCCGGTTCCGAACACCGCGATGCCGTCGTTGCGGGCAAGCTGGGCGGCAGCGACCCCCACACCGCCACCGATGCCGGTGATGAGCAACGTCTGCCCGGCGGACAGGCCGAGCTGAGCCACGCCGTCATAGGCGGTGGCTGCCGCCACCGGCAGCGCCGCGGCGTCGGTGAAGCTCAGTCGGGCTGGCTTCTTCGCCGTCGTGTCGACAGCTGTCAGGGTGTACTCGCAGAACGCCCCGTGGCCGGGCGCCGGCCAGCCGAATACCTCGTCACCCACCGAGAATCCCTTGACATCGGAACCGATCTCCTCGATCACACCGGAGACCTCACTACCGAACTCGGAGGGCAAGTCACGGCTCCGGATGCCGGCGAACACGCCGCTGCGCACCTTGTGATCGACCGGGTTCACCCCCGCCGCCTTCACCCGCACCAGGATCTCAGCCGGCCCCGGCCTAGGCTTGTCGACCTCGGCGAACTCCTGGGTCTCCGGACCGCCGTACTCGGTGAAGCGAAAGACCGCGGGCACCTGTGCACCTCCTGCGAGTGCGAACCTGACTCCCGCCGTAACGGAGACTCCTGACACCGCATTCCAGCGCCGACCCGCCAGTCCAGCCCCGCGGTGCCAGTACTAGACGAAATGGCCTAGAAGCAGGACGTGCAGGGCACATCGCGGACCTCGCTGCTCACCGGCGGCCTGAGAACCCGGCAATCCGGTTGATCCGGGTGAGGTGGCGCACCGGACGCTATCTGCGCGTGCGCTCGCTGCCGACCAACCGGCCGGTGGGTTAGCATGAGGGCCCCGCTCGGCACAGAGCGTTGAGCGCCCCGCGGCTGATCATGCGCTTTCTCGCCGGTACCGTGGGTCTTGCGTCAGGATGCCGCCGATGTCCGTCCCCTTGTCAGACAGTCGCCACCGCGTAGCCGGACGTCCCCGGTGAGGCTGCCCGAGGCTCGCGGGCCGTTGACCGAGGAGTTGCTCGGCGCGCTGCGCCAGCCGGCCGGCTCGGTTCAGCTCTTCGGGGCCGGCCTGGCCTTCGATCCGCCGGCCGCGGCACTGGCCGACGACGATCTGCAGTTGGGCCTCTGGACCTGTTACGAATTGCACTACGCGGGATTCACCGATGCCCGGCCCGGCTGGGAGTGGGATCCCGAACTGATGGCGTGGACGAAGGCCCTGGAGGCCCGGTTCCGCTCGGCGCTGCGCAGCTGTGTGCCGGCCATGGCGATGCTGCCCGGCGAGTCGATCGCCGACCGGCTGCGCGCCCTGATCGATGCCGACACCGGCCCGCAACTGGCTCGGCACCTGCAGGCCGACGCCACTGCCGAGGAGTTCCGGGAGTTCGTGACGCACCGCTCGATCTACCACCTGAAAGAGGCCGATCCGCACAGCTGGGCGATACCGCGGCTGCGCGGCAAGGCCAAGGCCGCGCTGGTAGAGATCCAGTCCGACGAGTACGGCGCGGGCTCGGTGAGCCGGATGCACTCGGAGCTGTTCAGGGCGACCATGCGGGGCTTAGGCCTGGACGACAGCTACGGCTACTACCTCAACCAGGCGCCGGGCGTCACCCTGGCGATCAGCAACCTGATGTCGTTCTTCGGCCTGCACCGGGAGAATCTCGGCGCGCTGGCCGGGCACCTGGCTGCCTTCGAGATGACGTCCTCGGCGCCGAATCGCCGTTACGGCAAAGGCCTCCGCCGCCTCGGCGCGGACGCCGTGACGACCCGGTTCTACGACGAGCACGTCACCGCAGACGCCCTGCACGAGCAACTGGCAGCCCACGACGTCTGCGGGTCGCTGGTGGCCGAGGAGCCGGAGTTGGCCGACGACGTGCTGTTCGGCGCGGCCTGCGCGTTGCACCTGGACAACCTGTTCGCCGGTCACCTGCTGCGCAGCTGGGCGTCGGGAAGTTCCTCGCTGCGTACCGCGGGCTCGACCGCCGCGCTGACCGCGGGGCTGTCATGACCGCTACCCGCGGCCGGCACGTCCGGCCGAGGGGGTGAGCGCACCATGATGTCCTTGAACTACCTCATGCCGATCAAGTCCGATCGGGGCCGCGACATCGGCGAGCTGGCCCGTTACCTCAACGACCTGAGCGATTCCGCGCGGGTGATCGTGGTCGACGGTTCACCGCCGGAGGTCTTCGATGCGCACCGGGCCCTGCTGAGTTCTGCCGTCACCCATGTCCGCCCGGCCGAGGACGTCCGATTCCGCAACGGCAAGGTGAACGGGGTCGTCACCGGCTTCCGGTTGTGCGGCTCGGACAAGGTCGTCATCGCCGATGACGACGTGCGTTACGAGCCGGCGCAACTGCACCGCCTGGAGTTGGCGCTGGACACCGCCGAACTGGTGCGTCCGCAGAACTATTTCCGCCCGCTGCCGTGGCACGCCCGCTGGGACACCGCGCGCTCGCTGCTCAACCGGGCGGTCATCGGAACCGACTTCCCGGGAACACTCGCCCTACGGCTCAATCCACAGCTGCGCGCGGCCGGCTACGACGGCGATGTGCTGTTCGAGAACCTGGAACTGATCCGGACGATCCGAGCTGCCGGTGGCCGCGAGCGATTGATGCCCGACCTGTACGTCCGGAGGCTGCCGCCGAGCGCCGGGCACTTCGTCCGGCAGCGGGTCAGACAGGCCTACGACAGCTTTGCCCAGCCCGGCCGGATGATCCTCGAGCTGGCGCTGCTGCCGGCATTCGTGCTGCTTCGCCGGCGGCCGGTACGCCTGGGTGCCCTGCTGGGCGCGGCGGTCGGCCTGGCCGAGATCGGCCGGCGGCGTGGCCGGGGTCACCTGGTCTTCCCGCCCCAGGCGGTCTGGTTCACCCCGGCATGGCTGGCCGAGCGCTCGGTCTGCTCCTGGCTGGCGCTGGCGAACCGGGTGCTGTTCGGCGGCGTCCGCTACTCCGGTGGCCGGATCCGCCGGGCGGCCCACTCCGATGCCGAGTTGCGCCGGCACAGCCGGGCGCACAGTCGTTCCGGCTGACGGCGCTGGGTCGGCAGCGGTGATCGCGGCACGGCGGCCGGGCCGGTAGCGCATGCGACCGGTGGCTGAGTCGATCGCGCTGGCTGCCGGCCACGGCCAGGGTTGGCGCCAGGTCGGCGAGCTGCTGTTGGCGTTCGCGCTGTCCTCGCTGATCGGCCTGGAACGTCAGGTTCGCGGAAAGAGCGCCGGGCTGCGCACCCAGAGCATCGTCGGCACCACCTCGGCGCTGATGCTGCTGGTCAGCAAGTACGGTTTCGGCGACGTGCTCGCCGAGGGCGTGGTCCGGCTGGACCCGTCCCGGGTGGCCGCCCAGATCGTCTCCGGCGTCGGCTTTCTCGGCGCCGGGCTGATCCTGACCCGGCAGGGCTCGGTGCGCGGGCTGACCACGGCGGCAACGGTGTGGGAAACCGCGGGGATCGGGATGGCGGCCGGAGCCGGGCTGCCGTTGCTGGCCGGGGTGGTCACCGGCCTGCACTTCGTCGCGGTCTTCGGCTACACCGGCTTGGCCCGGCGGCTACCCGGCAGCCGGACGGCGGTGATGCGGCTGCGGGTGCACTACCTCGACGGCCGGGGCGTGCTGCGCCAGATCATGGCCGCGAGCACCTCCGCCGGCTGGCTGATCAACAACCTCTCTCCCGAGGAGCCCAGCGACAATGACCGCTTGGGCCGCACCGTCGCGGTGACCATCAGCCTGTCCGGTTCGGCCGACCGCGACGAGTTGCTTGCCCGGCTGGCTGACCTCCCGGGCGTGCTGAGCGTCGACCTGCTGACCGACGAGGACTTCGACTGAGCTCAGCTCGGCCTGGAGCGTCCGGCGCCGGCCGCGAGCTTGTGGCTGCCGTCGCAGAACGGTTTCAGCGCAGAGCGCCCGCAACGGCACAGCGCCACCGCCTTGCCGCTGCGCGGGATCGGCGTGCCGTCCAGCTCGCAGAGTTCGAAGGATCCCCGCACGATCAGTGGCCCGTCCGGGTACGGCGTGATGGTGGCCGGTGGCTCCGCCGGCTGCTCGCCCCGCTGCGTCATGGCCGCCTCCCCTCCTTCGCCCCAGTGGTGTGCGCCGCCCGGGTCATCAGCTGCCTGCTCTCAGCCGGGCATCGCCGACCGCACTGCCGGGCCTTACCCGCACCGGCGGTTGCGCGGAAGCCGCCGGCGCGGTGGCGCTCCCCCGGCAGGCCTGCTCCAGCGTCCGCGCCAGGGCCGCCGGCTCGGGCGCGACCAGCAGGTCTTCCAGCCCGACCGGCAGCGGCAAGGACCAGTTCTGCTGCCGGGTGGTGCCCGGCAGGTTCGGCCTGAGCTCGACGACCGCCGCGTCCTCCAGGGTGGCGGCCAGCAGCCGTGACGGTGCCCGGGCCAGCGCCTGGTAGGCCGCCTCAACCACCTGCCGGGCACTGGCAGTGGCGGGGACCGCGGTCACCTCGGCCAGGTGATCACGCAGTTGCTCGGTGCTGGCCGCGTCGGCGTCCAGGCCACCGGCGCGCTGATCGGCGAGATCGGTTCCGGTCCACAGCCCGGCGACGGTCGGCAGGTCATGGGTGGTCACCGCGGCGAGCGCCGTGACCGGCCAGTCCGCGGGCGGTTCCTCCTCGAACCACAACAACCGGTAGGACAGGATGTTGCGAGCCGCCATCTCCTCGCGCAGCCCCGGCGCCACCGTCCCGAGATCCTCTCCGACCACCACCGCCTGGAACCGGTAGCTCTCCAGCGCCACGATCTCGAGCAGGTCGTGCACCGGGTAATGGACGTAGCCGCCCTCCGTCGGCGGGCTGCCCTTCGGGATCCACCACAGCCTGAGCAGCCCCATGACGTGATCGATGCGCAGCCCGCCGTGCTCTGCCAGCGTGGAACGGATCGCCTCGATGAAGGGCTGGTAGTCGGCCTGCCGCAATCGCCACGGTACGAACGGGTGCAGCCCCCAGTCCTGCCCGCTGAGGTTGAACGGATCCGGCGGTGCGCCCACCGAGACGCCCTCGGCCATCACGTCCTGCCAGGCCCAGGCGTCGGCACCGTGGGGGTCCACGCCGATGGGCAGGTCCTGGATGACCGCCACGCCCGGCGTGAGGTCGGCGAGTTGAAGGGTGAGCAGCCATTGCAGCCAGGCGTGAAAGGTCACCGCCGCGGCCGCCTCGTCCGCGAACCGCAGGACCGCCGCGCCGTCCGGGTCGTGCAGTTCGGCCGGCCATTCACGCCAGTTGGAGCCGTGCTGCTCGGCCAGCGCGCACCAGGTCGCGAACCGCTGCAGGGCCTGTGCCTGACCGGACCGCCAGGCTGCGAAGCTGTCGTCCTGGCGGGCCTGGGAGAACACCCGGTGCAGCGCCGAGCGCTTGATGCGCCACACGGTGTCCCGGTCGATGAGCGAACCGGCCGTGGCTGCCCGGCCGGCCCGCTGGAAGTCGCTCAGGTCCACCCGGTCAGCTCCCGGCACGTCCTCGACCCGCAGGTAGATCGGATTGCGGAATGCCCGGCTGGTCGGAAAGTACGGGCTGGCCTGCTGCGGAAAGGTGGGGGCTACCGCGTGCAGCGGGTTCACCAGGACGAAGCCGGCTCCCTGCTCGGCCGCCCACCGGGTCAGCGTCCGGAGGTCGCCGAGATCCCCGATCCCCCAGCTCGACCGGGACCGGACGGCATAGAGCTGGACGGTCCAGCCCCAGGCGCGCTGGTCGGGCAGGTGACAGCGGCCGGGCCCGACGATCAGCCGCCGTCGCTGACCGGCCGGTGCCACAACGGTGTGGTAGCCCAGCGGGCAGTCCTCGGGAACGGCGCCGTCGATCTCCAGCGTGCCGCCGCCCTCCAGCAGCAGCCGTCCGCGCACCGGCACCGGCTGGCCCGGGCGGGCCACCATCGGCCCGGCGTCCGTGGCGCCGGCCGGCGGGACGCCCAGCGTCTGGCGCAGCCGCCCGACGGTCACCGGGTCGATGCTGTGCTCGGCGCCGGCGGAGTCCAGGTAGGTCTGGGCGATGGCTTCAGTGGGCTCTTTCAGGATCATCAGCTAGGTGCCTCGAAGATCGCTCTGGCCGGCAGCTGCCACGTGGTTGCGGACCGGGCCGGCACAAGCAGTATGCCTGGCTGGCACGCTTTGCCGCGACCGGCGCCCCCGGCTGGGACGGCCTGCCCGAGCCGGTCAGGTCAGGCCGAGCCGCTGGCCCACACCGTGCATCTGGTAGTCGAAGTAGGCCGGATAGTCGGAGATGACGTTGTGCAGGTGGCCGAACAATTCGGAGCTGATGCTGGCGATGAGCTCCGTCCAGGCCAGCACCGTGGCGGCGAGCTGCTGCTCGGACAGGGCCGGCGCCACGCTGCCGCGCAGGGACTTCAGATCGGCGCGGACGGCGCGCGGGATGGGACGCTCATCGGCCGCCGGGCCCCGACCGGCCTCGACCGCATCGGTGACGAGCTCGATCACCAGCAGCGGGATCCGGCCGGCAGGACCGTTCATGCCGGCCGGCGCGTGGTAGCCGGGCCGGCTGCTGAAGATCAACTGATACTCCTGAGGATGCGCCAGCGCCCAGGCGCGGGTGGCGCTGGCGACCGCCAGCCACCGGCCCAGCAGGTTCCGGTGCCGGACGGAGGTCCCGGCCGCTACGGCGGCGCTAGCCACCGCGTCATGGGCGTCGAGGATCAGCGCGGCCAGCAGGTCGTCCCGGCTGGGGAAATACCGGTACATCGCCGAGGACACCATGCCCAGCTCCCGGGCCACCGCCCGAAGCGACAACCCGGCAGAGCCCTGCTGGGCGAGCTGGCGCCGAGCGGCTTCCTTGATCTCGCGGGTGAGCTCGTCGCGGACCCTGGCCCGCGCGCTGGTCTGCATCACCATTTCACTATGCCGCCGCCGGCGAGCACCGGCAAGAAAGAAGAGCGGTGCTCTAATCCACTCATAATCCACTCATGAACGGCGGCTAAGGGCAATGCGCCGACGCCCGACAGTAATTGAGGACGGAAAACACTATTTTAGAACGAGCCGGTTCAACCCGAAAGTATTCAATCCGGCGGTAAGCGGCCTGCCATACCTCCTCCCGCCCCCTGGAACCACCGGCTGCGTGCTCGATATCCGCGCGTCCGGCAACTGCGAAGTGGTGGAACAGGGCGGCGAAGTGGTGGAACAGGGCGGCGGCACTCGAACTCGACACTGCGGCCAAGGCCGCCACGGCACCTTATGTTCGGCTATTACTCCTCGATTCCGGCTGGTCCGTCCTGACCCATTGCCAGGTCGTTGGGTTAGCAATCATCTGCCGTGCGGGTCCCGGGATCAGTATTGACGAAATCATTGGATTGATGCCGTTAACGCGTTACCATACATTGTCACTATTTAAGTGCGCACTCACTCGCGGTGCTCTATGCTAGCCCCGGGTTCGAACCGGATAGCCCTGGCGCTCAGCGCTGAGATGAGCGATCTGCGCCCGAGAGCTGACCAGGCCGGAGGTAACCATGCCAGTACTGTCGACTCCTCTCACCGAACTGCTTTCCGTGTCCGCCCGCCCGGCGGTCACCTCGTGCTCGGCAGAGCTGTCCGCGCTGATGCGCAAGCTGACCCCGGCTCCCGATCCGGTGGTGGTCTACAAGAGCCTGACCCGAGTGGTGGTGCCGCTCCTCTGCGATGCCAGCACCGTCTGGATCAGCGCCGCCGGTCAGCAACCGAGTCACCTCAGCTTCCGGGTGGCCGGCAGCGACGGCTGCGAGCAGTGGCCCGGCCTGGAGAACGGGTGCCCAGCGAATCTGTCCGCCGCCGACCTCGCCTCTGGGGTGCTCGGTGAGGACACCGTGGCGGTACCCATCAACCCCGTGATCGCCGAGGGACAGCTTCCCTACCGCGGGCTGTTGACGATGAGCTTTCACGGACTACGTCCCACCTCGGCCCATGTACTCATCGCTCACCTGCTGGTGGAGCGCGCGAGCGCGCTGGTGCAACGGGAACAGCTGGTCGCCAAGGCGAACAACCTGCACCGGGCACTGGAGAGCAACCGCGAGATCGGTGCCGCCATGGGCATCCTGATGGCCAGGCATCAGCTGACCAGCGAGCAGGCCTTCGACCTGCTGCGGCGGACCAGTCAACGCGCGCATCGCAAGATCGTCGCCATCGCGGCAGACGTGATCCAGACCGGTGAACTCGACCTGCCGGCCGGAGTCGAATTGCTCGAATGCCAGCCGGCGCCACGCCCACCACGGCGGCCACAGCACCTGCGGCTGGCGCGCTAGGAGCTGGCGGCACCTTCCTCCGGCGTGTCGCGATTCATGACGGGCCGTGCCGGTGTGCACTTGTGGCAAAGCTGCCTGAACCGACCCGATGGAGTGATGTGTGAGAGGCCCTGGCGTGCCACTGGCCCTGGCAGTGATCGTGCTGGCGGGTGGCCTCACCGGATGCACGGACAGCACCCAGCGCTCTGAGGTCCAACGGGTCGCCGTCGACTTCGTCACCGCGATCGAGGACCGCAACGGGGCCGACGCGTGCGAGCTGCTGACCTCCGAGGCCGAGGAATCGGTGTCCGGGGCTACCGACGTGGCGTGTGCGGTTGCGGTACTCAACGTCGAGGAGAACGGTGCCGAGGTGCGCCACGTCCAGATCTGGGGTGATGCCGCGCAGGTGAAGCTCGGCAGCGACACCGTCTTCCTGCGAGAGCTGCCCGATGGCTGGCAGGTCCGAGCGGCCGGTTGCCAATCGCAACCAGGTGCGGCGTACAAGTGCGACGTTGAGGGCTGAACGATGAAAACCATGTTCTTCGGTGTGGTCATCTTCGTCTTGCTGGGCCTCAGCTATGTCATGGTGATCGGAGCGTTGCACCGGTGAGCCGGCTGAGCCGGTACCTCAAGGAGAACGGGCTCACGCTGGCGTTCCTGGGCTTGCTCCTGGGCGCCGTGATCGGGCAGGCGTTCTCCGGCGTGGCGGAGCTCAACGGCGAGCAGCGGGCGACCGGCGGCGCGACGCTCAGCCTCGCCGAGTACGTGCTGTCGTCCAGCTTCGCGGTCGACATCGCCGAGAACTGGCAGTCGGAATACCTGCAGTTCGCCCTCTACATCGTTGCCACGACCTGGCTGGTGCAGCGCGGCTCCAGCGAGTCCAAGAAGCTTGACGAGATCGGTACCGGCAGCGACGAGGAGCAGAAGATCGGCCGCTACGCCGAACCGGACTCACCTGCTTGGGCGCGGGCGGGTGGGTTGCGAACCGCGCTCTACGGGCGGTCCCTGGGCGCCATCATGACGTTCTTCTTCCTGCTGTCCCTGCTGGCACAGTCGATCGCCGGCCGGGCGGCGTTCAACGGCCAGCTGCTGGAGCGCGACCAGGATGCGATGAGCTGGGCCGGCTACGTGACCTCCGCCGATTTCTGGAACCGCACGTTGCAGAACTGGCAGTCGGAGTTCCTGGCGGTGGCATCGATGGCTGCCTTCGCGATCTACCTTCGGCAGCGGGGATCGCCGGAGTCCAAGCTGGTCGGCGCAGCCCACGATGCCACCGCTGAAGACCCGTGATCGGCTGGCAGTCACGACGACCCGGGGCCGCTGGACGCCTACTCTGATAGAGCGAGCACTGACGCGTCAGGGAAAGAGCACCTCGGATGACTGAGCCCGGTATCGACCCGAACGTTCCGCCCAGCGGCACTGGCTGCCAGGACTGCGAGCGCGATCAGGGTTGGTGGTTCCACCTGCGCCGCTGCGCGCAATGCGGCCACATCGGCTGCTGTGACACCTCACCGTCCCAGCACGCCACTTCGCATGCCAGAACCACCGGCCACCCGCTGATCACCAGCTTCGAGCCGGGCGAGAACTGGTACTACGACTACCGCGACGAGCAGCTGCGCCACGGGCCGCCGCTGGCGCCGCCGGAGCACCATCCGATCGACCAACCCGCCCCCGGCCCGGCCGGTCGGGTGCCCGCGGACTGGCAGTCCAAGCTGCACTGAGGCACCCATTCGTTAGCCTCGAAGTTCGTTAGCCTCGAAGTTCGTTAGCCTCGAATAAGGACCACCGAGAGGGAAGTAGGCAGATGAGCGACGAGTCGAACACGCGCCCGGCCGGCGAAGGTCTCAGCGATGAGGAGATGGTCCGGCAGGTGGCGAGCCAGACCGCCAGCGACCTCAAGCACAGCGACGTCTTCGAGCGCGAGTCCGAAGGCGCAACGACCGACGTCGAGGCCGCCAAGGCCTCGGCGGACGAACTGGCCGGCGACTGACCGGTTCCCACGATCCAATTCGGGATCGCTCAGGTCAGCTACGGGGATTCAGCGCGATTCGAGCAGCCCCTTCAGCGTTCTGAGGTCGGCGGCCACCGCGTCGGCATCCCGGTCGAAGTCGGCATCGCTCATGCCGGGCTGCCGGCGCAGCGTGAAGACCAGCTCGCAGCCGTCGCCGTCTCCGATCACCCGCATCGGGTTGTAGAAACTCACGCCGCTGGCCAGGGTCACCCGGTGGTCCACCACCCCGTACGGGTTGGGTCCAGCCATCTCGACCACCACCGGGCCCAGCGGTGACTGCGCGACCCACTGCCCGTCGATCAGCTCGATGGAGCTGCCCAGCCCGGCCGCCCACTGCGCCAGGTTCACCGGCTGACGGACGTAGTCATAGACCTCGGCCGCCGGTTGATCGATCCAGATGCCCAGGTGCCTGGAGTGCACTGCCATGACCGTCATTGTGCCGGGCGGTGTTCCGGTGCCGGGCGGTGTTCTGCTGCCGGCCGGTGTTCCGGTGCCGGCCGGGGCTCCGGTGCCGGCCCGGGCTCCGGTGCCGGCCGGGGCGAAGTCGGCCGGGGCGAAGTCGGCCGGGGCGAAGTCGGTCGGGGCGAGGAATGCCTCCCGGCTGAGCCGGTAGAACACGTGGCGGCGCAACCGGTGTCCGGGCGGCAGCGCCGGATGGTCGAAGTCCCCGGCCGGATCCCGGCTCATCCCCAGCCGCCGCATCACCGCCCTGGATGCGGCATTGCCGGTTGCGGTGAAGCTGACGATCTCAGCCAGCCCGAACTCGGAGAAACCGGCCGTCAGCGCCTGCCGGCCGGCTTCGGTGGCGAACCCGTGGCCCCAGGCAGACCGGCACAGCCGCCAGCCGACCTCGACGGCGGG
>NZ_DASVQG010000030.1:0-3744 GCF_036389215.1 Jatrophihabitans sp.
TGTCGAGGCAGACCAGGCGGTCATCCAGCGACATGGCGGCGATCAGGGCGTCGCGGTATGCCTCCCGGCACGACGTTGCCAGAACCGCGGTCATGGCCGCCGCCCGTCGGCCTGCACCGCGGCCAGGGCCCGGCGCCGTTGCCGTTCGCCCAGCCTCGCGAAGTGACTCACCGCCGTGCCCTCGACGTAGGGCAGCCCGCGTCCCTTCACGGTGCGGGCGAGCACCACCGTCGGCCGGCCTTCTTCCGGCGCCGCGGTGAGCGCCGCGCGCAAGTGCCCGGGATCGTGGCCGTCCACCTCGCGCACCGTCCAGCCGAACGCGCGCCAACGCTCGTCCAGTGGTTCCAGTCCGACCACCGACTCGGTGTCGCCGGTGATCTGCAGGCGGTTGCGGTCCACCACCGCGGTCAGGCCCGTCAGGCCGAAGCTGCTCGCCGCCATCATGGCCTCCCATACCGAGCCCTCCTGCAGTTCACCGTCACCCAGCACGACGACGGTGCGCCGTCCGCTGCCGGACAGCCGTGCCTCCAGCGCGACGCCGACGCCGATCGGCAGCCCGTGACCCAGAGCGCCGGACGGCATCTCGACACCAGGCAGCGCCGGGTTCGGATGTGCCATGAACGGGCCACCGGGCTCGCCGTATTCGGCCAGCCTGGAGGCGGGGAAGAACCCGCGTTCGGCGAGCACCGCGTACAGGCACAACGCGCCATGACCCTTGCTGAGCAGCAGCAGGTCACGCGACGGATCGGCTGGGTCGTCGGGGTTCACCCGCAGCACGTCGAAGTAGAGCACCAGCAGGATCTCGACCAGTGACATGCTGCCACCCAGATGCCCACCGGTGGCGCTGGCGCACATCTCGATGATGCGTTCGCGCACCCTGATCGCCCGTTCGGCACAGTCAGCCGCGGCCAGGTCCTCCGCCGCCGCTCCGGGCTCGGACGGCCGGCCCGGCGCGGGTCCGGCAACCGGGCCCGCCATCAGTTCGGTCATGACAGGCCTCCGGTCGCGGCGGACAGTCGCGGCAGCATGGTCGAGAGTTCGTTCAGCGCCGTGCTGAGCACCCGGATGCTGGCCAGATACTCGACGAGCACGACATGTTCGTCATCGGAGTGGTCCAGCACGCTGTCACCAGGTCCGTAGGTGCCCATCGGGATCTGCCATCGCTCGGCGAGGGTGTTCATGTCGGAGGTGGCGGTCTTGACCTTGACGCCAGGGGCGCTGCCGGTCTGGCGGATCGCGCCGTTCAGCGCGCGAACCACCGGATCGTTGCGATCGACGCGGCAGGCGCCCACGACATTGATCAGCTCGATCTCGCCGCGGATCACTCGCGCTCGCAGCGCCGTCAGGAAGGCCTCGGCGTCAAAGCCGAACGGCGTGCGGATGCTCAGCTCGGCGGTTGCGGTGGTCAGGTCGCCGGTGATCGAGACCAGGGTGGCACCCGGCTGGTCGAACCGGGCATGGCTGGCCTCGGGTCCCAGCAGCTGGCATACCTGCAGCCAGCAGTCTGCGGCGAGTTCGCTGGCCTTCGGCGCCGGATTGGTCGGGTGCGTCGCCTCACTGCTCACCCGGTACCAGAAATCGAGTTTCCCCTTGTATCCCAGTACCACTGTCCGCCAGCCGCTCGGTTCGCCGATGATCAGGGCATCCGGTTGCCGGTGGGTGTCCAGGATATGCAGCGCCCCCCGCGACAGCGGCGTCTCCTCCTCGACCGCACCGACCACCACCAGCCGGCCGGCGAAGTCGCTGCTGACGGCCGCGCAGATCATGGCTGCCAGCGGTGCCTTGGCGTCCACCGTGCCGCGGCCGTAGAGCCGGCCGTCCTGTTCGCGCACCGGGACCGTCCCGGCCACCGTGTCCAGGTGGCCGAGCAGCATCACGGTGGGCCCGTCGCCGCGCTCCAGCTCACCGACGACGTTGCCGGCAGCGTCGACCTCGGCCGCGTAGCCGAGTTCGCTCATCTGCCCAGCCAGGAACTCGGCCAGCTCGGCCTCCTGATAGGACGGTGACGGGATCTCAACCATCTCCCTGAGCAACCGGACCGAGCGCGCGTCGGGTAGCACTGGGCTTTGCTGGGGGTACACCATCATCGAGCCGGACCTCCTGGAACGGACGGGGAAAAGCAGTGAGGATCGGCTTAGACCGGATGGAGCCCGATGAAGTCGAGGCCGGTCCGCTCAGGCAGGCCGAAGCGGACGTTGAGGCACTGCAGAGCGTTGCCGGCACCGCCCTTGACCAGGTTGTCCAGGGCGGCTATCGCGATCACCTGGCGGTGCGCGTCGTCGACGGCGAACCCGACATCGCAGTAGTTCGTGCCGGTCAGGATCTTGGGCTCCGGCAGCCGGTACAGCCCGGTTCTCGTCGTGACCACCCGGACGAACGGCTCGTCGCGGTAGAACTCCCGGTAGCGGATGCGCAGATCTCGCTCGGTGATCCCGGCGGCGACCGGAACCCGGCAGAGCACCTGTACCCCGCGCACCGCCTCGACGCCGGTCGCGGTCATGGATACCGGCCGGGCACCGATGCTCTGGCTGATCTCGGCCTCGTGCCGATGCCCGGCCGGAGCGAAGACCCGCATCGCGCCGCTGCGCTCGGCGTGCACGTTGGCCGCGCTCGCCCCCGCCCCGGAACCGCTGGAGCCGGTGCGGGCATCCACCGTCACGAGGCCGGTGATCAGGTCCGCCTCGGCCAGCGGCTGCAGCGCCAGGATGGCCGCCGTCGCCATGCACCCGGGCACGCTGATCCGGTCGGCCTCGGCCAGCCGCTTGCGGTGCACTTCGGGAAGTCCGGTGACGAAGCTGCTCACCAACTCCGGATGAGCATGCTCGGCTTGGTAATAGCGCCGGTACTGGGCCTGATCGGCGAGCCGGAAGTCGGCCGACAGGTCGATCACCACGCCCGCCCGGCCGATCATGTCAGGCATCGAATGCATGGTCTCGGTGTGCCCGGTGGCCAGCAGCACCACGTCATAGCTGGTCAGTTGATCCGGGCCGATGAAGGTCAGGTCGGTGACACCGCGCAGGTTCGGGTGGGTGCTGTCGATCCGGCGGCCGGCCAGCCTGCGCGACGTGGTCGCGGCCAACGTCAGGTCGGGGTGGCCGAGCACCAGCCGGAGCAACTCGCCACCGATGTAGCCGGCACCGCCGACCACCGCCACCCTCAGCATGCCTCCACCATGACCGCCATCGTGTATTCGACGATGCGGTCGGCGATGTCGACCTCACCGTCGTGAGCCAGCTGGAACCCGAAGAACTCGACGCCGGAGTTCACCTCCAGCACCAGCGGCCGTCCGTCCGGGTCTTCGATCAGATCGACCCCGGCGAGCTCGGCGCCCACCGATTCGGCGGCCGAGACCGCCAGCTTGGCCAGCTCGGTGGACAGTTCGCAGCGGATGCTCCGGCCACCCCGAGCGACGTTGGTGCGCCAGCCCTGGCTCAGCTGGTGGCTGGCGCCGACCGCCTCACCGCCGACCACGATCACCCGGATCTGCCGGCCTTCTGGAGGAATGAGGGTTTGCACGTATCCCAGATGTGCCTGCGGTCCGGTCAGTGCCGCTACGTACTCCAGCACCGTGACGGCCTCGGCCCGGGTCTCGAGCTTGGTGACCAACCGTCCCCAGGAGCCCGTCACGGGTTTGAGCACGGCCGGGTAGCCCAGTTCCTCGAGCGCCGCCAGGGTCGCCTCCGGCGTCATGGCGATCATCGTTCGGGGTGTGGGCAGGCCGGCTGCCCGCAGCGCCAGCGAGGT
>NZ_DASVQG010000031.1:0-5977 GCF_036389215.1 Jatrophihabitans sp.
TGATGGCGAGCCTGGCGGTGCTGCTCTGGCGTTACAGCGGCCAGGACGACGTCTGCGTCGGAACCCCGTTCGCCAACCGCAACGACAGCGATGTCGAGTACCTGATCGGGCACTTCATCAACACGGTGGTGATCCGCAACCGGCTGGCTGCCGACCAGCCGTTCGCCGAGCTGCTGGGCGAGGTACGGCAGGAGGTGCTGGACGCCTACGCCCACGCCGACCAGCCGTTCGAGCAGCTGGTCGAGGCGCTGCACCCGGAGCGGCACGCCAGCTACTCACCGCTCTTCCAGGTGATGCTGGTGGTGCAGAACATGCCGCTGGGCCAGCTGGAACTGCCCGGCCTGGAGCTCCGGCCGCTGGAGGCCGGCACCGGTGCCGCCCGGTTCGACCTGTCGCTGGAGGTCACCGAGCGCCACGGCGAGCTGGAGCTGAGCTTCGAGTACGACACCGACCTGTTCGACGCCTCGACCATCGCCCGGCTGGCGGCTCACTACGTCCGGTTGCTGGAGCAGGTGAGCGCCGATCCGGCCCGGCCGGTGGGCGAGCTGGAGCTGCTCAGCGCCGCCGAGCGGCAGTACGAGGTCTATGACTGCAACGACACCGCCCAGCCGCTGGCCGGGCCGGCGAGCCTGGTGGAGCGGTTCGAGGCCGAGGCCCGCCGCCGGCCCGGCCAGCTCGCGGTGGTCAGCGGAGCCGAGCAGCTGGACTACGCGGGCCTGGACGGCCGGGCCAACCGGCTGGCGGCGGCGCTGATCGACCGCGGCGTGCGGCCGGACGACCTGGTGGGCTTGCACGCCGAGCGCTCGGTCGACCTGGTGGTGGGCATCCTCGGCATTCTCAAGGCCGGCGCCGGCTACCTGCCGCTGGACCCGGCACTGCCCGCCGAGCGGCTGGCCGGCATGGTCGCCGATGCCGGACCCGCGCTGGTACTGACCGCACAGGCCGAGCCAACCGCACAGGCCGAGCCAGCCGCACAGGCCGAGCCAGCCGCGCAGGTCGAGCCAGCCGCACTGACCACCTTGGGCGGCTCGACGCCCGGCACCGACTGGGTGGAGCTGGCAGCGGTCGAGGCCGAGGGACCGTCCGGCGTGGCAGCGAAGGTGGTCGTGCACCCGGCCAACCTGGCCTACCTGATCTACACCTCCGGCTCCACCGGCCGGCCCAAGGGCGTGGCGGTCAGCCATGCCAGCATCGCGAACCTGATCGAGCACTGGCTGGCGCGCCTCGGCCCGGTACCCGGCACCGCGGCGGCGCTGTGGTCCAGCATCGGCTTCGACGTCTCGGTGCAGGAGATCCTGCTGCCGCTGACCACCGGCGGCACCCTGCACCTGGTGCCCGAGGAACTGCGGGCCGACCCGGACGCGCTGATGGGCTGGCTGCGCGAGCACCGGATCGTCCAGGCCTACCTGCCGCCGGCGTTCGTCAAGTGGATCGACGAAGCGCCCGCGGAGCGGCTGTCCGGGCTGGCACTGCGCCAGCTGCTGGTCGGGGTGGAACCGCTGCCCGAGCTGGCCCTGCACCGGATGTGCGAGGAGTTGCCCGGGCTGCGGATCCTCAACGGCTACGGGCCGACGGAGACGTCGGTCTACAGCAGCGCCTACCTGGACCTGCGGCCGCTGGCCCGGCAGTGCCCGATCGGCCGGCCGCTGGCCAACACCCGGATCTACCTGCTGGACGAGCGGCTGCAGCCGGTTCCGGTCGGGGTGGCGGCCGAGATCTACATCGGCGGCGCCGGCGTGGCGCGCGGCTACCTCGGCCGGCCCGGCCAGACCGCCGAGCGCTTCGTGCCCGACCCCTACGTCCCGGGCGAGCGGATGTACCGCACCGGGGATCTGGGCCGCCGGCTGCCCGACGGCACCATCAGCTACGCCGGCCGCCGCGACCACCAGGTCAAGCTGCGCGGCTTCCGGGTGGAGCTCGGCGAGGTGGAGGCGGTGCTGCGCGAGCAGCCCGGGGTCCGGGAGGCCGCCGTCCTGCTCGATCAGGACGGCGCCGGCGAGCCACGGCTGGTGGCCGCCGTCGCGCGGGGCGCGGCACCGCCCCAGCAGCCGGCCGAGTGGCGGGCCGCCCTGTCACGGCAGCTGCCGGGGTACATGATCCCGGCGGTGTTCCTGGAACTGCCGGAGCTGCCGATGACCGCCAACGGCAAGCTCGACCGCGCGGCCCTGCTGCGCCAGGCACGGGCCGACGGGCCGATGCAGGTGAACCAGAGCAGCCCGCGCGACCATGTCGAGCTGGCGCTGTACCAGATCTGGGAGCGGCTGCTGCTGCAGACCGACATCGGGATCCGGGACAGCTTCTTCGACGTCGGCGGCAGCTCGATCTCGGCCATCAAGCTCGCCCACGCCATCGACGAGGAGTTCGGGCAGCGGCTGCCGATCTCCGAGATCGTGGCGCACCCGAGCATCGAAGCCCTGGCTGCCCGGCTGCGCAGTGGTTCCAGCGGGCCGCCCGGCAACCTGATCGAGTTCCGTCCGGGCGAGTTCCGGCCCGGTGCGGGGCACCGCCGGGTGGTGTGCATCCATCCGGCCGGCGGCACCGCGTTCTGCTACCTGGCGCTGGCCAAGGTGCTGCCGGAGTCCTGCGGGGTGTACGGCATCCAGTCGCCCGGGGTGAACCCCGGCGAGACCTTCCTGCCCACGGTCGAGGCGATGGCCGAGTCCTACCTGCGCCTGATCCAGCCGCTACTGGACGGGCCGCTGGTGCTGACCGGGCTCTCCTACGGCGGTTCGGTGGCTTACGAGATGGGACGCCGGCTGGCGCTGGCCGGCAACACCGCGGTCAGCGTGCTGCTGCTGGACACCCAGGGCACCGACGATCCGGTCGAGCGGGCCGAGATCGAGCCGGTGGACCTGCCGGAGTTCCGGGACAAGCTGATCAAGTTCAACGGGATGTACCCCGGGATCGAGGACGCCCAGATCGAGCAGTACTTCCGGATCTACAACCACAACCGGCTGACCATGCGCGACTACCTGACGCCGCCGTCATCGGCCCGGCTGGTGTTGCTGCAGGCGGTGGCCAACCGCGAGCCCGCCGATGTCGAGCAGGCGCAGGAGTTCTGGGGCCGCCGGGCCGGCAACGCCCCCGGTGGGCTGACGGTCGAGGTGGTGGACTGCGACCACTGGGAGATCCTGGAGACCGACGAGGTCCGCGGCGTCGCCGCGCTGATCGGCAGGGAGCTGGATTGCCTGACCGGTGCCACCGAGCCTGAGCCGGCTGGTTCGGCTGGTTCGGCTGGTTCGGCTGAGCCGGCTGGTTCGGCTGAGCCGGTGCTGACCGACTCGGTCGGAGGGTTGCGGCCGTGACAGCTGTCTCCGCACTGGCCGTCGGGGTGCTGGCCCAGGCACGCCGGACGCCGCACGCCGTCGCGGTGGTGGACGGCGACCGGCAGCTGGACTATGCCGAGCTGGCCTCGGCCAGTGCTGCCGTGGCCGAAGGCCTGCGTCGCAACGGGGTCTCCCCCGGGGACGCGGTCGCGGTCTGCCTGCCACGGTCCTGGCAGCTGGTCTGCGCGATGCTCGGCGTGCTGCGGGCCGGTGCGGTGGTGGTGCCGTTGGACGCGCAGAGCCCGCCCGAGCGCCGGCGGCACATCCTGACCGATTCGGCGTGCGTGGCACTGATCGACCGGGACGGCGCCGGCGCCGAGCTGCCGGACGGGGTGCGCCCGCTGGCGGTGTCCCAGCTGCTCGGCAGCTGCCGGGCACAGGACAACGCCGACGGTGCGGCCGGCGATGCCGCCGACGAGGTGGCCGGCACTGCCGCCGGGACCGCGGCCGGCAACGACACCGAGGTGGCCGGCGACCCGCGGATCTCCTTCGTCTTCTACACCTCGGGCACCACCGGCCGTCCCAAGGGCGTCGAGGTGTTCGACGTGAGCGTCCTGCGGCTCGCCCGGCCCGGCTACCTCCGGCTGGCTGACTCGGCCCGCTTCGGCTGCCTGTCCAACCCGGCGTTCGACGCGATCAGCTTCGAGGTCTGGGTGCCGCTGCTGACCGGCGGCTGCTGCGTGATCCTCGGCGAGGAGACGGTGCAGACGCCGGAGCTGCTGGCAGCGGCCCTGCTGGCCGAGCGCGTCGACACCATGTTCATCACCGCGGCGCTGTTCAACGCGGTGGTCGACCAGGTGCCGCACTGCTTCGCCGGCGTCGGCCAGCTGCTGGTGGGCGGCGACCAGCTCAACGCCACCCTGATCCGGCGCTGGTACCGCGACAACCCCGACAGCCCCACCCAGCTGTACAACGGCTACGGGCCGACCGAGACCGCGACGTTCGCGCTCTGCCATGCCATCCCGCGCGATTTCGACGCCGACCTGGTGCCGATCGGGGTGCCGCTGCCCGGCACCGAGGCCGTGCTGGTGGTCTGGGACGCGTCGGCGTCCGCGGACGGGCCACCCGATGGGCGCTTGGCCGCCGCCGGCGAGACGGCCGAGCTGTACCTCGGCGGCGAGGCGGTCGCAGCCGGCTACCGCAACCTGCCGGAGGAGACGGCGCTGCGCTTCGTCCGGCTGCCGTGGCTGGACGGCGGCCGCACCCGCTACTACCGAACCGGCGACCTGGTGCGCCGCAACGCCGCCGGCCTGGTTGAGTACCTCGGGCGGACCGACCGCCAGGTCAAGGTGCGTGGCTTCCGGATCGAGCCGGAGGAGCTGGAACGCCAGCTCATCGCTCACCCCGCGGTGCGCCAGGCCTACGTCTGCACCCGCCCGGCGGGACGGCTGGGAGCCACCGAACTGCTCGCCTACCTGGTGCTGGGCCAGCCGCTGAGCTTCGAGGACTTCGAGCGGCACCTGGCGGCGAGCCTGCCGTCCTACATGCGCCCGCACCGGGTGTACCTGGTCGACGCGTTGCCGCTCAACGCCAACGGCAAGGTCGACCGGACCGCGCTGCTGGCCCGCGAGGACCTGCCGTGGCGCGCCGAGCCGGACACTGGCACCGACTCGGTGGCCGCCAGCGACTGGCAGCGGGAGGTGCTCGACCTGGCGGGCGACGTGCTCGGGGTGAGCGGCCTGCGCCCGGCTGACCGCTGGATCGCCAACGGTGGCGATTCGCTCAAGGCCCTGCGGCTGCGGTTCGAGGTACGCCGGCGCTGGGGCAGCGAGCTGCCGGCCGGGCTGATCCTGCAGTCCGATCTCGGGCAGCTCGCCGAGGCCATCTCGGCCGGCCGGCACCAGGCGGACTCGCCCTATCCGGTGCCGGCCCGGCCGTCCGGGGCGACGTCGGCTCCGGCCACCTCCGAGCAGCAGCGGCTCTGGCTGTTGCAGCAGCAGGACCCGCACTCGGTCGCCTACAACGTCGGGTTCGCCTTCCGGCTGACCGGCTCGGTCGACGTCCGGGCCCTGCGGCAGGCGCTGCGGCGGCTGGTGGTGCGCTATCCGGCGCTGCGGACCGGCTTCCAGCCCATCGGCGGCGAGCTGCGCCAGCTGGTGGCCGAGCCGTATGACCCCTGGCTGGAGCCGGACCAGACGGACTCACTCCTGACCAGCGACTGGCGCGCGTTCGCCGACCGGCTGTTCGCCGAGCCGTTCGACCTGGCCCAGCCGCGGATGCTGCAGGCCTGCTGGCTTCCCGGGGTCGACGGGTCGGAGGAGGACCGGACCGGCGGGGTCCTGCTGCTGCGGCTGCACCACATCGCCGTGGACGGCTGGTCGGTCACCTTGCTGCTGCAGGCGCTGTCGGCCGAGTACGCCGCGCTGGCGGGCACCGCTGCGATGCTCCCTCAGCCTGAGCTGCCACTTCGGCCTGAGGCACCGACCCCGCTGGATTACGCCGGCTGGCAGGCCGACTGGTTCAGCCAGCCGGGCTACGCCGCCCAGCGTGCGGAGCTGCGGGCGTACTACGCGGGCCTGGACGAGCCGTCCGCCCCGCTGCTGCCCGTCGCCGCGGACCCCCGCCCGGCCGGCCGGCTGTTGCGGGTCAGCCTGGCGCCCGAGCGTCGCGCCGCCCTGGACCGCCTGGGCGCCGAACTCGGGCTCACCCGG